>JBBRYH010000055.1:0-22140 GCA_038237845.1 Bacteroidia bacterium
AGATTACAAGATTACAAGATTAGCAATTCCTCAAAACTGAATCTTTGTAAAAATCAATACCATCGTTCCGAAAAGATGAACGGCAATGCTTCCGATTTCAAATCTATTATCGCGTTGCATTTTCTTAAAATAAAGAAAAGTGGAGCCAATTGAAACCAAAAAAGAACTGGCGATCAGTATTCCATAAGCGATAACGACGCTGTTGTACGTAATTTGATTATCTCCAATAAGCCAATTTTGAATTTTCAATTCAATAAATGCCCATAGGAAAAAGGAAGCGGCAAACATTAAAATCAAAAAGAACAGTTCTGATAATTTATTATTTTCCTTATAAATAAAAAACAAAGTTGTAGTTGTAAACGCAGCAATAATTAGCAGGGAAATTAAATCGAGCTGATTTTGAATCAACAGCAATGCTCCGAAACTCAATGCAATTAATAAGTAACCGTAAATGGGGCTTTTCAACATAAAACGAAATTCGTAATAAGAATTACATCATCGTACTAACTGTGTTCCTATTCAAAGGTTTATTGTTTTGAAATTTTTAGTTTTTGCTGAATAGTTGCTTCAAGGCATTTCGGACAAATACAATCTTTCCCTTTTTCGAGTGGCATGATCAGTGGAAGTTCAGCACACCAACAGTTTTCAGTGTAACAGGAGAATGCGGTATTGCATTGCTGACAAGTCTTTTTTCTTTCGATACTAACTTTTCCCATTCAAGAAAAAATAAATTCTTCAGTTTCCTTTAAGGCTTACTGATGAGAAATTACCAGATTTCAAACTCATTTAAATAAATACTTCCCCTTGGCATCAATAGAAACAGTAGGAACCAATTTACTTGTTTCAAACATATCAAAACCTTCCTTTAAATTATCCCAAAAGATATGCGTTGCTTCGTCAGGATATCTCTTCTTAATATCAGCAAATTTTTCAGGTGTTATATTTGTCGGGAAAATATGAATCGGAATAGTAATCTGTCCCGCATTCCTTGCTTCTACCGCAAGCACATATAACTCACTGATTTTATCATCAGTAATTGGAATACAACCAACAGTACAACAACTTCCGTGAATCATAATAGCGCCACCCTTATCACCTTTGCATCCAAAATAAATATCTGACGCATTTGGGTAACTTACGCCCAATGACAACAAAAACTTACTGTATGGATTAAACACACTGACATGATAAAATCCTTCAGGCACTTGAAAATCACCCTGACAACGTTTTGGACCAAGGTAACCAGAGCGTTTACAAATGGGGTAAGTTTCATAAAGCTGGTAAGCCGCATTTTTCTTTGATTTTACCCATACTTCCAAAAGTTCTTCATCTTTAAATCCCCTGATGAATATTTCTATACTGGAAGTATCTACTCCCATAGCAGTCAATTTATTTTGTATTCCTGAAAATTTTTGATTGTACGCTACCTTTACTTTATCGTGCGTTTTTTGTTCAATACGAAAAGAATTTTTAGCAGGAGGATTACTAAAACTCCTTTTCATTGCCACAAAAAATGCAGCTGTTGTTATTAGGATTGCGAATACTTTTAATCTTATGTTTTTCATGTTGCAATTTAAGAAATCGATAATACTTCTTGTTTATGATTGCGTTTTAATTGGGGTGGAATTGTGTTAAGAATTGTCAAAGCCAATTTTTCAATGAGCGCTTTTTTCAATTGTGCTCTGTGTGTTACAATACTTATTTCCCGAACCGGTTCTGGTGTGCGAAAATAACGGACTGCCAATTGCTGTTTTGCAGTTAAGGTAGAAATTGCAAGCCAAGGGAGAATGGTCATGCCGTGACCCAAATCAACCATTCGTTTTAGCGTTTCAATGCTTCCACTTTTATAATTTATTTTTGAATTTTCAGGTTTCTCTTTCCTGGAAGCACACAATTGTAACATTTGATTTCGCATACAATGTCCATCACCTAACAACCAAACATCCGCAGCATTTACTTCTTCTGTTTTCAAAGTGCGCTTACTCCATAATGGAGAATTTTTTGAAAGATAAGCGGCAAAAGGTTCTGTGAATAAGGGTCGTTCATTAAGTTGAGCCTCATTTAAGGGAGTTGCCATGATACCACAATCAATAGATTCTTCTTTAAGTGCTTTGATAATTCCATCTGTTGTCAATTCATCAATTATCAAATGCACATTCGGATATTCATCTGTAAAAGCATAAGCAAAGAGTGGCAACAAATAAGGAGCAAGCGTAGGAATAATTCCTATTCGCAATTCACCTGCAATATCACCTTTAGCAGTAGAAACAACTTCTTTCAATCGTTTGTTTTCCCGTAATACAACCCGAGCCTGTTCTACAAATATTCTACCGGCATCTGTAAGTGCTACTGGCTGGCGACTTCGATCAAATAATGTAATTCCAGCTTCATCTTCTAATTTTTTCACCTGCATACTAAGGGTTGGTTGGGTGACAAAACATTTTTGTGCTGCCGTAACAAAACTGCCCCATTGAGCAACTGCTGTTACATATTCGAGTTGTTGAAGTGTCATAGTCGTTATCTATTAGATATCAAAAGTAATAAGATATTATGATACGTCAATGAGAATTATCGCGAAAAAGAATCCGTTTAGACAAGTCTCTATTTGATTCTGATTGAATTACTAACAATCCAAGCTAAAAACTGTTGCCACTATTAACAATTGACCATAGTTTTACACATCTAGCTTCAGAAAAGGTTTCGTAGCTAAATTTGAAGAGTGAAAAGTCTAAAACGTATATTCTCCATTTTAAAGAACAAATATTTGCTCACGCTTGTTGGTGCGGCAGTCTGGCTTTTGTTTTTCGATCGTAATGATGTTTTTTCGCAATATGATCGACACCATGAAGTGAAAAAATTGCAGGCAGAAGTTAGTTATTACAAAAATGAAATTGAAGCCAACCAAAATGCTGGTGTTGAGTTACAAAGTAATCCCAAACTACTAGAAAAATTCGGCAGAGAACATTATCTCATGAAAAGAGACAATGAAGAGATTTATCTGCTGGTCGAAGATTCCCTAGAGAAAAAATAATTCGATTTCAAATTTCAAATTTGCAGAAGGGAGATTTTTTACCTGTTATACTGAAATTTAAAATGAAAGAACTTTCCCCAGCCCAAATGAATTTATTGGCAAAACTAAATCGAATTTCTGCGATGAACAAAAAAGCAGAAGTTGAGGGAATTCCGAAGGGTGATGAATTATTAAAGATGAATGAGCTATTAAAAAAGCACGGTTTTCCATTCGATCAAAACACAAAAGAGAAAAAATAATTCGAATTCAATTTTCAGAAGCTGTCTTGAAAGTTCTTCTTCTGATTGAATTTATTTTCAAAGTCTTACCCGCGGTATTCTCCAAAAACCTTTCGCATCACATCCGCAATTTCACCGAGGGTTGCATATTCTTCTACAGCAGCTAAAATATGCGGCATTAAATTCTCCGTTCCATTAGCAGCAGATTCTATTTTTGCAAGTAACGCTTCCACTTTTTTATTGTCGCGGTCCGCTTTTAATTTTTTTATTTTTTCAATTTGCTGAACGCGAATATTATCGTCGATCGTAAGCAAATTCTGCATCGGCTTTTCTTCTACTTGATATTTATTTACGCCAACAATAATTTTCGTTCCATTCTGAATGGCATTTTGATAAGCATAAGATGAAGCTGCAATTTCATCTTGCATAAATCCTTGTTCAATCGCACTTACACTTCCTCCCATCGCATCTATGCGCTCAATATATTCCCATGCCTTAGCCTCTACCTCGTCTGTCAAAGCTTCTACCATATAAGATCCCGCTAAAGGATCTGCAGAATCAACAACACCACTTTCTAAGGCAATTAATTGCTGCGTACGTAATGCAAGTCGTGCTGCTTCCTCGCTTGGTAAAGCCAGTGCTTCATCAAATCCATTGGTATGCAGACTTTGTGTTCCGCCCATTACAGCAGCTAAAGCTTGTAGTGTAACACGAACAATATTATTTTGTGGTTGTTGAGCAGTTAAAGTTGATCCTCCAGTTTGTGTATGAAATCGCAACATCATTGAACGCGGATCTTTTGCACCAAGTTCCTTTGTAATTTTTGCCCACATTCTTCTTGCTGCTCTGAACTTTGCAATTTCTTCGAAGAAGTTATTATGTGCGTTGAAGAAAAAAGAAAGTCGTTTTGCAAAAACATCAATGTCCAAACCTTTTTCAATGGCAGCTTTTAAATAGGCTTTTCCATTTGCAAGGGTAAATGCTAATTCCTGAACAGCAGTTGAACCTGCTTCACGAATATGATAGCCGGATATTGAAATCGTATTCCACTTCGGAACTTCCTTCGCGCAGTATTCAAAAATATCGGTGATGATACGCATAGAAGCTTTTGGCGGATAAATATAAGTTCCGCGAGCAGCATATTCTTTTAATAAATCATTCTGAATTGTTCCTGAAATTTTTGAAATATCTGCTCCTTGCTTTTTTGCTAAAGCGATATACATACAAAGTAAAATGGAAGCAGTAGAATTAATCGTCATGGAAGTTGTTACTTCATCCAGACGAATTCCATCAAACAAAATTTCAATATCTTTTAATGAATCAATTGCTACACCAGATTTACCTACTTCTCCTTCCGAAAAAATATGATCCGAATCGTAACCTATCTGAGTTGGTAAATCAAAAGCGACAGACAAGCCAGTGGTTCCACTTTTCAATAAAAAATGATATCGTTTATTGGATTCCTCCGCAGTAGAAAATCCTGCATACTGACGCATGGTCCATAATTTCCCGCGATACATATCTGCTTGCACGCCACGAGTAAAAGGAAATTCGCCCGGCTGTTCTTCCGGAATAGCCTTCTTAGGATAAACACGATTTATTTCAATACCTGAATCGGTGAGGAATTTTTTGTCGGAACTTTTTTCTTCTTTTGACATTTATTCTAATTCAAAATTAAGAACTCCCTAAAGGAGACCTTCGGACAAAATTCAAAATTGAATTAAAACACCTGTCCAACTTCTTTCTTGATGTATTCTAATGCAACTTGTGTTGGCATCTTTTCAATCTGTTGAGAAATCTGAAGTATCATCTGACTCAACTCAACTCCAGTTGCTGTATCAGGCAGTTTCGAAGACGCAACGTTTACTAATTTGGTAATTTCTTCTTTCGCTGTCTTCACCATTTCCCAAGCATGGTTTGACATATAAATTTGCTGTGATAAATTATGTTCAAATTCTGTTCGAATCATTTTTGTTAATTCGGATTGCAATAAGCGCGCGCTCATTCCACTTTTGTGCGTACGTGTAATGAGAATATTTGGATTAATACGTTCCAGAAAAATAGCCATACGTTCATACGCTTGTAAACGCATAGGTGTAACTACATTCTGATTTGCTAAACGAATTTCTGCCAAACGACGTTTTGTTTCTGTATCGAGAAAATTCTTTACCGTCAAATAACCCGCGCCAAAAACAACAATAGAAGGCAGCAAAAATTTCAAGATGTCAAGGATCATTGACAAAGTATCTGTTGAAGTTGCGTTAGGATTCATAATATCGATACCAGATTAGAACTTGGAAGAATGTAAAAATAAACATTTCCATTGGCTAAATAAAGACTTCTTAAATTTGAGGGTAACCAATTGATCCTAAATCTCGTAAAAAGGGGTCCCCATGCGATTAAGCCGATTTCATATGATCCCGATTTCCCTGTTTTTACTGGGGTTTGGCCTGTTTCAACAATCGGGGGAACCATCCACTTATTACACTGATTCACTTGGTTTTGCACTTATGCCGGGTGCCAATAGCGCTCCTACTTCGTTTTATCAAGTCCGGAAATTTGCAGATCCTGCAAAACCAATCACTGCACAGAATATTTCAAAAAATGAATTTATTGGTATTGCCTATGGATGGGGCGAAAGTTCTGCAAATCCCAAAGGCGAAAATCTATTTTCAAAATATGAGATTGTTCAATGCGGTTATAAGCCCGATACCGTTATTCATTACATTTTATATAAAGGTGGTTTAGGCTGTAGTCCTGTAGATGATTTATGGCGATTAGCTTACAGTGAATATCCTTATGGAAATCCTACTACAACAGCTTCCCCAGATCCTCAAAATATAATTAATCCGAATGGGCATGGTCCGGGATGGGCACATTCACTTTTTAAACCTTCTGATGGACAAATTATGATTTTACAATCATATGGCGCTGCAACTTTCATTGACATTATCTATGGCGACAATGCGTTTCATTTATTACACGATATGCAAGATCCAACTTGGGTGAGCCATTATGCAGGTTCATAAGCCCTTTTTATACTCCTTTTTATATAAAAACATTTCAAAGTGGCAATTGGTTTTTCGCAATTGATAATCCCTACATTTAGCCCTTACAAAATTCTAGTATGACGCACCTTTCGGATCGTATTAATAGATTAAGTGAATCGCAGACCATTGCGATGGCAAGAAAAAGTCGTGAATTAATTGCGCAGGGAATTGACATCATCAGTTTGAGTTTGGGTGAACCTGATTTCAAAACTCCTGATGTAATTAAGAAAGCAGCAATTGATGCAATTCAAAATGATTTCAGTTATTACACCCATGTTTCCGGGTATCAGGAATTGCGCGAAGCAACTGCAGCAAAATTTCAACGGGATAACGGATTAAAATATACTGCTGATCAGATTGTCATTTCAACAGGCGCAAAACAATCGATTGCCAATGTAGTTTTGAGTTTAGTGAATCCTGGCGACGAAGTGTTGGTTCCGATGCCTTATTGGGTAAGTTATATTGAAGTAATAAAACTTGCTGAAGGTGTTCCTGTTATTATTCCTACTTCCATTGAAAATAATTTCAAAGTAACTCCTGAACAAATTGCGAAAGCAATGACACCTAAGACTCGTCTTTTGATGTTCAGCACCCCATGTAATCCTACAGGAACAGTTTATTCAAAAGAAGAGTTACGTGGAATTGCAGAAGTAATTGTAAAGCAGCCGGAATGCTATATCATGTCGGACGAAATTTACGAGCATATAAATTTTATCGGCGGGCATGAAAGCATGGCGCAGTTTGATTTTATTTATGATCGTGTTGCAACGATAAATGGTGTATCAAAAGGATTTGCAATGACGGGATGGCGCGGTGGAATTACTGCTGCCCCACTTTGGTTAGCTAAAGCATGCGATAAAATGCAAGGGCAATTTACATCTGCAACAAGTTCCATTACACAGAAAGCAATGCATGCAGCGATGTTGATGGATCCGACTACAACTTACGAATTACGTGATGCTTTTAAACGCAGACGCAATTTGATGTTGAATGCGATGAAAGAAATTCCTGGAATAAAACTTAATGTGCCTGAAGGTGCTTTTTATTTATTTCCTGATGTTCGCGGATTTTTTGGAAAGAGTTTTGGCGATCACAAAATCAATAATGCTACAGATCTTAGTCTGTTCCTATTGGATGTAGCGCATGTTGCTATTGTTCCGGGAGCTGCCTTTGGGGATGATAATTACATTCGGATTTCTTATGCTACTGCTGATGAAAAATTAATTGAAGCGGCTAGACGAATGAAAGAAGCCTTGGCGAAACTTTCTTGAGGAATTTTCTATTTTTGGATTCTGAAATTTTTATCCCTTCTCATTTTCTTTTCTCGCAGATTTCGGGGATTTCGCGGAGATTATGCGGAATATTTAGATATACCGTTTCTACAAAAAAGTTCAAAGGGTAAAATTAGTTAAGCACTATTACTCGGCTTTTTTTTACTTTGAAAGAAGCATTTTGAAGGATTTTCTATTCTGGAAATCTGAAATTTTTTTCCTATTTCTTTTCTCGCAGATTTCGGGGATTTCGCGGAGATTATGCGGAATATTTAGATATACCGTTTCTACAAAAAAGTTCTAAGGGTAAAATTAGTTAAGCACTATTACTCGGCTTTTTTTTACTTTGAAAGAAGCATTTTGAAGGATTTTCTATTCTGGGATTCTGACGTTTTTTTCCTATTTCTTTTCTCGCAGATTTCGGGGATTTCGCGGAGATTTCGCGGAATATTTTAATAGACAGGTTCTACAAAAAAGTTCTAGAGGAAAAATTAGGTCGGCACTATTACTCGGCTCTCTTTTCCTTTTTACCGAATCGTTCAGGAAGATTTCCTAGTCCATCGATAACTTTACGAAGTAAGTCAAAGTAAAGTGTGATTGCCATTAGAAGCGACATTCCCCATAACACGCAAAGGTTCACCCAGAAGGTATCGAAGTAACGTCCGAATATTTTCTTGCGAGGTGCGAAGAAATGCGAATTAGCACGATTGGATTTGTAAGGCTCGAGGAAAACAGGATCTGCACGCTGAATTAGAATTCCATCTTGCTCAATAATTTTATTGAACTCATTGGAATTTTTCACAAGTGATGCAACACTTTCATTCAGGTAATCGTCTTTAATTTTGTTGAATTTTGCTTTTTTCTCTTCCGCAATTTTCGGATCCTTATCTTCTGTTAAGTTTCGAATGGAATTATCTCGGGCATCATTATTCGCATTAAACACTTTCATGTAAATGCTATTAACAAGGTCAAGATATTTACGCATATCATTTGCCTGATCAACAGTAAATTTATCTGGATTGATTGCACTCACATTTTTATCTGCAGACTCCAATTGACTCATTAAGGTCCTTGAAATCGCATTGATTTTTTTACGGCTTACTAATTCTTTTATTCGAACTAAATCAGAAGCTATTTCTGTTTTTATCAATAGAATATCTTGCGTTTGTTCAGCACGATTTAATTGAGGATTCTTAGAATTTGTTTCGCACTTGTCAATTTTTCCACGCAATTGAGGAATCCAATAATTTCTTCTGAAATCAGAGACGCTTACCATCTCATCATACTTATAGAATAACTTTTCGTATTCGTTTTTTGAAAATTGATTTACAGCCAAGGCTTCAAATGCCCAACGAGAAGCCATCATTTCGCCTGCAATAGGAACTGTACTTTGAGAAGTTATTGCAGGATTAAGTTTTTCGAATTTTACAATTACTCCACTCAACAATAATTGTGGGATAATTAGGAATGGAATTAAAATATAAATGGTTACCGCAGAATTAAATGCGGAAGAAATATTTAATCCAAGCATATTTGCAAAACAAGAGGTTGTAAATAAAACCAACCAATAATCCATCCACATTCCTTTTATTTCTAGCACGTAATTACCTACCAAAATAAAAGTTAAAGTTTGAATTGCAGAAAGCACAAACATGATGCTGATTTTCGAAAGCAAATAAGAAGATCTGCTCAAGTTCAGGAACGACTCACGTTTCAAAATTTTCCTGTCACGAATAATTTCCTCCGCTGAAACTGTAAGTCCGATAAACAAAGCAACAACGACTGACATGAACATATAAGCCGGCATATTTTCATTTTCACGGAAAATATAACCAACTTTATTTGAGACATCTGTATTATAGAATTTGATCAGATATGCAAGAATGAAAGCCAAAACAGGAGCTTCCAACATGTTGATCATCATGTATTGTGTATTGGTGAGTTTTGAACGAACATCACGCGTAACAAATACAAAAAACTGTTTTACTTTATTCGGAATATTGAATGTACTCTCCGGATTGTCCGTTGTTGGAGTAACCGGATCTTGTTTTGCTTCGATAAATTCTTTGTAGAAATTATTCCACTCTGAAGGAGAAACTTTCCTGTTACGTGTTAAATTTCCATACTCATCTACTACTTTCGATTCGATGATATTGAAAATCTGTTCAGGATTAACATTACCACAAGTCGGACATTCGCTTTCATCGCTATTTGCCTGATTTACCATCTTCTTGAAATAGACGACAGCATCAACAGGATTACCATTATAAATTGGATAACCACCACGATCGAGGATCAGGAGTTTATCAAACATTTTAAAAATATCAGAAGAAGGTTGGTGAATTACGACAAAAACCAACTTGCCTTTTAAAGCCAACTCTTTTAATAAATCCATGATGTTTTCAGAATCTCTTGAAGACAAACCTGAAGTAGGTTCATCAACAAAAAGAACAGAAGGTTCACGAATTAATTCAAGCGCAATATTTAATCGCTTACGTTGACCACCGGAAATCTTTTTATCAAGCGGACTTCCAACTTTTAAATTTCTCGGTTCATATAAACCAAGATCACCTAAAAGTTCGTCAACAATTTTAGAAATTTCTACGTCGGTAAGATTTCCGAAACAAAGTTTAGCATTATAAAAAAGGTTTTGGAAAACAGTCAGTTCTTCAATAAGAAGATCATCCTGAGAAACCATTCCAATTACACCTTCAATTTTATCTTTTTGCGTATGAATATTGATTCCATTAATCAATACTTCTCCTTTAGTTGGAGTTTCATTACTGTTTAATACATTTAATAAAGTTGACTTTCCTGCACCTGAACCACCCATGATACCGATCATTTTGCCGGACTCTTCATGAATATTAACGCCACGTAATCCTAATTTTCCACCTTTAAAAGCGAATTCAAGATTATTGGCATTGAAAGTAATTCGTGAACCAGTAATGCTGGAAAGGAAAGCACTGATAATATCACTATAATAAACAGGCTGCACTTTAGAGCTTCGCAAAGAAGAACCAGGAGTAAGAATATACACCTTGTTCAAAATCATTGCCTGTCCATTCAGATTTAATTCTGCACCACCGAAATAACGACAAGCATACATTCCAACACTCGGAATATAGGTTACCACCACACGACCATTTCCTAAGGTTTCATTATAGATGTGATGGGCTTGCTTAAACTTAAGGCTTGCATCACCATCCACCACAAGAAACTCCGGAATGTCCGGCATGTCTTTAATATCTTTCTCAACGAAATCGCGAACAATATTAAATTCCTTCTGATCAATATTAAATGTTTCAGAAACGGTTTGAACAAATTCTAATTCCTGTTCAGAAATCTCATAGCTGGAATGAATAAATTCAACCAAACGAATTAACACAACCACTTTCTGCTTCTGTGTAAGCTCTTCGTTGATTTGCGTACAAATACGAAGAACTTTTACGGAATTTAATGAGGTACGTTTAGCGGAACCATCTTTACGTTTTGCAACTTGGTGATGGGCCTCAAGAAATTCATCAAAGAGGGTAATGTATTGATCAACCAACTCAAGACTGAGTTGTTGTTTCAAAAAAGATTCCACAATTCCGCGACTAGCAGAGGTTACACCATCGACCTTCGCAATAATTGCGAAAAGTTGCATCAGCGCTTTTAGAATTCTTTCACTCATAGTATTTGCTCAGCCAGGGAATAATGGTAAAAATATAAAAATCTCTGAGAGTAAAGTAGGGTTATTCGTATTAAGAGAAAATTAGCTTGAGAATAAATCCTTTCCCCCTAAAAATAGAAAAACCGCCTATTTCTGAAAATAGGCGGTTTAAATCAAAATCTTGAGCTATTGTTTGAATCCGATAGCCATAATGGCAAATCCGGAATCTTTTCCTGAAGCAGGATTTAAGGAAGCTTCAATGACAATTTCCACAGTAGAATTCACTTTAAAGTCCCAATATGGGGCATAATTATGCTGTGAATTCGTGAACAATAAAAAGCGTTCTCCTGTATTAGGATCATAAGAATAAACCGAAAAAATAAGGTTTCCATCTGCACTTCCACTAGCCGCTCCTAAGCGATAAGTAGTTCCGGAGAAGAAAGTTGCATGAAATTCAGCATTCTGGCCTGAAGTAACCAAGGCACGGTAAGTTTGCCCGTCAGAAACAAAAGGAGGAACAATATGTCTTGTTGCAAGTTTCGTAGTTGAATCCATTTGTGCAAAAGCATTAGAATGGAAAGAAAGCATGCCAGAAACCAAGAAGAGGAAAAATATAAATTGCTTTTTCATAGAATAGTTGTGACCAGGTTATTTTGTAATATAATCTCTAACAGCATTGACTTTAGCATTTAAATCTGCCAATTGCTCTGGAGTGATAGTGACCTCTGTTTTACCGTTGATCGTAGTCACCTTATTTGTTTCGTCATTTGTTGCTTCAGCAAAGGTGTATTTAATCTGAATTTTCTGATAAGAATCATTCAGTTCAGCGAACAATTTGATCAAATCAGCATATTCAGGTTTGTTCAAATCGGTAAGAACTTTTACAATTCCTGCTGCTGTTCCTTTTTGTTCACCAATTCTTACCGACACATTTTCAACAGGCTTTTGCTTGTAGACATTAAGAGCAAAATAAATACTTTCAATCCATCCACCTGCAAGAATCAAAGCTGCTGCATCGTCTTGTTCGCTTTCACGAAGGAATTTATCAGAACGTTGATAAGCTTCTCCAACAAGAGAAAGAATAGAATCCTTTTTGCCTACGTTATCACTGAAACGTTTCATCAAATTAGCATCAAAACTACCTGTGATTTTCAAGGAAGTTCCAAGTTGAACCACTGTTTTGTAATAATCCATGGCATCGCCAGTATTTTCATACATGGTCACATAACCAAGATCGGCGCCATAAATACCTAAGTTGAGCGACTGCTTCATTCCATCAGAATATTTTGACAGATTAGAAACAGGATTCATCATGTTTTTGTCATAAAGCGCTCCAGATTTTTTGATCATATCGGCTACGATCATAGGAGAAGGCATCATGAAACTCTGGCCTTTTACTTTGAGTCCCGTTACGGAAAGCGAATCTTTATTAATTAAAGAATCAGCTCCGGGTCCGTCGGGAGTGCTGGTGCAAGAAGCCATCAAAAAGACGGCACTCAGCAAAATCAGGTTATTGGGTAAATTCAACTTCATCGATGGATGCGTTTTCAGGTGTTTTTAAAGACGCCGCAAGTAAGAAAAAAAAGGTGGATTTTCAAAAGGGTATTTTCATTTAATCTCCACAAATCAAGTGTTTATCCCATAAAAAGACAGGCTTTATACCAAAAAAGTCATAATGACCGATTATCGATGACCAATTTCATGCAAGGATTTTGGATTTTTGATGGTTAATTGTTGAATGTTGATTGCGTTTTAAATAAATTTTCCAAGAATGACCATTAACTCAGACTTCATTTAACATTAAACAATCAAACATTGAAAATTCCCCTTTTGTTTTACTTTTAGGCAAAATCTTATTCTTGATGAAAAACCGACCACTTGCCATATTAATTTCCGTCTTCTTTTTTTGGGGATTTGTTGCTGCCTCAAATGATATTCTAATTCCTGTTTTTAAGGAAAAGCTTCACTTATTACAATGGCAGGCGCAAATGATTTCACTTTCATTTTATGTGGCCTACACGGTTGGTTCATTAATCTATTTCTTGATTTCAAAATTAACAGGTGGCGATATCCTCAATCGAATTGGATATAAAAATGGAATTGCACTTGGATTAGTTATTTCTGCTGTTGGAACTTTGCTTTTTTATCCTGCTGCCGAAACCGCCTCTTTTCCTTTAATGATTTCAGGTTTATTTATTGTTGGTCTTGGATTTTCGCTTCAACAAACTGCTGCAAATCCTTTGGCTATTGTAATGGGCGATCCAAAAAAAGGCTCTCAACGCTTAAGTTTGGCTGGTGGCGTAAATAATATTGGAACAACACTTGGACCTTTATTGGTAAGCTTTGCCATTTTTGGTTCTATTCATGCAAGTTCAGCATCCCTTGATATTTCATCTGTAAAAATCCCTTATTTGATTTTGGGACTTGCCTTTATTATTGCTGCTTTGGTTTTTAAGTTTTCTTCCATTCCTGATATTAAACATGAGGATGCAAATGAAAATATTGAGACTGGAAATTTGCAAGCCACAAGAAAAAGTGCACTTCATTATCCTCAACTATGGTTGGGCATGATTGCTATTTTCGTTTATGTGGGCGTTGAAGTAAGTACCGCAGGAAATCTTTCAGAATTTATGCGCCAGAAATTGGGTATTGCTTCCAACATGGTATCCCCTTACATTTCTTTGTTCTGGGCTAGTTTAATGGTTGGCCGCTGGACTTCATCGGTTGGAACATTCAACATTAATGAAAAGCTAAAATTACCTCTGAAATTTATTGTCCCATATCTGGCTTTTGGTTTTTTCCTCTTGATTAATAAAATTGCAGATCATGATTTGACTCCATTCTATTTATACGCAGCCATTATTCTGATTTTGATCTTTGCGGATTTATTTACGAAGGGAAATCCTGTAAAACAGTTATTAATATTTTCAATTTTAGGAATAGCTGCTCTATTGACAGGAATTTTGTCGACCGGAATGGTAAGTGTTTACGCATTCATCAGCGTAGGATTGTTTTGCAGCACACTTTGGCCTTGCATTTTCACATTATCCATTGCAGGATTAGGAAAACACACAACTTCAGGAGCTAGTTTTTTGGTGATGATGATTTTCGGCGGCGGAGTGATCAGTTGGCTTCAAGGTTATTTATCAGAAGATAAATTTCTTGGTATTCAATGGAGTTTCCTAGTAGGCGTTTGCTGCTTTATTTACCTAGCATTCTACGCCTGGAGAAGCAAAAAAATCCTAAGTGAACAAGGGATTAGTTATTAGTTTCCGCCTAGGCGGAGGTTATTGGTTATTAGTTATTGGTTCATAGTGATTAGTTCGTAGTGATTGGTGATTGGTATTTAGTGTTAGGAATAACTCCGAACTTCCGCCTAGGCGGAAACTCCGAACTATGAACTCTTAACTACCTACTCCGAACGCCGAACTAAGAACGCCGAACTAAGAACTCCGAACTTCCGCCTTGGTGGAAACTACTTTAATTCCTCTAGTACTTCATTGATTGCATCAAAATTTGGGATTTCACTGGCATTTTCTAGGACTTCTGCGTAGCGTACAATTCCTTCTTTGTCAATCAGGAACGCAGAACGTTTTGCTACACCTTTCATTCCGATAAATTCATTGTAAGCAATATCGTAAGCAGTAATAGCACCTTTATTAAAATCAGATAACAAAGGGAAATTTAATTGTTGTTCCTCCTTGTATTTTTTCAATGTAAAATGTGTGTCGATTGAAATGCCTAAGACTTCTGCATTTGCATTGTTGTAACGCGAAATGTCGTCACGGATTCCACACAATTCTTTTGTGCAGGTTCCTGTAAATGCAAATGGGAAAAATAATAACAAAACGTTTTTTCCTTTGTATTGTCCTAATGTATGAAGCACTTTGTCTGTATCTGGTAAACTGAATTCAGGCGCTTGTTGTCCGATTGAAATTGGCATAGTAGAATTTTTAAAATTGATTTTAATTTCGACATCAAAGTTGAGAAACTAATCGCTAAGAAAGTATTGCGAATCTCTATAGCAGCATCATAAATCCTTATGATAAATATCGTTTTTACAAGACAAATTCGGCTTAATTTTGTCCCATCTAAAAAGAACAATCAATTCAACTAAAATTCATACACATGCAAGTACTCGTTGGTAAAAAAGCTCCGATTTTCAAAGCTAAAGCTGTTGTTAACGGAAAAGATATTGTTGCTGATTATTCTCTTGATCAGTTCTTAGGAAAAAAATACGTTGTCTTCTTTTTCTATCCTAAAGATTTCACTTTCGTTTGTCCAAGTGAATTGCATGCTTTTCAGGATTTACTTGGTGAATTTGAATCTCGTAACACTGCTGTTGTTGCTTGCTCTACCGATACCGAACAATCTCATTGGGGTTGGTTGCAAGTCGACAAAAATGCTGGCGGAATAAAAGGAATCACCTACCCTATTGTTGCGGATACTAACAAAACAATTTCTCACAATTTCGGAGTGCTCAATGGTGTTTTTGATATGGATGATGAAGGAAATCTTTCGGCTACAGCTGAACTTGTTGCTTACCGTGGACTTTTCTTAATTGATAAAAATGGTGTGGTACGTCATCAATTAATCAATGATCTTCCATTAGGAAGAAACGTTGAAGAAGCAGTTCGTATGGTTGATGCGCTTCAGTTCAACGAAGAAAGTGGTGAAGTTTGTCCTGCAAATTGGTCAAAAGGCAAAACAGGAATGACGGCTACGCATGAAGGTGTAGCTTCTTACTTGGCTTCTGCTAAGAATTAAGAAGAGAAATTCCAAAATCATAAAGTCCAAATTTCAATGTTTTCATTTGGGATTTGGACTTTATGTTAGTGTCCAAGAAAAACTCCTTGAAGATTTTCATTACACACTTCATTTCTGCTTAACTTGGTAGTGCAATCAGCATATGTTTAAGCGCTTTCTCCTATTTCTTTTTTCTTTCAACGGATTTTTTCTATTCGCACAGCAATATAATTTTCATAATTATTCTGTTGCAGAAGGACTCGCACAATCGCAGGTATACGCCATGGCGGAAGATGCGCGTGGCTACTTATGGTTGGGATCGCGAGGAGGTGGATTAAGTCGATTTGATGGATTGGAATTTAAAACGTTCACCGAAGAAGATGGACTTCCGAATAAATTTGTCAATTGTATTAAGATAGATTTGAATGGAAATGTTTGGGTGGGAACAGATGAAGGCGCTGCTTGGTATGATGGACAAAAATTTCATTCCTTAAAGTTTCCCGGAAGTGATGGAGGAATAAATGATTTTTATTTCGAAAAAGATAGCATCGTTTTTATTGCTACTAATGATAGCGGATTAGTGGAATTGCAAAATGAAAAATTAATTCATCATTATTATTTGGGTTATGGACTTTTATCCAACCGCGTCTTTTGCATTTCTTCAGGAATAAAAAACGAATTGTGGATTGGAACAGAACAAGGCGCCATACGATTAGAGAAAAACAGAACACAATCCTACGGCAAGAAACAAGGATTTCCAATTATTGGTGTGCGCGAAATAATTGTAGCGAGTGATAAAACAATTTGGTTTGCGACCTATGGAAAAGGATTAATTAAATTAAAAGATACCGTCGTTTCCAGATTTACAGTGGATGATGGACTTTCAAATAATTCTGTGCAATGTTTAATGGAAGATCACAGCGGAAAAATCTGGGCGGGTACTCCTTCTGGTGTCACGCGTATTTCTGGAAATGAAGTCAAACAATTTTCGGAAATGGAAGGCTTATGTAGCAATGCAGTCATGTCTATTCTTCTCGACTCTTGGGGAAATATTTGGTTTGGTACTTCTGGTGGCGGTGCTTGCAAATTAGATGGAGAACGTTTCATTCACTTCAATGAAAAAAGTGGTGATATGGGAACTTGGGTTTATGCTTTGCACTGCGATAAAAAAGGAAGAATGTGGTTTGGAACTTCGCGTGGTGGAGTTACGCAATATGATGGAACGTATTACACCAATTATTATGAAGGAGCAGGATTTACAAGTGCAAAAGTAAAATGTTTTGGAGAAGATACTTCCGGCGCCATGTGGTTCGGTACGGTTGGCGATGGTGCTTACAAATTGCAAGACGGTTCCTTTCAACATTTTAATACTTCAAATGGTTTAAGCCAGAATTTTGTCAATGCATTTTTAACGGATAAATATAATCGGCAATGGATTGCAACTGCTGGTGGATATATTTCAATTTATAATCCTGAAACAAAATCGATTCAACGTATTGGAAAAAAAGAAGGATTAACGGATGATCGCATAACGTGTTTGGCAAGTGAAGGTTCCTTCAATGATTGGCAAGGAGGAGTTGGTGGCATTTGGGCCGGAAGTGTTCACGGTGGAATTTTCTATTTACAATATGACAGCAGCGGCGTAACCTATACGCGTGAATATTCTACAAAAGATGGATTACCTGGCAATAATGTTCGTTGTGTTGTGCAAGATCGTTTTGGAAATATGTGGTTTGGTTTTGCAGGAGGAGGAATTTGCAGAAGAGGAACACCGCAGCCTGATGATATCGTTCCGCACTTTACAACTTATTCTAAAAAGGATGGATTAGCTTCTGACAATATTTATTTATTACAATGCGACAAAGAAGGAAATCTCTGGGTGGGATCAGAAAAAGGATTGGATAAAATTCTTTATGATGAAAAAGGAAAAATACTTTCTATCAAACATTACGGAAAAAACGAAGGACTGAATGGAATTGAAACTTCACTCAACGCATCTTGTCTAGATACCAATGGAAGAATTTGGTTTGGGACTATCAGTGGTGCGAGTATGTATACAGTACAAAATGATTTTATTTCGCGTGAAGCTCCGAAAATACATTTGACAGGCATTCGACTTTTTTTTAATCCGATAGAAAATACAGAATATTGGAAGCCAACAGAAAAAACAAACTGGTTTCCCATTCCAGAAAAAATTGAATTGCCTTACACGCAAAATTATTTGCGTTTTGAATTCAACGGAATTGATTTACGAAATCCAGAAGGCGTGCGTTATCGTTGGCAGTTGGTGAATTTTGATAAGGAGATGTCACCTGAAAATGCAGATCATCAGGCTACGTATTCTTATTTACCGCCGGGCGATTATGTTTTTAAAGTGCAAGCAAAAAACTCTGATGGATTTTGGAGTCCAGTGGAGGAATTTAGTTTTTGTATCAACCCTCCTATCTGGGCGACTTGGCCTTTTCGAATTTTTGTAAGTTTATTTATTTTGCTTTTGATTTTTATACTTTTCACTTGGCGCGTTCGTATCATTAAGCGTAAAACAAAACAACAATTAGAAAAAGTTACGCTTGAAAAACATGTTTTGGAATTAGAACAGAAAGCTTTGCGTTTGCAAATGAATCCGCATTTTATTTTTAATGCATTGCAATCCATTCAAGGTTTTATTGCGAGGAATGATTCAGCCGAAGCAAGAAAATACCTGGCAAAATTTGGAAAACTGATGCGTGCCACCTTGGAAAACTCAAGACATACTTATACCAGCATTGCCTTAGAGGCAGAATCACTTTCACATTATCTCACTTTAGAAGCATTATGCCAAGGAAATCGTTTTACTTTTTCAATTGAAATTGATGAACGATTAAATGCAGAAGCTACTTTTATTCCTGTGATGTTAATTCAGCCCTTTGTAGAAAATGCGGTGATTCATGGTGTCTTGCATCAATTAGAAAAACCTGGAAAAATTGATATTCGTTTTATCTTGGAAGGAAAAAGTATCCGTTGCGAAATTGAAGATAATGGTGTTGGACGCGCCAATGCAAAAGTGTTTGAATCTCAATTCAAGAAAGACCATAAATCTGCAGCATTAGAAATTACCCAGGAGCGCTTAGCACAAGCGAATGAAAAAGGAATGCCAGAAAGTAAGTTGGAGATTATTGATTTGTTTGATGTGGATAAAAATGCTGCGGGGACTAAAGTGGTTTTGGTAATGGGGAATGTAGTGTTTGAGTGAAGTTTTGTGCGTGGCGATTGAGGGAATGGTTTGATTTTTTGTTATTAACTTTTTGTTTAATGTTTTAGCAAGAATATATTACGAATCATTTGGATTGTGATGGAATTGGGGTAGATTTATCGCATAATAACCCTTTGCTGATGGTTTGAATTCTTGAGCTATTGGTTTAGAAGAAAAATTAACGGAATAATATAAACGCGATGATGTTTCGCTGATGCTGCTGAATTGGGTGGATTGGTGAAAGTTTGTGGCGGGTATAAACTAGTTAGCGGTCATGCTATGACGTGCAAACCATAAATGCCAAGATAAAATAAATGGGACTATTAGACTGGATATTTGGAACTGAAGAAAAGAAAAAAGATTCAAGAAAAAAGGTCTTTATCAGCTTTGCCATTGAGGACATTGAGTATCGGGACCATAGGCATTTTAAAACGACACTCAATTGACACAAATAGACAATTTTATATCAAGACTTTCACTTGTTCAAAAAGCGGACAACACAACCAATTTATACTTTGGTGACAGTCGTGAAAGTGAGGTTAGACGAAGCAACTTAAAAGTTTATTTAAACAAAATGAAAATAATAAATCCAAAATTTTTAATTCTTGGAGAAGCACCAGGCTTTAAAGGTTGCAGACTATCAGGTATAGCATTTACAAGCGAAAAAGTATTGTCACAAAACGAATTTTTCAAAAATGAACCAATTCAGTTTGTAAACGAAAAAGACAAACTTGAGAGTGAAATATTAGCAACAATTGTTTGGGCTGAAATATCAAAACTTATTGAGCAACCTTTAATTTGGAATATTTTTCCATTTCATCCACATTTAACAACCAACATAAAGACAAACCGAACACCAACAAAAACAGAATTAGAAGAGGGTAAAAGTTTTTTAGATAACCTTTTAAAAATATTTGACATTAAAAAAATACTAGCATTAGGAAGAAAACCAGAATCACAATTAAAACAAATTGGTTTGCCATTTTCTTACATTAGACACCCAGCAAACGGTGGGAAAAATGACTTTGTGAAAGGACTTTATACCGAGACGAACTTATGAAAACAGAATAAAAAATGCCCTATACGAGCACCTACAAGAAAATGTGGTTCAGAAATTAAATGATCTCAATAGGTATTTGGATCATGTCTAGTATTATTTTTTGTGATTGCAGAAATCCCCCCCCCCTACCAAAACTCATAATCAAAAACATCAACATACATTCCTCTTGAAAAAGAACGAATGCCAATTAATTCAGCTAAACCTGTTTCACCAAAACGGCGATTGATCTTACTTACAATTTTATCGGACTGACGTTGTTCCTGAACAATTACCCGATCGAGATCGTCATATACGTAGGTCACAATAAAATTGTCAGAGTCATTTACAGAAATAGAATGTTCCTCTGTTTCACGGTCTTTTTCGTCAAATAATATTTTTACATATTCCGTAACTTTCTCTTTGTTATTAAAAGTCGCCATCGCAATATGATCTTCTCGGGTACGCGGATCAAAAAATTCCGTTCTGCTATATCGATCTAATGAATAATCATTCACAATAAACTTACGGGCTTTTACTTCTCCATTACGTTCTTCCCACTCATTTTCTTCTTTTAAGGAAATTTTATCTTCTTCATCAAAAACTTCTCGCATTACAATTTTATCCTTCCAGCTTGGATGATAGGAGAATGTTTCTCGCTTTTGTAATTCCCCGTCACTGTCATCTACTCTTTTTTCAATTAACCTACCCTCTGCATCATATTTAAAAAATGTAATCAAAGGAAAACCTTCATCAAATTCACGGGTTTCTTTTACAACATTATTCTTTTCATCGTATTCAAAAATAGATTTTTCAGCAAGTGTTTCCTCCGTAAATAATTCGTGCAGGATAACATTTCCTTTTTCATCAAATGTATTTTGTGTCTTCTGAAGCTCTTTCCCTTCCTCGTCCAACTCAATTTCAAAAATTAATTCACCGGCCTTATTCATTTCGCGATGAAAGATTTTATAAAAACCAGTTCTATCAATTTCTTCCGATTCTTCAAAATCTTTCCATTCACCATTATTTAAACGAAAAACAATTTGCTTTTTAATGGGCAAAACTTCCTTTTTTACCGGCTTTGACTCTTGTTGCGAAACAGCATCTTCAGACATATTCTAGTATTATTAGAACCCAAAAATATAGAGAATTCCCAGTATAAATTCGGTTTTCACATTTTAAATTATCAGCCTACTTTCCCTAAACCGTTATTCCTTGTTTCACTCCTTTTATCCCAGTTTCACAGAGCGAAGGACAAATACATTATTTTTACATCTACTTCAAAAATCAGCTATAAACACGCTCCCTATGAAACTATTCCTTCCGTTACTCGCTTGCTCCCTATTGGCATCCTGCAGTTCCGATACATCTTCTTCTAACAAAATTGCATATCCCAATACCAGAAAAGTAGACACCGTTGATACCTATTTTGGCACCAAAGTTCCTGATCCGTATCGTTGGTTGGAAGATGATAATTCTGATTCCACAAAAAAATGGGTGGATGCTGAAAATGCAGTCACGCAGAATTATCTTTCTAAAATTCCCTTCAGAGATAAAATTCGTGATCGTCTGAAAAAAATCTGGAATTTCGAAAAAATGAGTGCGCCAGGTTTACATGGCAAGCGTTATTTTTATTCGCGTAATAATGGTTTACAAAATCAAAGTGTTCAATATTATAAAGACGGATTGAGTGGTGATGAGAAGTTATTATTCGATCCGAATTTGTTGGCTGCTGATGGTACTTCCTCTTTAAACGGTTTTGATATTTCGCATGACGGAAAATATCTTGCTTATGGAATCATCAAAGCAGGTTCTGATTGGCAGGAATATTTTGTTCAGGATATTGCTACCGGACAAAAAATGTCGGATGATTTGAAGTGGTTGAAATTTACTGGAGCTTC
>JBBRYH010000056.1:0-21867 GCA_038237845.1 Bacteroidia bacterium
ATACGCGGACGAACCAATTCTCCCGGATTCAAATCCATTTTTAAAATTTCCAAACAAAATTTCTTCAATGAATTTACAAACTGATTCTGGTAAGAAACGGAAAGATTTCTTTGCAGAATATATTCGTTATTGAAATCATGTACATCCTGATTGGTAATTTCCTGTGGAAGTTTATTTTTAGCCCATCGCAAAAAAAGTGTGAGCGTTTCTCTGTAAACCTTAATGGTACTTTCGCTGAATCTTCGAATGCGCATGTGCACCACAAATTTTTCAAGCTGCACAATATAAAATTCAGAAACCTGCGGAAAGTCGGGCAGGGGAGCGCAACTCTTTTTTTCTTTTACAAATTTCGGAAGCGAATTTATTTTTTCAGAAAACTCAAACAGATGTTCAAGATGACTCGCAGCTCCCGGCGTATCTGGAATTAACCAACATTTTAATTCTTTATCCCAATGCGCGCGACGGATCTGTTTTATTTTGGAAATTAATTCTTTGTCAAATGGAAATGTCAATGACAAAAAAATGTCGTTTTGTATTTGTATTCGATTAATAGAAGCTTTCATATTTCATAAATTCAAAAAAGCATTTTTGTCAACCTGCATTTTGCCTCACCCCTTTACTGCTGTTTTTTTTGCAGTTGTATTTTCATTGTTCCCCTCTCCAAAGGAGAGGGGTGAGCGAAATTTACATTACCGTAAACGAAAATGTAAATCACCTTCTCTCCCTGAGCCTGTCGAAGGGGGAGAAGGGGGAGAAGTGGCAATAAAATACAACTGCAAATTAAATTTCCCTTGGGGATGAGGCAAAAAGCAGACGTCCTGACTCTCTGCGGAAACAGAAAAGAGTCAGGACGTTATGCGTTTTGAAGCGGAACTACCTCACCACATTTTCAAAGTCCCTCTCCTCCGGAGAGGGATTT
This sequence comes from Bacteroidia bacterium, assembly GCA_038237845.1. GTDB lineage: Bacteria > Bacteroidota > Bacteroidia > Palsa-965 > Palsa-965. Next base: position 920 of record JBBRYH010000056.1, read on the forward strand.
AGGGTGAGGTAGGATTTAGGGTGAGGTAGGATTTAGGGTGAGGTAGGATTTAGGGTGAGGTACTACGCCGCTTCAACTTGAAAGAACGGGATGGTCGTTCCGGGGGCAGCGGTCCGAAAGGACTCCTTCGGAGAGGCACTACTGCTGGCAGACCAATCCCGATCTGTTTGGTTCGAAGAGCATTCCGGCACGCGCTCCGTTGACCTTACGGGGTCACGCTCTTCGAATGTTAATGAGTTTTGTGATGTTGCGTTTCGGATAATTCCGTCCGCGGGAGGTAAGTTGTTGCCATTAAGGACGTTAAGAGGCATAAGTACCTGGGAAATCAATGAACCGATGGATAAAGTCTGGTTCGTTCTTGTGGATAAATTCATCTAATTGTTCCTCCCAATTTCAAATCTGTTTTATTAACTTTGCTTATAGTTGCTGGTATAAAAGCAACATCACGGCACAATATTATAGTTAAAGTTAATATAATCCAAATATTTTTATTAAGTTTGTGCCATAAACGATCCAAATGACACTAGCACAGAGAATTAAAATTATCCGAAAGCAGCTCAACATGAGCCAAACGGAATTCGCCACAGCAATTGGCATTACGCAAACTTCGCTCTCACAAATAGAAGGTGAGAAGAACGGAATTTCTTACGATGTATATAAAGCAATCGTCGGAAAATTTAATGTCGATCCTCTTTGGTTAATGGATGGCAAAGGAGAAATGTATATTTCTGATGATGCAAAGAAAAAAACTGGAGCACTTCCTTTAGTAGTACAAATCTCTAATGACGAAGAAGAAAATATCGTCATGGTAGATCGTAAAGCTGCGGCAGGATATTTACAAGGACAATCAGATCCCGATTACATTTCAAAACTTCCTTCTTTCCGTTTACCAGGATTTTACGGAAAAACTTTTCGTGCATTCGAAATCACAGGCGATAGTATGCTTCCTGGAATTCATCCCGGCGATATGTTGGTAGGTGGTTATGTTGAAGAATTACTCCACATCAAAAAAGGCAATGTCTATATAGTAGTCATGCATGATGGAAGTATTGTTGCAAAGCGTGTTATTCCTTTAGGAAATAATGTGTTTGAATTACGTTCGGATAATGAAGTGTATGAAGCGTATGCCGTAAAAGCAGAAGATATCGGTCAAGTATGGCAGGTAGAAGCGCGCATCACAAAAGATATTCCGAAACCTGAAGACAATCGTTTATTAGAAATGGAAATGCGATTGAAAGATTTGGAAAAGAAATTGAAATAGGGCGTGTCCCCCAACAGAACTGTTGGGGGCCGTGCTATCCGTTGCAAGTCCGTCCACACACTTGCCAACACACTTCGGGCTTTTCACTACTATCACTCACGCAAAAAGAACAACAGACTAATCCTTAATTATAAATTTTTTAATTTTTTACTTATGAATATCTACGTATCTCAACTTAAAAAAAGCATCGCTCAGAAACTTGAAAATGTAAACGATGCAGATTATCTCGCAACCTTAGATGCCATTCTTACTTATGAAACTATTTCCGGCAACGGAAAAATGCCGAATCCTGTAGAGAAAAAACCTTCCTGGAAAAAAATGATGCTGTCGGTATTTTTTTAACGACAGTCTTGGAAATGCCGTTCGATACATCTCCACAGATTTGTGTGGATGTTTCGAACGCTAACAAGAAAAATTGTGTGTGTGTGAAACCGGTCGGTTTGCGGCATCTCTACGTGGCTCCGTATAATCGGCCGGTTGTATTAACAAAAATGCCCCGACCATTTGGTCGGGGCATTTTCAATAAAACTTATTTCAATTTTATTCTTTAATCAAACGAATCGCTGCAGAATTTCCATCAGCATTAATCGTGATTTGATAAGCACCTGCTGCTTCATTCAATTGCATTGGAATCAAATTGGTATTTGAAACTTGCTGTGAAAGAACAACACGACCAGCAATGTCAGTTACAGTAACTGTTACATTAGCATAAGTAGCTCCTAAATTGATTTCGAAATTACCCAAGGAAGGATTCGGATAAAGACTGATCGTACTTGCAAAAGCATTTTCAGCCATTCCAATTCCTGTTACGTTCAAACAGTTTGAAGTATCCACACAGGTGTTTTGTGTTATAATACAAGCGTAACTTCCATTTGCTGTTGCTGTATAACCCTGGTTTATTGCTCCTGGAATAATTGCACCTGTATTACAATCCATCCATTGGTAAGAAACACCTGTTGCAATTGCAGTAAGCGCAGGACCTGATTGTGTTACACTTGTATTTACGTTGTTAACAACAAGTGCAATTGTAATAGTACTATCACAACCTGCTGCATTCGGAATGATATCAGTTACTGTTCCGCTTGAAGTAAATACTGCGCCACTTGGTGCTGTATAAGGTCCGCAAGAACTTGCGTTCATGGAAGAAGTTGAACTGTTATTCAAAGTAAGGTTGATGCTAATGGTACTGTCGCAACCTGCTGCATTCGGAATGATATCGGTATGCGGACCACCAGTTGTAAATGTTGCACCACTTGGAGCTGTGTAACTATCACATGCTGTTACAGAAAAAGTAGATGAAGTTCCGTTTGTGATCGTAAGGTTGATAGTGATGGTACTATCGCAACCTGCGGCATTAGGAATAATATCCGTTACTGTTCCAGAACTTGTAAATGTTGCACCACTTGGAGCTGTGTAAACGTCTCAAGCAGAAGCTGACATAGTACTGCTTGAACTATTTGTAATAGTTAATTGAATGGTGATGGTACTATCGCAACCTGCTGCATTCGGAATAATATCCGTTACTGTTCCTGAACTTGTAAACATAGCACCACTTGGAGCCATATACATATCGCAAGCACTTGCACTGATAGCACTTGTTGTTGGAGAAGCAATAGTTAAATTGATGGTAATAGTGCTATCGCAATTCACGGAGTTTGGAATAATATCTGTGTATGTTCCGGAAACTGTATAAGTTGCTCCACTTGGAGCAGTATAAGTTGACGTACACACAAAAGGCGAAATAGTACTTGTACTTGGTTGATTCACCGTTAAAGTAATTGTGATTACACTATCACACAACGCAGCATTCGGAATAGTATCATTAAATGTTGCAGATGCTGTATAAATTGCACCACTTGGTGCTGTGTAGTTTCCACAAGAAATTGTTGCAAAACTATTCGTTGTTGCTGCACTGTTTAATGTAATTGCATCTGTACCGGAACCGCAAGTACCTGAAACTGTAACTGAATAAGTTCCAGCAGTTGTTACATGAATACTGTCGTTGGTAGAACCTGTTGACCAGGAAACTGTAGATGCAGGCCAAGCTAATTGAATTGCTGTTGTATTGCCAGGACAAATCAACTGATCTGCACCGAGAAAACCTACTGTTGCGTAAGGGTTGTATAATTGTGCAACCTCTGCTGCGTTCAGTGCATGACTGTATACACGAAACTCATCTAGCATACCGCCTGCAGGCGCACCAACATTTGAACTATATCCCATTACTTTAAAAGGGCCTGTTCCTGTAAGGTTCGGTGCCGTTTGTGCAACTGTGCTCACCAGCACTCCATTCAAGTAAGCTTTTACATTATTCAATGTATTATCATAAACATAAGTTACCATAGTCGGCGTTGCTAATGCGCCTCCGTTACAATAAACATCTGTAAGTCCGCCGCCGCGTAAAATCCAATTGGTTGAACCGGCCACTCCATTAGTAAAACATCGTAAACTGTTGGAGTTGATATCACCAAAAATGTAGTAAAGCGTTGTGTTCGTAGAAATTCCTGATGGACGGAATGAAATTGTCCAAGAACCTGTTCCGAGATTGGGTGCCCAACCAGTATTTAAATAATCAGTTGAGGAAGCAACTCCCGATCCAATTAATGTTCCACGGCAAATGCCGGATCCTCCCTGTGTAATACCACCCAAAATATTGGCAGTAGTAGTTCCAACAGGAGGAGCTGATGCAAGATTAGGAACAGTAGTTCCAGTGCCATCAAATTTGTAATAAAGAACTTCTGGTGTTAATTGAGCAAATAGCGATCCTGTGCTGAGCGTAAGGCACAAAATTGCAAGGCGGGTAAATGTTTTTTTCATGTGTAGGTTTTGAAGTGAAATTGCAGTTTGAATTATGCCGCAAATGTAAACTATTTGTCAAAGCCAGTCAAGTAGAAAAAAGGGAAGCAGTATGAATTGCTTACAAATAATTTGTTGCTAAAAATGCACAATCATGCGCAAGCTCAACTGTCGATTCGTTAGATAATTCGGAATTGCATAAGATCTTCCTGTAACATCTTTCACCCAATAATAAGAAAGTGTATTCTGCACTTGCAATAAATTATATACTTCCAAACCCACCCACAACGATTTCATAAAATGAAAAGGATTCGTTTCCCTTAGTGGCTTTTCTGGTTTAATAACCTGATATGAAAATCCAATGTCGACACGGCGATAGGGCGGCATTCTGAAAATTGCTTTGTAACGCTCATGTGTAGGCGGACCAAAAGGTAAACCTGTTCCGAGAATTAATCCTAAACTCATTTTGCAATCGGGAAGTACAGGAAGATAATCTTGAAAATAAAGTGAAAACGTTAAGAGCTGATCGGTTGGTCGTGGAATGTATTGGGGACTTTGAAGAATACTATCTGTTTTTATATTATTAAAAGTGTAACCGGGAATAATTGTATCGTTATCGGAATTCAAATAAATATAATAATCATCATGATATAAATTTTCTTTAGTGTGCAACAAAGAAAGTACCATCCACGATTCAACTCCTTTTACAATTTCACCATTCAATTTCAAATCCAAACCGTACGAATATCCACGCGCCATGTTCTGACCGAAATAACGAATGCGTACATCATTGATTTCATATGGAATTAAATTGTCGAGATATTTATAATAAGCTTCTGCAACAAAACGAAGATCGCGCCCCCAAGCTTTGAAGATCCAATCGGAACCAAGTACACCATGCACAGAAGTTTGAGCACGAATGTTACGATTTACTTTTCCGTCAAATCCACGTAGCTCACGATAGAAAGGTGGCTGATCATACAAGCCTGTTGCAGCTCGGAATGTAATATTCTGTTTCCAATGTGGTTTGTAAGTTGCCTGTGCACGCGGACTCACTACCAATTGTCCGTTGAGATCCCAATAGTTTGCACGCACACCAATCGTCAATGAAAGTTCTGATGAATCTTTTAAAACATTCAGGTAACGCATTTGTGCATAACCCATGTAACGATTTGAAAAAAGTAGCGCGGTATTTTTTACAACATCCTGCAAAAGAATTTGAGATTCGGGTTGATAAGGAATAGAATAACCTGAAGAATCTACATAATTCCATTCTGAAATTTCATCGGAGATACGATCGTTTTCATAACGTGCGCCGAATTGCCATGTATATTTATCGGTGGTGCGCCAGGTTTTTATTTCTGCATTGTTCACCCATGCATCGAGATAATTTCTTGCATGATTTAAAAAAGTTCCAACACCGCGATTAAATGCAACTTGCCCGAAAGTTGGTTTTCCGAAGTCTGCTTCTAATTGATCAATATAATATTGTCCTTGTACATCAAAGGTTTCGGATTCATAAGTATTGAAAGATGAAAGAATAAATTTTGTTTTCCAAAGATGATGATCATCGTAATTCAAGGATAGCGCATTGAATGTTGTCTGAAAACGATTTACTTCTTGTCCGTCGAAATAAACAGTGAAACGCAAAGCATTATTCAGTGTACCGAAATCTGTTTCGCGTGTGGAAGGAACAAGATTGTATTTATTTTGCGCGTAACTGCCGAGATAATCCAGCGACCAATTATCGGTGAGATTATAAGTCAGAAAAGTCTGTACATCATCAAAGTTGGTTTTGTAATCGCCCTTGGTATCAAGTGAGTGGAGGAGGTAGCGATTCGATTTATTACGAATGCCAATCATCCACGTGAATCTGGAATTTTCATCGGAACCTTCTACCTCAGCAGTGAAGCCTAATAAACTTGCAGAGGCAACACCTTTAAATTTTGTAGGTGTGCGATAATGAATATCCAAAACGGAAGACATTTTATCGCCGTAGTTCGCATCAAATCCTCCAGTGAAAAAAAGAATATCACCCGTCATATCTACATTCACAAAACTCAAACCTTCCTGTTGACCCGAACGCGTTAAAAAAGGACGATACACTTCAATATCATTTACATAAACTAAATTCTCATCATAATTTCCACCACGCACGTTGTATTGATTACTCAATTCATTACTCGATTGCGCCCCTGCAAAACGAAGCAATGCTGAAATATCAATGCTCGGTCCGGGAATATGTTCTGCAAGAATCGGTGGAATAAAATCACGAGGACGGGTTGCCGTAATATCCACCACTTCACCGGTATTACTTTTTCTGCTGAGAATAAAATCGAGATGACGCGTTTCTCCGTTGGTAAGATTTATTTTTTTCTGAATCTGTTGATAGCCGATAAAATTAACAATAAGTGTAATTTCTTTTCCTGCCGGAACAGTGATGAGAAAATTTCCTTTTTCGTTAGTTGTATTACTTTCTTTACTTCCGATATAGCCAATGAGTACATCCGCTACAGGATTTCCTAAAGAATCTTTTACGCTTCCTTCAATGATGGCCGACTGTGCACTTGCCTTATTTAAAAAAGCAGCACAAAACAATACAGTAAATAAAATGAATTGTTTTAAAACACGGCTGGAGTTGAAGCGCATATTAAATTCTGAAAGGCTTAATGCTTTTTGAGATCGCCGTTTTGAACGGACTGAATAAATTTCGCCCAAGCGACAGGATTCAAAAGATTGTTCGGTTGTTTTTGTCCAGCGTAATAATTTTTCGCTGTTTGTTGTTGCATGGAATTTGCATATACCATTCCCGCATCCATTGCAACATTCTGTGCTACCCGAATCATTTCTGACTGAGAAAGATTTGCACGTGCCCTTTCCAGATCGTCGCCTGCAATATTGGTGGTTAGAAATGCATTTTTGAATTGTTCTTTTGAAGGCCACGGGTAAATAACGGCTTCATGCAACATAATAGTATCTATGCGCAAAGCTTGTACATGTGTATATTGATTGGTTTTAAAAGTATCAGCCAAAATATACGTTCCGCGACGATAACCTAAAGCATAAAAATCAACTGTATCTTTTGGTTGAACGATTATAGAATAATAGCCATTTACATTGCTATAAACTCCACGTTCTGTATGACGTACCACAATTGCCACATAAGGAAGAGGGGTTAAACTGTCGCCATCCACTGCAATTCCAGAAAATTGAATAATTTTTTTTGTGGAATCAACTCCTGTCTGAGCTTTTGCAAAAGAAGGCAATGCTAATCCGAATAGGCAGATTAACAGGCTTCTAGTGAATATTTTTTGCAATGACATACCTCAAATTTACGATTTTTCTCCGCTTAAATGGAGGTCAACAGAGAGTAACTGCTAATAAGACGTTTTATTGTGTTAAAGGTGGCTTTTGTAGGGAAAAGAATAGAATTTGAAAGTGGAAACAACAGTAGGTTCGAACGATAAGTAAGACACAGAAAACAAATCACCTAAAACTAAACCTGAGGCCAACGGTAGTAATCGAACTTCTTTCGCAAGTATAAAATCCAGGCACAATTTTTACAGTTAAATTATCGCTCACATCAAAACTTGCGAGATGCGCATCTACTGTAGCATCTAAAATCTGTAACGTATATAAAGCTGCAGCACCAATCACACATAAATCACGGTAACGTTGGTAATAGTTTTTTAAAGTCACCAAATCATTATCTGAATATCTTGGAAACTGATCAACGGTTAATGGATCGTCATCGTAACGTAAGCGCAGGGCATCGCGGTAATCTAATACATAACTTTGGTTCCAGATAAATCCGTAAGCAAGTCCGCCGAAGCCTGCGTAAATGATTGGTAATTTCCAAAGTCGATGTACGCCAAACGTATAATTGTAAACTTGTCCGAGTCCCGGAAGGCAAGCGCTAAGGATGGCTGCTTTTTTTGGATTGGGGAGTATTTTTATGTTGTTGGTGTCTGTTTTAATTGAATCTTTTGAGAGCGTGTAGGTGTATTGCATTCCTTTGGTGATGCCGAAATTTAGTTTGGCATTTAGGATGAGTGAAGAGGTAAAAAAGAGAAGGAATAAAAATGTTCTCACTTTGACAGTATTTTTTGCGACAACGAAGCTGAGAGGTAAAGGCGCAAGGATATTCAAGCTTGTTATTTTAAATATCAAGTGCGTCGATTAGGCGCTCTAATTCGTCTTCGTTGGTGAAAGGGATAATTAATTTTCCTTCGCCTTGGGTGTTACTTTTTAATTCAATCTTGGCGTTGTATTGTTTGGCAAGACTTTTTATTTTGTCTTTATATTTTTCGTCCAAATCGCCAGTGAGGTTTTTGTGCTTTAAGCGTGGCTCAATTTTTTTCTTGTCGCGGGTTAATTCTTCTACGTCACGCACTGATAAATCATTCTCCATAATCTGATGATATATATCTACCATATCATCAGCCTTTTCTACATTGATCAGCGCACGCGCATGACCCATGCTTATTTTCTTTTCGCGAATTCCTAATTGAACTTCTGCTGGCAATTTTAAAAGTCGCAAGTAATTGGTAACTGTAGAACGTTGCTTCGAAACTTTTTCACTGAGCTGCTCTTGTGTCAGACTACATTCGTCAATCAATCGTTTGTAACTGATTGCAATTTCTATCGCATCTAAATTTTCACGTTGAATGTTTTCTACCAAAGCCATTTCCAACATCGCCTGATCATTCGCCACACGCACATACGCAGGAACATGTTCAAGCCCCGCTAATTGTGAAGCACGGAAACGTCGCTCACCCGAAATTAATTGAAAACGATCATAACCCATTTTACGCACTGTAACAGGTTGAATGATGCCATGTAATTTAATCGACTCTGCTAATTCAGTCAAAGCCTGCTCTTCGAAGTGAGAACGAGGCTGAAAAGGATTTGCTTCAATCTGATCAAGTGGAAGATTTGTTACTGCACCAACTACTGCACCCAATTCTGTATTCGCGCGATTGTTTGTGGTAATATCTGTAGAAGCGCTTTCTAATAATGCGCTAAGTCCTTTTCCGAGTGCGTTGCGTTTGATAGCCATAAAAAAATGATTACAAATTACCGATTACCGATTACCAATTGAAATCCTTTCGGGTATTGGTAGTTAGCTATTTGGTAATTTTCTTTTTTGTTTTGTATTAATAATTTTGTTTTTGTCGCGTTGTCTAAAAATCCAATTTTATTTCAATCCCAAGATTTATTAATTCTCTATTTTAAAAACCTTTGGTAATTGGTAATCTGTAATCTGTAATCTGTAATTGGTAATTGGTAATTGGTAATCGGTAATTATTCTAGTTCTGTGTAATATTAATAATCTTCTCTTCGTCGCTTAATCGCGTCATATTGTTTTTCTGAAGCACCTCTCTTGCAAGGTTGAGATAATTGATAGCTCCCTTACTTGTAGCATCGTGCATAATGATGGTTTCACCGAAACTCGGAGCTTCACCTAATTTAGTATTGCGCTGAATAATAGTATCAAAAACCATAGACTGGAAATGTGTTTTTACTTCTTCCACTACCTGATTACTCAAGCGAAGACGAATGTCGTACATCGTCAATAGAATTCCTTCAATTGCTAAATCGGGATTCAAACGGGTCTGAACAATTTTGATGGTGTTCAATAATTTTCCTAATCCTTCCAAAGCAAAATATTCACATTGAACCGGAATAATTACTGAATCGGCAGCGGAAAGTGCATTTAATGTAACGAGTCCTAATGAAGGCGAACAATCCAAAATAATAAAATCATATTCCTCACGAATTTTTGCGAGGGTATGTTTCATCATCTTTTCACGATTCGGTAAATTGATCATTTCAATTTCAGCCCCTACCAAATCGATATGCGCTGGAAGTAAATCCAGGTTAGGAGTAGTAGTTTGCAGAATAATATCTTTTGGATCTTTTCCATCAATGATACATTCGTAAATGCTGGTCTTGATATTTTTCGGGTCAAAGCCTACGCCGGAAGTTGAGTTCGCCTGCGGATCTGCATCCACTAGTAACGTTCGGTATTCCAATACAGCAAAACTTGCTGCAAGATTTATTGCAGTGGTCGTTTTTCCAACTCCGCCTTTTTGATTCGCTATTGCAATTATTTTTCCCATAATCTGTTTTAGATTCACAAATAAATTTCGCCGACTAGTTGCGGTGTGCTTTATGATGTGTGGTCTGTTTTTTTGTATTCTGAATTTCTATTGTTTCTCCAATTTTCATCAACGAAAGCTCTTTGCCTGCATTTGAAAATTTATGTTTTGTTTCTTCGTGATTGATTTGAATATATCCGAAAGTATCATAATGCATTCCGATGATCTTATCGCATTTCACAAAATCAGCTGCGATAATGGCATTGTCAACGCCCATTGTAAAATTATCTCCAATAGGTAAAAAAGCGAAATCAATTTCTCTATAATCGCCAATCAGTTTCATGTCGTAAGTCAATGCGGTGTCACCAGCGAAGTAAAAATTTCCTTCTTCACTTTCCACCACAAATCCCATTGGAGCCCCGCCGTACGTTCCATCAGGCATAACACTCGAATGGACGGCAACCACACATTTTACTTTTCCGAAATCAAAATTCCATTTTCCACCAATATTCATTGGATGTACTTTCTTAACACCCTGTTTCGTCAGCCATTCTGTAATTTCATAAGCACCAACTACAGTTGCATCGGTTCTGGTAGCAATGGCAACCGTATCCGCAATATGATCGAAATGTCCGTGAGATTGTAGAATGAAATCGGCTGGAATAGTGTTAATATCAATTTGCTTCGCTAACGGATTCCCGGAAACGAAAGGATCAAACAACAAGTGCTTTCCTTTAATTTCAATGCCAAAACAAGAATGTCCGTAATAGGTAATTTTCATATTATTCAGGTTCTTTAACCCTCAAGCTATTCGTGTTGAGCGATTTATACTTCGAGTAAATTCCGTTACTTAGTAACCTTAAAATCGCTGCTGAATTTCGTCCGAAGATAACGAATTGGAGTCGGCGAGTCGGGTAGGTGAAGCGGTAAATTTTGAACAAAACGAGGTTAAAACGTTAAGAACTTTATGATCACTATTATATCAGGTACGAACCGAAAATTCTCCAAAACCTTAATCGTAGCCAAGGCTTACCAGGAGATTTTAATCGGACTTGGCGTTGAGGCGCAAGTGTTTTCTTTAGATGAATTACCACCTACTATCGCAAGTACATACCTTTCTGATCCTAAGGATGTTGTATTTGATCAATTAATCAATAAATACATTCGATCTACGGAGCAGTTTGTGGTTGTTATTCCGGAATATCAGGGAACATTTCCTGGCATTTTTAAATTGCTTTTGGATGGAATTCCACCTCGTGATTTTGCTGAAAAAAAGATCGCAATGGTGGGAGTTTCTTCTGGTCGTGCAGGAAATTTGCGGGGACTGGATCATCTGACCAGCGCCTTTCATTATCTAAATATGCATGTATTTCCCAACAAAGTGCCCATTTCAAAAGTCAATGAATTATTGAGTCCGGAATTTAAATTGACGGACGAAGGGACGCTTGCTTCTTTGAAAAAGCAGGCGGAGGGATTTATTAAATATTAATTCGAAAGAGATGGCGTTTAATCAATTGGCAATTTTGAGTGCGGATTCTTTTGAAGCTGCAGGAGCTATTCGCCAGGCAATAGTGATTCTTGTGGCTGGATTTCTAGCGATTACATTTTTACAATCGGGCTTAGATAAAGTTTTTGATTACAAAGGGAATTTGTCTTTTATGAAGGAACAATTCAGTAAGACGTTTCTTAGTAATATGATTGGAATTTTTCTGCCTGTAATTTTGCTTTGTGAGTTAGTTACGGGAATTGTTTGTGTGATTGGTGCTATTCAAGTAGCCAGAGGATGTGATATTTATTTTGCAGCCTTTGGTTTTTTATTTTCAGGAATTACTTTGTTGATGCTTTTATTCGGTCAACGAATTTCTAAACAATATCCAGGTGCGGTTTCACTTACAGGATATTTTATAATTACGTTGGTGGGTTTGTTGGCTTTGTCGATGCTTTAGCGAGATTTTCTTGTCTTCATTTTTCTCGCAGATGTCGCGGATTCCGCAGAGATGGCGCAGAAAAAATATTTTCTTCTTTTTCCTCAGTGAAATTCCTCAGTGTTCTCTGTGGTTAAACCAATTTTTCGAGAATGCTGTTCGAAGCTAAGTTTGCAATAGAGAAATATTCCTTTCAACTTTTTTCTCGCAGAGGTCGCGGATTTCGCAGAGATGGCGCAGAAAAAATATTTCCTCAGTTTTCCTCAGTAAAGTTCCCAAGTGTACTCAATGTTTAAGCCAATTTTTCGAGAATACTGTTTGCTGCAAAGTATCCTGTAGAGAATTATTCCATTCAACTTTTTTCTCGCAGAGGTCGCGGATTTCGCAGAGAGGGCGCAGATGAAATATTTCCTCAGTGTTCCTCAGTGAAATTACTCTGTGTCCCTTGTGGTTAAACCAATTTTTCGAGAATGCTGTTTGCTGCAAAGTATCCGGTGGAGAAACATCCTTGTAATAAAAATCCGCCAGTGGGTGCATCCCAATCCAACATTTCGCCAATTACAGATAGGTGTGGATATTTTTTTAATGATAAATCTTCTGCTACTTCTTCTAAAGCAATTCCTCCTATAGTGGAAATAGCTTCTTCAATTTTTCGAAGTCCGTTTACGGGAATAACTAAGTCTTTTAGTTTTTGAACGAAGATTGCAGTGTCGAGAAATTCTTCTTTGCTGGTATAGGTTTTCAAAAGAACCAAACGGACCTTATCCAGATTAAAAGCTTCTTTATAAGCGTTTGTTCCGTGCGATTTGTAAATGAGTTTTTCGAATTCTTTAATTTTTTCAGAAAGTTGAGCAATGGAATTGTCAGGTTTCATGTCAAAATGAATTTCCGCTTTGCCGGTTTCTGCGAATGCTTTTCTGATCGCGGGAACTGCAGGATAAATTGCATTTCCTTCCAAGCCATATTCTGAAATTAAAACTTCACCTCTAATTGTAAAATCATTTACACGAAGGGAAATGTTTTTCAGTGGTAAACCTTGTAATTTTTCTTTTAATTCAATGGGCCAATCTACATTCACACCGCAATTGGAAGACTGAAAAGGAATTGTTTTTATTCCGATAGTTTCAAATGCTTTTGTCCATGTTCCTGTAGAACCTGTGACGGGCCAAGAAGCACCACCCAAAGCAAAAATATAATGGTCGGCATTTAATACAACTTCATTTCCTTCTTTTTTGAAAACGGGAAGATGATTTTCATTAAAAAAAACAAATTCGTGGTTGAACAGAAATGTTGCACCCTTTTTTTCTATTTTCTCTCTGATCTTTTGAAGAACAGTAATCGGTTTAATTCCTTCTTCCGGAAAAATCCTTCCACTAGATCCTTCGTAAGTTGGAATTCCTAATTCTGAAAGCCATTGACCTACATCGATTGAATCAAATTCTTCTAAGAAGGGTTTGAAGAATGATTTCGGTGAGTATTTGCTTTGTAAAGCTTCTCCAGTTAAACTATTTGTCAGATTGAATCCGCCTTTACCTGCTACAAGAAATTTTTTCCCAGGCGCTTCCCCTTTTTCAATTAGTTGAACTTCGCATGTGTCAGCTAAAACATCAGCAGCAATAAGTGCGGCCGGTCCGGTTCCGATAATGATAATTTTCTTGCGTGTCACTATTTCTCTAGGCGATTAATAGCGATGATTGCATTCTCATATCCAGGTTCAACTGTGAGGGCCATTTTGTAATCTGCCATAGCATTCGTAACGTCGCCTTTTTTCTCAAAACAAAATCCTCGACCATAATAACCGCGTGGATCTTTTGGATCATCTTCAATCGCAAGATTAAAATACTTCATTGCTTCATCCACGACATTCAATTTCACCACATGCAACATTCCTAAATTAAAATGCGAATCAAAATGGTGAGGATTAACTTTTAATAAAGTAGTGTAAGTTTCAATAGCAGCATTGTAGTTATCACTTTCCTGGTAATACATTCCCAAATCATACATTGCCTCCTGACTATTAGGATTTATTTTTAAAGCATTCAGGTAATAATTTTCTGCCAATGGAATGTTTTGTGCGGCGCAAAGTAAACCCAGTTGGATGTAGGCGTTGTAATGATCCGGATCTTGCTCAACGGCGGTTTGCATACTTGAAATTGCTTTTGTGGTATCTCCTTTGTCTTTGAACAGCATTCCTTTCATAAAGTAAGCTTGTGCATTGTGTACGTCTTTATGAAGTGCTTTATCAATGAGCACCATTTCTTCATCATATTTAGTGAGGTAATGATAGAGTTGTGCTAAGCGAAGGAGACAATCAATGTTTTCAGGATTTACTTCTACAGCACGTTCTAATAATTGTTTGGTACGAGTTACTTTTCCAGTGAAGAAATATATATCAGCAGCTGCGACAAGATATTCCGCTTTCGTAGAATCAATAGCAAGAATGCGATCCACATCCATCATACATGCACCGTAATCTTTTTTCTGCATGTAAATTTTGGAACGCTTCAAATACAAATCAAGATTGCCCGGGTCTTTACGAATCATTTCATTCACAATAACGAGCGAGTCTTTCCCAACAAGTGAATCGGTATTATTTTTCGGTCCGTCATTGCTGCAGGAAGAAAATTCTAAAAGCGAAAACGAGGAAAGAAGTAGGAGTAGATTTCGGAGTTTCATAAATTTCAAAAAAAATCCCAGCCTCCCGGAAATTTGGGATCGGATGGGGATGGTCAAAGATAGGGAAAAAGGTATAGCTCCTCTACAAATGTAATAAGTGGTAGCAAAGAAATGGCAGGTGGTTGCGTATGGGAGAGAAGGAAGGGAATTTTGAATGTTGAATGTTGAATGTTGATTGTGGCCAAATACTCACCAATCACCAATCACCAATCACTACTCACTACTCACTACTCACTACTCACTAATCACTACTCACCAATCACTACTCACCAATCACTATTCACCAATCACTATTCACCAATCACTATTCACCAATCACTCCCAACTACTCAATACTAACAACTCATTTCTCCCAAAACATTTACCGTTTTCCAATTTCTGGTTGTCGCGCTTACTTTTAATTTTGTTTCGAAAAATTTATTGGAAAGTTTGGTTTCGCCATAGCTTAGGGGGCAGTGGAGGTAAACTTCAGTTCCTATGATTTGAAATTCGTCGGGTGGGTAAGCGAGAGATTTTATTTCTGCTAATTTTTCTTTTGAAGGAACTTCGGCAAGGAAAGTAATGTGAAGGCGCTCGGGATTATTTTTTTTATTTTTTGCGAATGGATTTGTGGCTATAATTTTTTTCAGTTCTTCTGCGCTTCTAACGATTACCGGAACTTCTAATTTGAATTTCTTTTTTATGGAAGTTGAAATTAAAGATTCTAAACTTACATTCGATTGTGCTTTCGCTAATGAGAAAACAATATTTCCGGATTGAATATAGGTTTCAACGTTTTCGAATTTTAATCCGATTAACATGGTTTTTAATTCGGCCATGAGAATTTTATTTTTTCCGCTGACATTGATTCCCCTTAAGATGGCAATATAGTTTTGCATTTATCTGGAAATAATAAATTTTTGAAGCACCTCATTGAATTCGCCTTCGGTGCAATGAAGAAAATAAATTCCTGCTGGTAAAGTTGAAATGTCAATAGCATTTATTCCATTTCCCATATTGACATGAATTAATTCTTCGCCTAGTAAATTAAAAATAATCGCAGAGGGATTGTTTAACTGTTCACCAGAGAATCGAATATTTAATTTGTCGGTAGCAGGATTCGGATAAATTGAAATTGATTGATTCTCATTGTACGTTGTAATTCCTGAAGGAAATGTTGAATCAGTTGCATAACCGATTTCCCAATAATAATTCATGCTGTTTGCAGGAGGTGGATCTGAATCTTTTCCGGTGTACCACATTTTCCAAACGCCGTTATCCAACAATACCGAAGGAAAAGATGCAGTCACATCATCCCATGAACCCGGTGCGCCGGTAGTTACTATCGGATTCAAAGGAGATTTTGTCCAGTTAATTCCATTTGTGGAATAAGCATATCCTGTTTGCTGACTATAACTTGTATCCGTATTCGCACCTCCATACCACATGTGATAAGTATTTCCCAATTTAATTACATGCGGATCCTGTACATAAACACTATCCCATCCAATTGTGCTCGTAGTAAAAATTGGATTACCAGGATCTTTTGTCCAAACAATTCCATCTGGAGAAGTGGCATAACCAATATTTACATGGCCATTAATAAGACTATATCCTGCATACCACATTTTATAAATGGGCCCATCTTTTATTACTGAACCTCCTTCAATAAATCCACCTTCCCATGAACTTGCACTACCAACTTGCAAAATAGGATTAGGATGTTTTGTCCAATTTAATCCATCAGGAGAAACGGCATAACCAAAATCGTATCGATAAGTATTAAAATATTGGCCCGCATACCACATTTTATAACGTTCACTCGCGGGAGCAGCGCTATCTACAATTACAGAAGCGGTTTCTACACCTAAAGAATCCCAAGCTCCATTATAAGAAACATCTAGAACGGGATTGCCAGCATATTTTATCCAGTTAATTCCATCGGTTGATTCACAGTAGCAGATTCTGGAACGGAGTAAAGTATCAGAAGGGTAATTCAATCCACCACAGGTATACCACATTTTATAAAGCGAACCCTCTTTGTTCACCCAACAATCGCTTATGCCGATTAAATCATGTGGTAAGTTTGCTAAAATAGTATCTCTTCGAAGGACAGGGCCATTTCCGTATTTTGTCCATGACTGAGCAAATGAACTTGTGATAAGAATTAAAATCAGAAAAGTGAGTAGAGATTTTTTCATCCTTTTAGTATTTTGAATGAAATATAGGAATAAAATCAGGTGATTTTAATTTTTAAATAAGGAGAAACAAGAGGTAAATATGACCGTATTAAAAAAATCCTGGCCTCGATTGGAAAACAGGGTTTTAAAAATGAATTTAAGATTATGCGGCACTTTCTGGAACAACAATTTCGGGTGTGAAAATAATTTTTGATTTTAGAGAATTGGAAATTAAGCAATTTGATTCTGACTTTGATAGAACTCGTTCTGCTTTTTCTTTGAGTTGATCGTTTGCGATTGTCAATTTCGGTATTAGGGTAATTTCACTGATCATATATTTCCCATCAATCATTTCTAATTTCCCTATTGCCTTTGAAGAGAAGGATACGAAATCTAATTTTGAATTTTCTGCAATGGAAAGAAAAGTAGTCATTAAGCAGGAATTAGCTGCCGCAACCAATAAGTGTTCGGGTGACCATATGTTAGGCATTCCATTTGGAAATTCGGGAGGAGTTGCAACTTCGATACTATTAGTTAAAACGGGAGAAGTTAATATTCCTTTTCGGTCGCTTTCGTACGCAACAGTGACTTCGTAATAATGTTCAATTCCCATTTTGTTTAATTATTTATGCTGATTAATTAATTGTTCTAGTTGATTGGCAGATACAACGCCAGATTGCTGCCACATTATTTTTCCTTTTTTAAAAATCATTAAGGTCGGAACACCTCGAACATGATAGGCACTTGCAGCTTGAGGATTTTTGTCCACATCAATTTTAATGATCGTTGCCGAATCACCGATTTTTGATTTCAAATCAGCAAGAATAGGTTTCATCGTTTTGCATGGCCCACACCATTCTGCAAAAAAATCTACCAAAACCGGTTTGTCTGAATTGATGAGTTCTGAAAATCTTGACATCTTATTTATTTTTTACTTCTTCAAAAATGATTTCTTTTTGGTTTTGACTGGTGTTGGCAGTTTGATCGGTGTTACAATTTCCACCAAAGCAGGCACCTGAAGCGCATCCGATTCGGAAAATTCCCATTGCTGCGAAGTATCCGCCAAATACTACTGCCCACCAATCTTTTGTCGAAATAGTTTGTGCAATTACCGTAATGCCGATTATCAAGAACAACGCACGTTGAAAATTCCAGCCAGTTAGAATACGTTCTTTCATTTTAACGAATTTTATTTTCAAGACTCATCCATCCACCACCATTGTGCACTTCGGTAAATCCATTTGATTTCAGAATCCCTGTTGCCGAAGCACTTCGCATTCCGGAAGCACAACATGTGATAACAGGTTTATCCTTCTTTATTTTGGCAATGCCACTCTCCAGATTTTGCAGCGGAATATTGACTGAGCCTTTTATATGTCCACCTTGATATTCTCCTTTGGAACGAACGTCAATAATCGTTGCTCCGTTTTTTATTAATTCTTTGAAATCCACTTTGGGACCAATTCCGAATAGATTTTTTAGTGTTTGTATCATTGTTGATTTTTTGTTTCTTTTTTTCTGGATGAAATTGCGAATGGGAAATAAAGAGGGCAGAAGCTGATAAGACTAGTGATAATAAATATTCCCGCCAAAATTAATCCGACTATTGCAACGGTACCAGAAATCTGATGTGTGAAGTATAAAGCTGCAATTACTATAGCAACCAATATGCGGATGAATTTGTCAGCTGTTCCCATGTTTTTTTTCATGATTGTTGTTTTAAGTGTGAATAATTTTATACCACAAATGTCCGACAAGGAAAAACGGTATACAGCAACTAATGTTTCATATAGAACTGATATATATCAGTTATGTGAAAGTTTTTCGATGTGATTTTAAGTTTTAGACCATCGCGATTTTGTTTCTTCCCAATAAAATCAATCCCTGATCTTCCATCTTCTTCTTAAGCCGGGTAACAACAACACGAGCCGTTTCGAGTTCATTAGAAAGCTGTTCCAGGGTAATATATAACTTGTACCTGTTGTATGATCACATTTTAATTTGTTGAGATTTAAAAGACGATTGTCCATTTTTTAAATGCAACTCTATATACGAGTTCTAATAATTCCTCAAATCGTTAATGGTGCAAATGGAAAATGTAATCAAGCCATTCGGGATATTCCTTTATCAATTCATTTACTTTTTCTATCGGAATAAAAAGAATTTCGATTGGCTCTTCTGCAATTGCTTTTGCATTACTGGTTTCATGATGCATGCCACCAAGGAATGACATAATGCAGCTTTCGTTAGCCTTAATGTAATAGAGTAGAATAGAATTTCCCTTCCATCTTCGTCCGTTCGCATGACACGAATGGTCCCATTGGTAATAATTGAAATAATTTTAATATTTGAGTTTTATTTAAAATAAAATCAACATACTAGAGAATTTTGATAAATACCGTATATTATTAATTTTGCCTTTACCTCATTAGATGATTGGAATTCAATAATATCTTTAAGTAATTCCATCGCACAGCTATTTCTTTTTTTAAATTGAAAAAAAATGGTGTAGATTAAAAATAATCGCGCTAAAAATATAAAGTTATTTTGCAGGTAAATTTTTATAATATTCTTTCTGTCGCTCCAGCATTTTTGCGGTATATGTTTTTGTATCGAATTTCACTCTTAGGAATGCAACAATATTATAATTTGAATATTCAGTATCTGGTCCTGCAACTTTTGGAACACCAAACGCAAAACGATAATTTACACCAACTCCAAGGCTAAGAGGTTTAAATAAATTAACTAAAATATTTACTCCTGGTGATATACTCCAAAAAGTTCCGTTGTATCTGTAATAATTCCGGCCGGTAAAATTCCAATTACTTATATAAATTTGATTGGTGGGAATTGTATCGTATCCGCTTGCACTACCATATCCAATTTTAAGTGGAATAGAAAAGTTGATTAGATTTTTTGGTTTTATGAGAAATTCATTATTTAAATACATAGAAACATAACTATCTATTTTCGGAGGAACAGCAGTTAAATTCACATTTATCATATTCTGACTACTAGCCCAGCCAGTAAATCCAAAACTTGTAAACCATTTCTCATTAAAAACTACTCCAAGCAAGGAAACATCAAAACCATTTAAACCTGTGTTCCTCATATTTATTCGAGAATAGCCAAGGTCCCATTGCATATACGAGTAGTGCGCACCACTGAACAAAACTTTTGTGGAATCAATAGAGGAAGTCTCATTTTGACTCAATAGAATGGTAGGGGTTACAAGAAAAAGGAAATAAAAAATAATCCGTTTCATAGTTGGCAGATTTATATTGTTAAGGTACGACCAAAGTTTGTTAAATTCACATTTAGTCAGTCTAATTAAACATGTTCTGCAATGAAGAAATCTGAAACTCTGATTCTAAAGCTTCCTTTAGTCGTTCGCGTCTCTATTGAACAAACATCTTTTGATATGGATGCTGTAGATGCAGAAATTTATTGCGTTAACGAAACTTCAAAAGATTTTATTGTTTCTGTTGCAAGTAATTCTTTTACTACAGGTGGGTTCTAAAAATTCACTTTTATAGATTTGAATAAAAATCGGAGAACCCGTTAACCGATTTTTGGTAATATGTTTTTAAAAGGTACATTATTTTTTCCTTACATCATACTAATTTTTTCTATCTATCTATCTATCTATCTATCAGTGTATTTAATATCTAATCTATCTATCTATCAGTGTATTTAATATCTAATCTTATGGTTTGTTCGTACCTAAATAAATTGTAAGTTAAATTTATAAGTCCAATTATTCCAGTTGCTCTTACGATTCCAACTGAACGTATAAATAAGCCATTCATACTTTGTTCCATAAATCCAAATACGTGTTCTACCCTTGCTCTTGTTTTTGATTTTCCTTTATTGGCGGCTTTTTGTTCATCTGTTAATGGTGCGTTGCAGTAACCTTTCTCGTGAACTTTATTTTTCATTTTATATTTTTCAATCGTCTTCTCTTGTTCTTCGCCTGTATAAGCACTATCGGCATGTAATACTTGCCCTTTATCTTTTTCATCCAATAAAT
>JBBRYH010000057.1:0-20265 GCA_038237845.1 Bacteroidia bacterium
ACTTTTCTTTATTTTAAGAAAATGCAACGCGATAATAGATTTGAAATCGGAAGCATTGCCGTTCATCTTTTCGGAACGATGGTATTGATTTTTACAAAGATTCAGTTTTGAGGAATTGCTAATCTTGTAATCTTGTAATCTAGTAATCTAGTAATCTAGTAATCTTGTAATCTAGTAATCTAGTAATCTAGTAATCTTGTAATCTAGTAATCTAGTAATCTGGTAATCTGGTAAAATGGTAATAGGTAATCTGGTAATTGGTAATCGGTAATCTGGTAATAGGTATCCGCCTAGGCGGAGGTAATTCGGTATCCGCCTAGGCGGAGGTAATTATTTCTTTTGAGCATTCACAATTTCACATTTCATAGAAATACTTTCGCCGAATTCATCTACTGCAGTAACTGTGTGATGTCCCAGATCTGGATTCATTGCGAATTGATGAATGTCGCTGGTCATTCCCATATATTGATCATCTAAATGCCAATAAACAATTGTTCCGGGTTTGCGATGTGCAATTTCAAAAATAACTTTTCCAGGGCGACCATCTAATTCTATCGGAATGTAAAGCATGGTTTCTTCTCGCGGATAAACAAATTCCATTGAATGTGAAATTTGTCCACCACAATCTTTTCTGAACGGAGGAAGTGGTTTGTAATTCGGATTTTTTGATTTGTAATAATATTCCATTGCTGGCGGAAGAATAAAATATGGAATGTGTTGCATGTTGGCCACATTTTCACAATCACTTGTTACTCTAAAAAGTCCGGTTTTATCCAAATGAATTATTTTGTGATAGGGACAAGGTCCAGATTTCAATCCGCTCTTGGGAACCCATTGTAATTCTTTATCACAAATATCTGTCGCACGACAACCACTTTCTTTACAAACCCAAATTTGCTCCATGTCTTTTTCTGGACGCTTAAACCATTCAGGCGATTTTAATCCTGAAAAAATATCGAATAGAATTGGTGCAGCTGTTTGTACACCAACTAATCCTGGTCGGCCTTCTCCATCTGCATTGCCAACCCAAACTGCTACTACATAACGTGGTGTTATTCCGATGGCCCAACCATCTCGAAATCCAAAACTAGTTCCTGTTTTCCATGCAATTTTATGCGAGGATAAAAATTCTGTCCAGTTTACTTCCTCATCAGGTCGTACCACTTCAGTCATTGCTTCGAACGTAAACCAAATGGCTGATGCATCATAAAAAGAATGTTCTGCAACAGGAGCTTCTTTTTTTTCTTCAGACTTAGGAAGATACATAGGTGGATGAAAATCTGCTTTGTCGTATGCACCTGTTTCAGTATAGTGCGTCAGTGTTCTTGCCATCGAAGCATACGCTCCAGCCAAATCATATAATTTTCCTTCTGCTCCTCCTAAAATTAATGACAAACCATAATGATCTGGTGATTGATTAATAGTAGTCAATCCAACTTTTTTAAGAAGATCATGAAATCGTTCTACACGAAACATTTGCAACATTCGGACTGCGGGAACATTTAATGATCGTGCCAAAGCTCTTCGCGCAGGAACTGCTCCATCATAACTACGATTAAAATTCTGTGGATTGTAACCTGATAAGTCAGTTGGAATATCTGGGATCAATGTATTAGGAAGTATTTGTCCATCGCTTAACATTCCTGCAAACAAAAAAGGTTTAAGAATACTTCCTGTACTTCTTGGAGCATTTATAACATCAACAGCATTTCCATTCTGATCATTATTTGGATCAGCAGTATTTCCTACGTATGCTAAAACATTTCCCGTTGGAACATCAATGATAATTGCAGCGGCATTTTCAATTTGATTTCCTTTTAAAGTTTTGTGATGCTTTTCAATAATTGCATTCACACGTTCCTGCATATCTACATCAAGTGTAGTTTTTACAATTTGCCCCTTAAAGCCATCTGCTGATGCTCTATCGAGTAGGTGCGGGGCCAATTGTGGTAGTGGATGTGGCGCGCCTGGAAGTGGTTCATCTTTTGAAAGCGCACATGTTGTTGCATCAATAATTCCTGCTTCCTGTAAACGATCTAATAAACGATCACGTTTTGTTTTTAAACGAATTGAATTTTTACCTGGATAAATTAAGGAGGGACTATTGGGCAAAACAGCTAGGGTGGCAGATTCAGCCCAAGAAAGTTTGTCGGGATCTCTACCGAAATATCTCCAAGAAGCTGCATCAATTCCAACAACATTGCTTCCGAAAGGCGCATGCGAAGCATATAAGGCAAGTATTTCTTCTTTGTTATCTGAAATTTCTAATCGGGTTGCAAGAATGATTTCAATAACTTTCTGATAAATGGTACGTGGTGGATTTTTTCTTGCGAGTCGAATAACTTGCATCGTCAAAGTGCTTCCTCCGGAAACTACTTTTTTATTTTTTACATTTTGTTTTATTGCACGAGCAAATGAAAAAGGATTAAAACCGGGATGCTTATAAAATGCACGGTCTTCATACTGCGTTATACATTGTGCAAATTTGTAAGGAACTTTTGTTCGTTCCGGAAAGCGCCACTGTCCATCTATTGCAATCTTTGCACCTAATAATTTTCCGTCCTTGTCCAAAAGGACAGTGCACATTGAATCAGAAAATAAATGCGCTGGCAAACAAAGTGAATACCAAATTCCAAGAATTAAAAATAGCGTAATCCATTTTCCTTTTCTTGTTTTTAAAAAGGACTTAAGCCAATTGCCAGCGCGTTTAATAGTTGGATGGATTTTATTCCAAACTGCAGTGAATTTTTCTTTAAAAGCGGCCTTCATTTCACAGCAAATATAAAGGCAGAATCCATAGATTTTTGAGGAAATGGATAAGTGTAGATTTTACAAGCTATTTAGAGGTTTTTGGGGCAATATTCGTGGAATTTGGAATAATTGCTTTCCTAAAAATGTCCATAAATAGGGCTTTTGAGGCAATCATTGTAAAAAACAACCATTTTTTATGGAAACATTGTTTGTACTGCATCTTTATGGAAACGCTAAAGAAATGAATCCTACATACAGCATACAAAAACCCTGCACCGAAGACTGGGGAAAAATGAGTCCAGAACAACAAGGTCGCCATTGTTAGGTTTGTTGCAAGACAGTTGTTGACTTCACAAAAAAATCAGATTCCGAAATAATTAATTTGCTGAAATTAAATGCAGACAAAAAAGTTTGTGGAAGATTTAAAGCAGAACAATTGATTCCACCTGCAGGTTCACGTGAACCAAGAAAAGCTGTGCGTCACCGATTATTTTTTGCAGCCTTGTTTTTAGTTTTTGGAGGAATGCTTTTCACTTCTTGTGCTTCTACAGCAAATAACAATCACGAATTAATGGGAGATGTTGCTTACGTCCCAGATTCCACAGAAATTATTCAACAAAAAGATATAACGAAAACTTTGGTTATTGATTCCACCAAAAAAACGGGACAAATAAAACCAAAATGTAAAAAGCCTGTTGTCGTAGAAGAAGAGACTAAGTTTTTAATGGGCGATGTTGCTTACGATCCAAATGATACAATCAGATAAATTACTATTTATGAAAAGTTCAATAAAGTGTTTTCTTGTAGTATTACTTGTGTTGTTCGGATTTTCATTGCAATCCTTCAATGGATATCGAATTGAAAAACGACATTACCGTAAAGGATACTATATCCATATTTGTCACGCTCCAAAAAATAAACCTGTGCATATTGAAAATATTCCCATTGTTGACGAACCAATAAAATCAACTTTGCCAACAAAAACAGCAACGCCAGAAAAAATTGAAGAACAGAATTCTGATACTCCATCACGCAGAATAGATTACGAACAAAAACAAAGTAATGCGCCGGTAAGTGAAGCGCCCATTGTAGAAAAAAATTAAAAAATAAGTTTATGAATACTCAAGGCCATTTAGAAATTCCGAAACCCTGTCACGAGAACTGGGATATGATGTCGAAACAAGAACAGGGCAGACATTGTGGTGTGTGCAGTAAAGTTGTTATGGATTTTACGGCCATGTCTACCGAAAAAGTAATTAATTTTATTTCAAAGCGAAAGTCAGAAAGTATTTGTGGAAGATTTCGCCCGGATCAGATTAAGTCTGATGAAATAAAATCTACTCCAAATCGACGGCGAGTTTTTATGGCAGCAGTGTTTCTTGTTTTTGGCGGGATGCTGTTTAACTCCTGCAAAACGTCTGCTCCTCCTGAAAAAATGGGGAGAGTACAAATGGAAAGTTCTTTTGGCGGAGGAAATGAATTGAATCTTGATACTCCATCGCATAGGGACCGCGTGAATAATCATACTAATGATAGTATTGGGAAAATAACAGCGATTCCTGTTCTGCAATCCGATACAAACACAATGGTTCCTGAGCCTGCACAAGTAAAAATGGGTGCAGTACAGTATGTTCCAATTGATACAACTAAATAGCATTTACATGAATCTGCGGATAGATGAACCTTGTCATGAAAACTGGAGTCTAATGACTCCAATGGAACAGGGAAGGCATTGTGAAAAATGTTGTAAGACAGTTTTTGATTTCACATCCTTACCAAAAGAAGAAGTAATCAAGTTTATTTCTTCTCATGAAAAAAAATCAATATGTGGAAAGTTTCGCGCAGATCAGCTGTTGATTCAAGACACAAATCATTTTTCTGAAATTATTTCATGGAACTTTAAGAAATTCCTTGCAGCCATTTTCATAGTTTTTGGTGGAACTCTTTTTATCGGATGCGATTCATTACCAAGTGGAAAACAAATTGTAATGGATACCGGAGTAAAAAACATTGAACAGATTGTAAAGCTTGACACTACCATTCCAAAGCGGCAAGAAAAAGATACAACGAAAGTCAACGAACTTTTAATGGGAAAGGTAAAGTGCAGTACAAAAGATGAAAATGAAGTTATTCATATAGGGGAAGTTTCAGTTGTGCCGGAAACCTTTGTTGGATTAATTGAAGTTGATGAAAGTGATTTGGATACAATAAAATAAATTTTGAATAGCTTTTCATTAGAAAAAGAGTAAAAAAGAATAAACACAAGTCTGCTAATCAAAGTTTATTTGTATTTTTCTTACATGATTAAAGCAATCTACCTTTTCTTTTGCATGATTTTCTTATTCCTATTATTTCCTTCTTGTAATAATACAGAAGAAATAAATGATGGGGGATTAATGATTGACACAAATTCAGCCCATCTTCGAATGCAAGATTCCATGTCGAAAATTGATAGTGCTGAAATTTCTCCTATAGAACATTTATCTAAGTCAGACAGCATCAAAGTTTCCGATAGTGTCAAAAGGACAAAGAATCCCGTGCGCGATTTTAACTAAAGTGACTTTAATGGTTAGAGCGACTTATGGCTCTGTCAACTCCAATTCTATGTAGTTTTGTCTATTATGAAAATTACCATTTACTTTTTTAGTACAATTCTTCTTTTTTCCTGTACTCCTGATGGGAAATTTGACAATGCTTATGATGGGGATACAACGATTGAAATAAATCAATCTATTGACACGTTTTCAGTAAAAAAATCTAAACCACTTACTCCAGAAGAAATTGCACAACAAAAGGAAACACAAGAAACTGATTCTGTCATAAGTGAAGCGAATGCCATAATTAATCAAGGTAATACCGACAATACAAATTTAGCAGACGATGTAAGTGCAGTTGTTTTAAATCCGGATATTGGACCTTCCTTTCCCGGAGGAGATGATGCTATGAATCGGTATATTTCAAAGAAGAAAATTTATCCTTTGGTGGCTTTTCAAAATGAAATTAAAGGAGTTGTGATGGTAAAATTTGTAGTTGAGCGTGATGGTAAAATTGGAGGAATAAAAGTGGCTCGTGGACTTGGTTATGGATGTGATGAATCGGCTATTGATTTGATACGTGGCATGCCCAAGTGGATTCCAGGTACAAAGGGTGGGGCGGGAGTGCGATGTGCAGTTACTTTGCCGATTTCATTTGGGGAATAAGGATTATTTTTTGTAAATTCACTCTGTTAATTGGTACTTCAAACCATAAATATGACTGAATGAAGAAAATCTACTTTTTAATTTCCCTGATTTTTATTTCTTTTTCAATACCTGCCCAAGTTCTTATTAATGAAGTTTGCGCTGCAGGTGATGCTGCTTTGCTTGATGAAGATTCTTCTGTGCAAGATTGGATTGAATTTTATAATGCTGGTTCGACACCAGTAGACATGATTGGTTATAAAATCAAATGTCTTCAGGCAAACACAACAAAAAGTTGGACATTTCCATCAGTCATTATTTTACCCGGTCAACATTTTACAGTTTTCTTTTCAGGAAAAAACAGAAAAGATTATTTTAATCATTGGGAAGTTCCTGTCCATCCTTCATTTCCAGAACGCTATTTTCCTGGAACTATAGAGCCTCCTGTTAATTGGAAAGATCCATCCTTCAACGATGCGTCTTGGGGATTAACGAATGGTACGGTTGGTTATGGCGATGGCGACGATTCTACGATTATTGCTCCTGCAACTTCAGTTTATGAACGGATTTCATTCAATGTTGCCGATACAAGTAATATTGCATTGATAGCTTTTCTTGTTGACTATGATGATGCTTATGTTGCTTACTTGAATGGAAAAGAAATTTCCAGAGCAAATATCGGTGCACAAGGTTTTCCTCCTGCTTATTCTGATCTTGCTTTTAATGAACATGAAGCTAATTTATATCAAACCGGAAATTGGTCTGGCTTTACTGTTGTTCCTGGAACTTCAATCGATACAATTTTAAGACAAGGACAAAATACGCTTGCCATTCAAACACATAATTATATTGGTGGATTGGATGATCTTTCAATGGCTCCAGCTTTATTGCTTGGTGTAATTGATACTTCTGTGACTTATTTTCCTTTCCCTGCGCAAATTTTTCTGCATAGCGATTATCAATTAAATTCAACGGGTTGTGAATTGACATTATTAAATCCTACAGGAACGATTGTTGACCATCAAATTATTGGTCCTATGCTGTTGAATCATTCTCGCGGTCGCCAGCCTGATGGAACTTCAAACTGGTGTTTGTTTGATACTCCTACACCAGATACAGTGAACTTTTCTGCAAATTGTTTTTTAGGATATGCATCGAGCCCAGTTATAAGTTTGCCTTCTGGTTTTTATACTGGAACACAACTTACAGGAATTTCTGCCGTTGATCCCGGTGTAATTCGATGGACCTACGATGGAACAGATCCGACTTCTTTTTCTCCAATCTATTCTGGAAATATTACTTTGAATAATACACAATCTATTCGTGCAAGATTATTTCCTTCAAATGCTGCATTACTTCCTGGTCCAAGTACTGCAGCTTCTTATTTTATAAATGAAAATGTAACACTTCCTGTTGTTTCATTGACGACTGATCCAGCAAATTTATTTGATCCTGTTTACGGAATTTATGTATTAGGAAATAATGTTGCGGATCAAACGGCAACTGGTATTCCATTTTATGATGCGAATTTTTGGCAAGGATGGGAACGTCCTGCGAATGTTTCTTTCTTCGACAAAAATCAGGTTTTACAATTTCAGGAACCGGTTTCCATAAAAATTCAAGGCAACTGGTCTAAAATGTTTCCTCAACGTGGATTTACAATTGACTTTAATGAAAATTATGGAGGTCAGGATATCAATTATCAACTTTTCCCAGATAAGCCAAATTTGAATTACCATAATTTTAATGTAAGAAATGCCGGCAGCGATTGGAATTCAACGCATATGCGCGATCGATTAATTCAAAAGACAGTTCAAGGAAAAACGGATGTAGATATGATGGATGGATTTTCCTGCATTTTATTTATTAATGGTGCTTATTGGGGCGTTTATGAATTGCGTGAAAAACAAGACAAACATTATCTCGCGAATAATTCAACTTGTGATGATGACAATGTTGACTTTTTAGAATTTGATGGATCAATAATCGAAGGTGATAATTCTTCCTTCTTTAAAATGGTAAATTATATCAGTACGTCTGATATGACACTTCAAACAAGTTATGATTCAGCAGCTGCTATGCTTGATATTCCGAATTTCTGCGATTATTTTATCACAGAAACCTATATGGGAAATCTCGATTGGCTTGGATCTTATACGAACAATATTAAATTCTGGAAACCGCATTCCGGTCCTGGAAAGTGGAGATATATTTTATGGGATACAGATATCTCCCTGCAATCTGATACCTTGAATCAATTGAGAATGGTCATGAATCCTCCAACTGCAAATCCGCATTCGCAGATGTTGAGTGCAATGGTTACGAATGATACCTTCCGAGAATATTTTATTAATCGTTATGCTGATTTAATTAATACGGCATTCTATAATCAGAATATGCTCAGGACTACTGAAAAATTTTATTCTGAAATGCTTCCTGAAATGAATCGGGATTTTAATTTATGGGGAACTGGCGTTTCTCCTTATGCTCCTACATGTGTACAATGGCCAGTGGATGTTACGCAATGGAGAAGTAATCTTAATATTCTTGAATACATAGAATTTGTTCGACCGTATTATGTCAGAAATCAAGTGCAGGCACAATTTGCAATGACTTCTCAAGTGGATGTAACGCTTGCGACCGAACCTATTGGAGCAGGAACGATTCATCTCAATACCATTACGCCCGATTCTTTACCATGGACCGGTGTTTATTTTAATGGTAATCCAATTACTATGACTGCAATCCCAGCACCTGGATTTAAATTCAGTTATTGGAAATCAAATCATGTACTAAATGCGCATTATCCAAATCCAACCTTAAAAACAAATGTGGATTCTTCAGATGCATTTACAGCCGTATTTGAGTCCCTCGAAAGCACGTTTATGGCTTATCCGAATCCATTTTATGATGATTTAACACTTTATTATGAAGTGCCGGTAGCTGGCGTTGTGACCATAAAAGTCTATGATATGACGGGAAGATTAGTGAAAGAAATACTGCCTTCTTCGAATTATCAAGGTGTAGGTGCTTATCAAATACATCTTTCAGCTGCTGCTTTAGGCCTTTCTCAAGGATTATATTTGTTCCAACTGAACTCGCCCGACTATTCGAAAACGATTAAACTAATAGGGGGGCGACCTAAACAATGATTTTTCATTGCAATCGATTCTTTATATTTGCAGAGCAAAGAAATTAAGCTGTGAAAAATAACCTTTCTACGATTTTAAATTTTGTTCTCCTTGCAGCAGTAGCTGTTTTGTTTTACCTCCATTTTTCATCTAAAAATGATGTGGCAGAGACAAAAGGGAAAACTGACAGTACACCAAAATTGTCTTTTTCAGTTCCGAAGAACTTGGCTGGTGCGCATGTTTTGTATGTGAATATCGATTCAATCGATTCTAAATATGAAGCCTTCACTGATTTAAGTAAAGAGGCTGGAGGCAACTATGCTTATCTCCAAAAAAATTACCAGAAGAAAGCCTTAGAACTTCAGCAGCGATATGATACCTATCAACAGAAGGTTCAGATGCAAACCATTTCAGGAGATGATGCGATAAAGGAAGAGGCTGCAATTAATGCAGGTATGGAGGATTTGAAAAAAATGGAAGCTAATATTTCTGCTTTGGAAGGTGTGGCAATGGAAAAAAATGCTCGTATTACAGCTGAAATTACCACCTACTTTAAATCATACGCAAAGGATAAAGGAATTGACTTCATTCTTGCTTATGGTGGTGCAAGCAACGTTTTATATGCAAATGATAGTCTTGATGTAACAGAAGATGTATTAAGTGCTTTAAATGATAATTATCGCAAAACAAAACCTGCAGATAAAAAGAAATAGTTAATAACGATTCATAATCCGGCTGTATATCCTTTGGTGATGTGCAGCCGGATTTGTTTTTTTACATCCTCTAAGGCAGAGCGAATAATAACCTATTACCAATTTACAAATGAAGCAGAAAATAAAAAGTGTTGAGGAATTTCATGATATTTTTAAAATCGGAAACCGTTATGAACCAACTGCAATTGTTCCTGAAGAAGAAGCATTGTTGCGTTTTAACTTGTTGAAAGAAGAGAATGAAGAATATCTTGAAGCTTGTAAGAATGGAGATGTTGTAGAGATTGCAGATGCCTTAGGAGATTTGTTGTACATCACCTACGGAACGATTCTTCGTCATGGCCTCCAACATAAAATAGAAGAAGTATTTGATGAAATTCATCGCAGCAATATGTCGAAGCTTGATGCTAATGGTCAACCGATTTTTCGTGAGGATGGAAAAGTTTTGAAAAGTGAAAAATATTTCAGACCAGATATTAAATCTATTCTGGAGAAATAAAATAATAATATTCTTTTTACTGAAAGGAATGCCCAATATCCAGGTTTCTATTTTGAATTAATTTAGATTTTGTAAATTCTTTTTTACTTCTTCACCCAAGGCTGCTCCACAAAAACTCGGACGATCAAAACAACTCCGGATATTATGAGAATAATTCCAGCAATCATGTTTACTTTATGAATGACCGTTTCATTGAGATAATTCTTGATCTTGCCTGCTGCAAATGATTTTAAAATGTCGGTACCAAGAACAGTTGCTAATGTTGAAACAAAAAAGATAACAATCAAAGTAGAATCATGATTGAATTTATTTGAGGCCAATCCGATTGCTCCAATCCAAAGAAAAATCACAAATGGATTAAACATATTCATTAAAAATCCTTTCAGCACACTTGCTCCACGCGTAGGACGTTTTATTTCTATTGGTCCGCCTTCAACATTCTGAACTACGGTCTTCTTCATGATTTGAACTACGCCATATCCAATCAATAATAAACCTCCTATAATTCCGACAGGAATGGCATATTTTTCATCCATCAACCAACCCGATAATCCAAAAAAGGCGAGCAGGAGATAAATCAAATCACTGGTAAAAATACCCAACGCCATCGCTATTCCGGAACCGTAACCGAATTTTAAACTGGTTTGAATAAGTCCAAAGAAGGCTGGCCCTATTGAAAAACAGAGCGCAAGTCCAAACAACATTCCTTGTCCAATTGCTGTAAACATATTATTTACTTACACTTTTTTTTTTGAAATCTTCAACATGTTTTTTCCAATTCTCGTAGCGCTCATTTTTTAAGACACGTGGAAATTTATTTTGTCCACCTTCTTTTCCCATCGCACGCATCCAATCTGTGAAAACATGATTTGGAATTACCTCTACAAAAATATCTTTTAAGGCAGCTGTTCGCTCTACACGATAATCGTCATTAAGGTTTTTTAGATGTTCGTCAATACTTTTTCGCAGTTTCTCATGATCAACAGAATCGTTCGTTCCAATGTACCAGCAATGTGCAAACAGATTTTCATAATTGAATCCTGCAACGGTATATTCTGAAATTGAAATATTCATTTCTTCCGCTGCTAAATCAATCGCACGATTCATATTATCTTGCGATAAATGTTCACCACATAAACTTAGGAATAGTTTTGTACGTCCTGTAATTTTTATTTCTGCACGTTCCACATCCGTAAAACGAACAGTATCACCAATAAGATATCGCCATGCTCCCGAACAAGTGCTCATCAGCAAGGCATATTCGGTGGTCTCGTCAACTTCAGCTAGTGTATATGTTTTCGGATTTGGCTTTAAACCACCATCATTATCGAAATTGTCAGATGTAAACGGTACAAACTCATAAAATATACCGTTATCTAAAAGCAATTGAATTCCTTCTGCATCCGGTCGATTTTGAAATGCAATAAATCCTTCTGAAGCGAGATAAGTTTCAAGGTATTTAATTGGTCGTCCGAGTAATTTCTCAAAACTTTTTTTGTAGGGTTTAAAAGCAACACCACCCCAAGTGTAAATTTCAAGATTCGGCCAAACTTCATGAATGTTTTTTACATTATGAAATTCAATTATTCGTTCAAAAAGAATTTGAATCCATGCAGGTACGCCACAAACAATTCCAATATCCCATTGTTTTGCGTTGCGGACCATCTCATCTAATTTATTATTCCACTCGCGCTCGCGTGCAATACGACGACCTGGTTTATAAAAATGCTGAAACCAAAATGGAATATTTGAAGTTGTGATACCACTTAAATCACCAGAATAATACGTTCCATTATAATTCAAGTGCGTACTTCCACCTAACATCAAAATTCCTTTCTGAAAAAATTCTGGTGAAAGGTTGTAATGAGAAATAGCAAGAATCTGCTTCATGCTTCCTCTGCGAATAGCACGAAGTGTATCTTTTGTTACTGGAATATGTTTGCTAGATTGTTCGGAAGTCCCAGAACTCAAGGCAAAATACTTTACGCGTTCAGGCCAGCACACATATGCTTCCCCATTGAGCGTACGATACCACCATTTACGAAACATGGAATTGTAATCATGAACGTCAACAGTCGCACGAAATGCTGCAACAGGATCACTTTCAGCTAGGATTTTTGTGAAATTATAATGTTCTCCGAAAGCTGTAAATTCTGCTTTGCTTAATAGTTTTCGTAGGGTCTTCGCTTGCTTTTGATAAGCGTCTTTACGACGAAATTTAGGAAGCTTTTGATTAAGATCTAAGGTTCGCTTTAATATTTTTCCCAGAAGAGCCATGTGAATAGGATTGCGTTAAAACTGGGGTTAAGCTGTTACTGAATTTTTATAAAACGATTTCTTATTGTAGCCACTACGTTACGAAGATTTTCGAGCTGTTCTGAAAATTGTTTACTAGAAATATTCGGACCAGAAGGAAAAGAAGGTTTCATGTTATTGAAATCTGCATAAAGATTTTTACATAAACTATCATTTGGAAAAGAACCAAGCAATTCTGTAATATTTTCCATATAAGGTTGTTGAACCGCTAGCATATCAAATAATACTTTATTCTTTTCATTTTGCTGGTCGTTCCCAATATGTTGTGTAGTTAAGTAAATGCTTTCCAACCATCCACCCGCAAGAACCAAAGTTGCTAATGCAAGTCGATCATTTCCTTGTAGGGTACTGTCAATTCGCTTATAGGAAGTTCGAACCAATTGTTGCATGGAATCTTTTTGATTCTGATTTGATTCGTAACTGTGAAGAATATTTGCATCAAATGCTGTAGGAACAACAACAGCATCAGAAAGTTGATGAATAGCTTTTAAATAAGGCGCGGCCTCTGCAAGTTTATCTTGTGAAATCATGTAGGCTAGATCAGCACCGTAAATACCAAGATTTAAAGCTTGAGCACTTGCATTATTATAAGAAATTGCATTGGACGGTGGATTTAACAATTCGCCCTTAAAAGGAAGATGAGCGCCTGAAAATTTATTTAAAATATCAAAAGGAACCGGCATGGCTGAGACCAGTTTCTTGAATTTTATTTTGGTGGAATCGTTCAAATCAATTCCGGTAATGGTATCATGGACAGAATCTGAGTTAGGATTATCCGTCTTATCTGTACCGCAAGAATTTAAACCTGCTAAAACAAGTACAAAAACAAATACCGAAAAAATTAATCTAATATCTTTCATCTATTATTTAATATATCGAAAATCATGATTTGCTTTAATAACACGAAGACATTCATAAATGAGTTTAATCACACTATCCACATCATCACGATGAACACTTTCAACTGTAGTATGCATATAGCGCAATGGCAATGAGATTAATGCTGAAGTTATTCCTCCAGAAGAATAAGCAAATGCATCTGTGTCTGTTCCAGTTGCTCGTGAAACTGCTTCACGTTGGAAAGGAATTTTGTTTTTGTTGGCCGTTTCAATAATTAGTTTCAAAAGATTGTTGTGAACCGCAGGACCATAAGTTAAAGAAGGCCCTTTTCCTGCTGCAATATCACCTTGAGCAATTTTATTCATCATTGGCGTTTGCGTATCATGTGTAACGTCAGTGATGATGGCAACATTCGGTTTGATGCGAGCTGAAATCATTTCCGCTCCACGCAATCCAACTTCTTCCTGTACAGAATTTACAATATATAATCCGAAAGGAAGTTTGATTTTGTTTTTCTTCAAAAGTCGAGCTACTTGCGCAATCATAAATCCACCTACACGATTATCCAATGCACGACCCACATAATATTTATCATTAAGCACCATAAATTCATCTTCGTAAGTCACAACGCAACCCACATGAATTCCCATTTTTTCAACTTCCTTGTCGGAGGATGCTCCACAATCTAGAAAAATATTTTTCAGACTTGGTGCTTCTTCTTTGCCAGCTTCACGGACATGAATTGCAGGCCATCCAAAAAATGCTTTTACAATGCCATTGTCCGTATGAATATTCACACGTTTAGATGGCGCAATTTGATGGTCCGAACCTCCATTACGACGGAGATAAATAAAACCATCTTTAGTAATGTAATGTACAAACCAAGAAATTTCATCCGCATGTGCTTCAATGACCACCTTGAAAGGAGCTTTCGGATTTATAACACCAACTGCAGTACCATAGGCATCTACAAAATGTTCATCTATATAGGGACGAATATAATCCAGCCAGATCTGCTGACCGGGTGATTCAAATCCTGTCGGAGAAGGGTTGTTAATATACTTTTCGAGAAAGGACAATTCATCCTTTCCAACGATTGTACTTTTTTTAGAGGCGGTTTTTGACTTTGCCATAGTTGAAATTTGGGCTTAAAGTTACACCAAAATGCGGTTTTTTATTGGATTTTTCAAGAGAACAAGAAAGGACGGCATATTCTTTGATTTTAAGCAATTACTTCAATACAAATTGTTATTTTAGAGCGGTAAATACTTTTCCTATAGAACTATGAAAAAACTCATATTATTGGCCCTTTTAGTGGTCGGTTCCTTGCAGCTTTCCGCTCAAGATACCATCAAAGCAATAACGCTCGCTCCAACACAGGATGCCGAAATTTTCTATAACAACGGAATTACAAAATTCAATTCCAAACAATTCGCAGATGCTTTACCCGATTTTAATAAAGCCATTGAACTGAAACCTGATTTTGAAAAAGCAATTTACAGTCGTGGTTTGTGCCGCATGGAATTGTTGATGACAAAAGTTGCGGTCGAAGATTTTACAAAATGCATTGAATTAAATCCTTCTGCTGATTATGCTTATTTCTCTCGTGGTTTAGCACGTGAAAATGATGGCGATAAAACTGGAGCTGCTTCTGATTACGCTTCTGCTGTTAGATTAAATCCGAATCAGGACAAAGCATGGTACCATAATGGCGTTTTGAAATTTATGACTAACGATTACGCTGGTGCTTGTCGCGATTTTGATCAGGCAATTCAAGTGAATGCAAAAGATGCCTATTACTGGAATGATCGCGGAAGTGCTAAACGTCAGGCCGGAAATCTTGACGGTGCAATTACAGATTATCAAATGGCTATTACTGTTAATCCTGGTTTACCTTTTGTTTATAATAATTTGGGATCAGCAAAAAGAGAAAAGGGTGATTTTAAAGGGGCTATTGAATCGTATACCACAGCAATAAATATGAAATCAGATTATTATATCGCATATAATAATCGTGGTTATGCAAAGTTTTTAAATGGAGATATGGAAGGGGCAATGTCAGATTTTAATAAAACCATTCAATTGAAAAATGATTATGCGTACGCCTATGTAAACAGAGCAGCAGTTCGTTATAAGCAGCGCGACTTTAAAGGCTCAATTGAAGATTGTAATAAGGCAATTCAACTTAATGGAAATTATGGAGAAGCATATTTGAATCGTGGTATTGCAAAAGAAATGATGCGCGATAATTCTTCCTGCGATGACTTTAAGAAAGCATCTGAATTAGGAATTCAATCTGCGAAACAATACGTTAACGATTGCCATTAATTTTTATCTCTCGACACTATGAAAACTAAATCTATATTTTTTACAGTTGCACTTTTTGTTTTAGGTCTTTCTCGTTTGTCAGCGCAAGCAAATGTGGAATTCGATAGTAAGAATTTTACAGATCGTGGAACTTTCAAAGAAGCAAATAGACATTACGAAGCTGGTAATGATTTATTCAAACAGTCTAGCGAATATCAGGCGGGTGAGTTAAAATATTTCGTAAACAAAAATCATTATCTGCCGAATGGAATTAATGAATTGGGTGGAGCAGGAGGTGAAGGTTTCAGAATGGCTTTGACGGAATATTTAGTTGCCAATACTTTTAATCCAAACAGTGCAGTTTGTAATTTTAAAATGGCAGTTTGTTATTACAATATTTCTGCTCAACGAATGATGGGTTTAAGTTATATCGAAAAAGCAATTG
The DNA here is from genome assembly GCA_038237845.1 of Bacteroidia bacterium. Taxonomy (GTDB): domain Bacteria; phylum Bacteroidota; class Bacteroidia; order Palsa-965; family Palsa-965. Next base: position 16,179 of record JBBRYH010000057.1, read on the forward strand.
CCTTAAATCCGGCAGTGGATCCAATGGCGCAATTTTATCTTGGTCGAATGTATCATTTACATGCGCAATGGGATAAAGCGATTACGGCCTACAGAATTTATATGTCAACCTTGAATTCAGATCCGACAGGAAATCGTGATAAAATTGCGGACATGACTCGCAAAATTCAGGAATGTGTAACAGGAAAAGAATTGCAAAAAAATCCGCAACGGGTTTTTATTGATAATCTCGGAAAGATCGTGAATAGTTCTTATCCTGAATACACGCCGATTATTACAGCTGATGAATCGGAAATGTATTTCACTTCAAGAAGAAATACTTCTACAGGAATGAAACTTGACGAGGATCAACAGTATTATGAAGATTTATACCGTACAACTTATGTGATGGGTGCTTGGACGCCTCCTGTGAATATGGGAAAACCAATTAACAGTGATGAGCATGACGCAACTGCAGGAATTTCTCCTGATGGTCAGAAATTATATGTGTATCGTCCTACGCATGGTGGTGATTTATATGAGTGCGAATTAAAAGGTGTAACATGGACAGAGCCAGAACGAATGAATAAATACATTAATTCTGACGGACATGAATCTTCTGTATCACTTTCATTCGATGGAAAAAAATTATATTTTATTTCAGACAAAGACGGAGGAATTGGAAATCGTGATGTTTGGATATCTGACATAGATGTAAAAGGGAAATGGGGTCCTTCAGTAAATATGGGCGCACCTATTAATACCATTTATGGAGAAGAAGGAGTATTCGTTCATCCTGATGGAAAAACAATTTATTTTTCTTCTCAAGGACATAATACAATGGGTGGATATGATATTTTCAAAAGTGAATTAAAAAATGGGAAATGGGGTGAGCCAGAAAATTTAGGCTGGCCAATTAACGGACCTGATGATGATGTATTCTTTGTTATTTCTGCAAATGGAAAACATGGTTATTATGCATCCAATAAAGCAGATGGACAAGGAGAAAAAGATATTTACAAAATTACTTTCCTTGGACCTGATAAACCTTTTGCTTTAAGTTCTGAAGACAATCTTCTTGCAGGATTAGCGCAGCCGGTAAAAAATGTGGAAGCATTAAAGCCAGTTGAAATTAAAACCGCTAATGTGACAATTCTTAAAGGGACTGTTACAGATAAAATTTCGCATAATCCTCTTGGAGCTTCTATTGAAATTGTAGATAACTCCATTAATCAAACCATCGCAACTTTTACTGCGAATTCTTCTACAGGAAAATATTTAGTCTCGCTTCCTTCAGGAAAAAATTATGGAATTTATGTGAAGATGGATGGATATCTTTTCCATTCTGAGAATTTCGATATTCCTGTAATTGCCACATATCAGGAGGTGACGAAAGATATTGAAATGGAAAAAATTGCAGTGGGAAGTATTATTGTTCTTCGAAATGTATTTTTCGATTATAATAAATCAACCTTGCGACCCGAATCTTCTGTAGAGCTAGATCGACTAACAAAAATTCTCGTCGAGAACCCTTCTATTCGAATTGAGTTGTCAGGTCACACGGATAGTCGTGGTTCAGATGAAATGAATCAGAAATTATCAGAGGCGCGTGCAAAATCATGTGTAGATTATCTCGTTTCGCATGGTATTGCTTTGAGTCGTTTGGAATTTAAAGGTTATGGTGAATCCAAGCCGATTGATACGAACGATACAGAAGAGGGAATGCAAAATAACAGACGGACGGAGTTTAAGATTTTATCGAAATAAATTTTTCTATTACCACGGGATTAATCCCGTGGTAATAGAAAAATATTAATAATGGGAATGTCCTTCTATAGAAAAATTATTCTCACCGAAGACGGTTCCTCCACGATATTCAATTTCGAATTAAATCAACATTATCATTCCATTCATGGCGCGATGCAGGAATCAATGCACGTGTTTATGAAAATGGGCTTTGGTCTGTTCTCGACTTCGCTCGAACAAACCAAACAAATTTCAATTCTAGAAGTTGGTTTTGGAACGGGGCTGAATGCATTTCTTGTTCTATTGGAAAGTTTTGCCGAAGGCATACTTTCGGGAGAAAGTTGTCAATGTGTTTATACTTCTCTAGAAGCATTTCCATTGGAAGAAAAGGAATATTTAAATCTCAATTATTCTAAAAATGAAAAAGAGAAAAAATTATTTCTCGAACTTCATGAAGCTGAATGGAATAAGGAAGTTGCGATCACAAATAATTTTTCGCTTCACAAAATTCAAATCAGACTAGAAGATTTTATCCCAGAAGAAAATAAATTCAACTTAATTTTTTTCGACGCATTTTCTCCCGAAGCACAACCTGAATTATGGACGGAAGAAGTTTTCAGAAAATTATTTTTGTCGATGAAGAAAGAAGGAATTTTAGTAACGTATTGTGCGAAAGGGCAGGTGAGGAGGAATATGATTGCCGCAGGATTTACTGTAGAGCGATTAGATGGTCCGCCAGGAAAAAGAGAAATGTTGCGGGCTAGGAAATGATGTGCAAATTACAGATGTGCAGATTACAAATCAAAAATAATTTCTGCGAGCTAATCCGCGAAATCTGCGGCATCAGCGAGAAAAAACGCCTCAGATTACGCTGATTTACACAGATTATTTTGTTCCCGATTTGACTTGTAAAAAAAATGCCGAACAGTTTCCCATTCGGCATTGGTAATAAGGTAATTGGTAATTAATATTGTCCTTTATAACGGATCGCTTTATCTAAACGTTTTAAGGCTGTTATGTAAGCACCAATACGCATACTTGTTTTGTATTGTTGTGCATTGTACCAACAATTTTCAAAAGCCTGTGACATAGAAGCATCATGCTTTGCATTTACTTCGTCTTCTGTCCAATAGTGTCCGTATTTATTCTGCACCCACTCGAAGTAAGAAACAGTAACTCCACCACCATTGGCAAGAACATCAGGAACTACAATGATTCCTTTGTTATTTAGAATTTCATCAGCATCCGTTTCTGTTGGACCATTAGCACCTTCAACAATTAATTTTGCTTTTATATCTTTTGCATTTGCACCAGTGATCACACCTTGGATAGCAGCAGGCACAAGAAGATCAACATCTAAAGTGAGAATAGAATTTTTCTCGATTTCTTCTCCACCTGTAAAGCCTTTAAGAATATTTCCGTTGCCGGCAGCGAATTTAATTGCAGCATCCACATCAATTCCGTTTGCATTAAAGTATGCAGCAGTATGATCGGAGATTGCAAGAATTTTTATGTTTTTAGAAGCAAGAAGTCTTGCAGCATTTGAACCAACGTTTCCGAAACCTTGCACAGCAGCAGTTGCAGTTTTATGGTTGATACCCATTTTCTTCATTGCAGCAAGTGAAGCTACCATTACACCACGACCTGTTGCAGCCTCACGACCTTTTGATCCGCCAAGCGTAATTGGTTTTCCAGTTACAACGCCAGGACAATCTTCACCTTTGATGCGATTGAATTCATCAAGAAGCCAAGCCATTTCTTTTTTGCCGGTTCCCATATCAGGAGCAGGTACATCTTTATTTTCTCCAAACACATCAGCCATTGAGCGTGTGTATGCACGAGTCATTCTTTCTAATTCACCTTCCGACATTTTGCGTGGATCACATTTCACGCCGCCTTTTCCACCACCGTAAGGAATATTTGCAATCGCACATTTGATGGTCATCCAAGCTGCAAGCGCACGAACTTCATCATCATTAACATCCATTGCATAACGGATTCCACCTTTTGATGGTCCAAGATGTGTGGAGTGAACGGTACGAAATCCTTCGAAAACTTTAACTGAACCATCATCCATTTTTACAGGAAGACTGACTTTCACTTCTTTTTTCGGATGACGAAGAATTTCCGCTGTTTCCGGTTTTAATCCGAAAAGTTCTGCTGCTTTATCAAGACGAGCGAGCACTGCAAGGAACATAGAAGGGTGTTCAACTGAAACCGTTTCTTCTGCCTTTTTTGCTGTAGTTGCCATAGCTATATTGTTTTTCTGTTAGTTGTAAATTGGGCACCAAATTAGGTATTATTTTGCATTTTAAACCTGCTGATAATCAGGTTTTTCTGTAGGGTAATTGGTCGTAGAAAAG
>JBBRYH010000058.1:0-20033 GCA_038237845.1 Bacteroidia bacterium
AGTAAATGATTGGGCGATTGAACAGGTTTTTGAAACGCCTTCAAATGGAACTAGAACAGATAAAACTACCGACTATAAAAACTATTATTACGATTGGAATCTGAGCATAAAGAAGAATGAAGATTATATTCTTACTTATCGAATCTTAAATTTTTCGCCCTATTCTGAATCTGGTAGATGGAATTTCAATTCTTCTAATACCAATGTGTTTTTTGTAAACGCAAACGGGAATAACGCTTCTATTGGATCAAATTGGACCATTTTGCGTTTGAAAGAAAAAGAATTGTGGATGGAGACCTTGAATTCTAGTAACAATATAATTGTTGAAGCACATTTTATTCCACGTTAATGAGTCAGGTACGTTACCCAACCGTTTTTGCTACAGTAGATGTCGTGATTGAACGCGATGGAAAGTTGTTGTTGGGAAGAAAAGCCCATCAGGAAAAATTTCGATTTGTTGGCGGTTTTGCGGATCCTGCCTTGGATACTTCTTACGAAGATTCCGCAAAGCGCGAAGCGAAAGAGGAAACTACCTTAATAGTATCCAAGGTAAAATATTTAGGTTCTACCCGAATTGATGATCCTCGTTATCGTGGAACAGAAGATTGTATTATCACACATTTGTTTTTGGCGGAAGAGTGGGAGGGTACTCCAGTTCCTGCTGATGATATTGCTGAATTAAAATGGTTTCCTATAACCGAAATCAATCTTGATACGTTCGTAAAGGAACATCATGTGTTGTGGGATTTATTTGTAGCTATAAAATAAAAAAGAGACGTGATGACGTCTCTTTTTTATTATGATTATAACACATTTCCTCAGGACCCCTACTTCCTTTGGAAAATCCGATGTTTAGAAATCGGTAACCATAATTGCTTTTGATTTCACTTCGCCTTTCGCATTGTCAATTTTGATAATATATAGTCCCGCTTTTGGAGCAATTAACTCGAGCTGGTTTTCTGAAGTTTGTGTTGTTGAAATAATTTCACCAGTAATGCTCATGAATGTTACTGTAACTGTTTGTTCATTTGGTAATGTTAACATTACACGAGTAGCATAAGTTGTGTATGGGAAGTCAAAACGTAAATCCAATAAAGAATCTGCATTGTTTATGGAAACTGGATTTCCAGGATTTAAACTAGGATGAAAATTACCAGAGTTAAAGCTGTGTATTGGAGTAGGAGGTACTGTTGCGCCAACAAAAACAGAATCAAATACATCAGCCGAGCAACCATTTACATCAGTTACAACAAGTATCACTTCATAATTACCCGCAGTCAAGTATTGGTTAGTTGGACTTGCTTGTGTATCGGTATTGCCATCTCCAAAAGTCCAAGCATAAGTATAAGCGCCTATATATGGTGATGCAGTAATATTCGTGAAAGTAACAGAATCGCCAGCATTTGGATTGTAATTACCGACAGTAAAATCAGGAATAATTTGTTGTGCACTTATCATATTGTAAAGCGTCGAATCTACAGTAATTGAATTTACAGAAGAAACAAAAGTGTAATTTCCGGAAGTAAGATTGGTTATTAAAGTGTCAGGCTGATTTATAATTGTTGTGAAATACATAATGTTGTTACGATATATTTTTAATTTCCACTGATTACAATTCGGATTTGAAAAATAGACCTCTCCATCATAAGTATGATAACAAGATTCGTCCGAAACAGAAGTTACGATCGGAATGCCAGTGTGCAAATAGTAGTCGCAAGAAAAAGTAATATTAGCCGGAATATCAAGTTTTACAGTGTCTCCTATAAGTGGATAAGCAAGACCGGTTGAAATTTGCTCAATCCATGCGTAAGTTGGACGTCCTGTTGAATCCATACAACTTCCGAAAGAACTAGTTAGAATTTTTATCGTTGCAGGAAATTTACTTGCAAATCCAAAAGGAATTCTTTTATACCCAATAAGATCTGGACGTGCATCATAGCTAGTAAAAACATCATTATTTGTACTTAAGCTAAAAGGATATACATCATCGCCGATATCACCTAACGAAGCTCTATTTCCAATATCGTTCGGGTCCAATTGATCACTTCCGATCAACGAAAAAGCGAATGTTAATGGAACATATTGCTGCACAGTTACATTTGAATTATCTACAACAGCAACTCTTAAGAATTGAGTTACCTGTGCTGTAAGCAGATTTGCTGTAAGAAGTGCTGCTGCGGTCAGTGTGAAAAGTTTAGCGTGTGTCATGTGTTTTAGTTTTAGGGTTAGAGCTTGTTATAATTACATGACAAACATAGAAACACCAAATGCTGCTAGAAAACCAATTTTTTGGACTTGCTTTCAGATGTAAGAAAATAGTGATTTTTGTAAAACGGAAGCTTTGTCCTATTAGGAAGGAATATGGATTTACTGAATAACCTCAGAGAAGCTCGCTCAGATTAAACCTACAGTGAATGGAAAATAATTAATAAACTACATCTATAGAAGAGAGTTTCGACTCAGCACCTGATTTGAATATTGCCTTTATCTGATAGTGGTAGATGTTTCCAGGATAAAGTTCTTTGTCAATAATTGAAAAATTATTTCCGTCAATAGTCTTCCAAATTCTAAGTGCCTCTCCTTTTTTCGATTTGTAAATGACATAACGATCCACAGTTTGCTGTGGAGTTTCCCAGGAAATGCAAATTATTCTTTTTTCGAAATCCGGTAATGCGGAAATGTTATTTAATGAAGGATAAATTCTAGGTTGGAAACGAACCGTTGGTAACGTAGTATTTGTTTTATTTCCTGCACTATCCGTTAGGGCCAAAGTGTAAGTGTATTCTTCCCCCGGCACTAAAAGTTTGTCGGTAAAGAATTGAACAGTATCGTTTCCGTGCCAGTTGCCAAGGGACATTATTTTTCCAGATGAAGATTTTCTGCTTAATTCAAAGCACATCACATCATCACTACTACTGTTAATCCATGAAAATGTAATGGTAGTGTCTGTTTGATAAATTGATTTAATTACAGCTGCGACGGGTGAAATCTTATCAGGACGTTTTAATATATAGATCGGGGCGTCTTGCGAATTATTGTACCTTAAATCCACACTTCTTATGGTATAATAAATTGTTCGTGTTAATGTTCTTATGGTTACCGTATCCATGAAATAATTTGTCGGTAGAATAGAATCGGAGACTTCAATAAGTTCTTCTTTCATAGAATTGCATCGAAACACACGATATCCTTTCAAATCATTTGCCTGAACATTATTCCATGTCAAATGAACTATTCCGTTTGTGTCAATGGTGCCATGAATATTTTCGGGAATCGGAGGCGGATTATTATCCGGCAAACCAAAGAAGTAGGGAAAAGAGAAAGCTGTATCGCCATAAATACTTAGTGCAGCAATTTCATAATAAGAAGAATAAAGTGCTTGATCATCTTTGAAATCCAATCTATTCGGATCAATTATTGTTTTATTTAAAATAGTAAATGGTCCTTCAGCTTTTGAAGATCGCAAAACCAAAAAGCCCTTCAGTTCTGAATTGTTATTTGTTTTTGGAACCTGCCAGAAAATAGAAATACTTTTTTCATCCGAAGAAAACAAAGTATCTACTTCGGGAAATAATATCCACGCTTCTTTTCCTTTACCCTTTATAGCTTTCGATGGAGGACCAGAAAATCCAAAATAGGAATAACCTCGAACGCGGTACCAATACGTAACATTATTCAGTGGAAAAGAATCCTGATATACTAATTCAGTTTTTGTGGTTTCATATTGCGATTTGGAATACGTCAGCAAAGTATTATTTATTCTTGCATAATGAATGCTGTCTTCCGAACGCTCGATAATGTATCCGGCATAGGATTCTCTAGTAGAAGAAATATTAAATGAAATAGCCACTTTCCGGTTACGGAATTCTCCACTTAATTTATCAGGAGAATGTAGGACGGATAATTTCGCATCGGCAGATACAATTCCAGGCGTGTGTTTTAAGTTGGAAGGTAATTGAGCAAGGCGAATTCGGTAAATATAGCTTTGTCCTTTTTCAATTGACTTGTCAGTAAAATATAATCCTTGTGCTTGTGCGGTTGCGAGTGATAAATCACAAGCCTTTAGTATGAATCCGAATTTCATTTGTGCTTCCGCTTCTTTTTTTGGATCATTGCCAGTAACATTAGGTTCTTCATACAACATTTGAAATACAAACGCATTTATTTTATCGGCGCGAAATAATTTATTCCATGTTGAATCGGTTTTTGGCAAAGGAAGAATTGGAATTGTAGTTATGACCTTTCCTTTTCCTTCTGGATTTTGACCTTCCATATCCAAATATTCGTCTGTGGTAAAACGTTCAATACTATAACCGTATCTATTTCCGTTTTTCCAAGTTTCAATATTTGCAGGAACCCAACGAAGCATCACACTGTCGTTCGTGGCAAATGCTTTAATGAAAATATCGGGTGATGTTTGTGCAGTAAGAAGGGAAGGCCATATCACAATAAGCAATATGAGGTTCACGATGGATTTCGGGAGCATTTGATGAAGTGACTTTATTACAGAAGAAATCAAATTCAATTGGGAAGTATTGTACATTGATTACCGACTTGGAATGCAAAATCGCAATGCCCCGAAACAACTCCACCTAATACATCATAGTCGCAACCCATTGCTCCACCAACCCAAGATGGATTTGGTGCTTTTGCTTGTAAGATTGCAGCAGCAGATAATGTAACCAAATTAAAATCAAAATCCTGTCCAACAACATGACCATGAATTCCAACACCTCCTTGTAAGTAAGCATAAATCTGCCCGCTACCGTACCAACCTTGAAATCCAACTGGTGAAGTTGAATTTACACAATGTGCATTTGATCCATAATCTAAAACCATAATATCAAATCCTGCACCTGCAGCAAAATTGTAATAGATATACCAATGTTCAAATCCAACTTGACCGCCGAAAGAAGTTCCGAATCCAGCACCAAACGCAAATCCTCCAGCATTTGCCAAAGCATTTTCATTTCGTTGAGCGTTTAATCCATTTGCATTAACAACCGATGTTACTTCCTGAGGTGGCGAAGGTACTGGATCAATATATTGTCCCACTTCGAGATAGGCATTGAAATTTGCTATACCAGCTACGTTTACAATGATTCGAGATTGCGGTCTACCAATATGAACATACCAAAGATTCGGATCGAAATGAATGACGGCTGTGCCATTTCCTGAAGCGCCGGGAACATGAAGTTGTGCGCCAAGAACTGCGTGAAAAGCAGAATTTTGAAAATCATATTGCATCACCATTGAAGCGATGGCAGGAACTTGTGCCGGTAATTTATTTAGCCGCTCGCTAATGCCAATCATAAAATAAACATTGCCATTGAGTTGTAAATAATTTATTCCCCCATTCGAATTAAAATTCATTTCCAAAGCAACGTCACCATTACAGGCTTTAGGATTTCCACTTGTGCCTAAAGTCACTCCTGCTTTTATTCCAAGTGAAGTTGTAATATCAGGAACGTAAGAACTTCCTGCGCCGAAAGCATTTGTATACAATTGATCTTGTAGTGCCGTTCCATTTCGATGCATATGATAATATATACCACCCATAAAACGATAAATAGTAACTCCTCCAATTGGAACGGGTACAGGAACGGCAGCATCCACATAAAAATATTTATAATTATTTACGTTGCCGAACCAAACACTTGAAGTTGCAGGAGCTGGCATGACTGTTTCAATTGTCATTGCTATTTGCCCATAAAAACCTTTGCCGTAAATCGGATCATCATCTTTAAAAATCAATGTTCCATTCAAATGATAAACGCTCGAATTAAATGCCATTGCAATATTGTCAACTCGCAAATGATCATATTCCCATTTCAGTTTGGTTTGATTTGATCCTGCAGCAGGGTCAGCTACAGTTTGTGTTTTAGTAAGAATTACAAATCCTGCATTAACACCGAGACTTATTGGTCCAACATCGGTAAAATTTAATCCAATATTAAAAGCGATAGCAGGTTGATTTTGGAAGCTTCCAATTGCAATAGAATTGATTGAAAATTTAAATCCTCCAAGTCGACTGCTATCTGGATCATTTGGTGTGAGTGAAAATATACCTGCACGCAATAATGGAGCATCTGAAGCAATCGTTAATTGTTGAAAGGATAATCCTCTTGCTTTTGCATTTGCGGAATTAAGAGTCAACATTCCATTTAGAATTGCAATTGGTTTAAATTTCCCATTCACTTTGCTTACAGTGATAGTTGAACTATTTAACAACGCAAGTTTTGCGGAAAGAATTTGTGCATTCATATTCGCTGCAGGTGCAATGGAAAATGAATAATCTGTTTGATGCGTTTGTAGATTTTGAAAAAAACTTGCAGCATAAGCAATGGAATCTGTTTCACTGACAGGCAACTTTATGAAGCCGGAAAGCGAACCACCATTGAGTTGATTAGATGTTAGCGAAGCCCCTATTGAAACAATTGAAAACCCCCATCCACTCATGCTGCCAGCGCTTGTTGAAAATAAATTTGTTGCTTGAAATATTCCTGAAACGCCTGAATTATCAATCAATAAATTTGTTGCAATGATCTCGGGGCGATTTCCATTTCTTGAAAGTTCTCGAGGAAGTTTCACCCTAAATTGCCGCATATAAAATCCTGTCCACATTAATGGATCGCCATTACAATTTGCGAGATTATAACCAGGAGGAAATACCATGTTAGGAGCATTGGATAATTCACTAAAATCTGCAGTTGCATCTAAGATGGTAAAGGACATATCATCGATTCCGCGAATGCAAAAAGGCGCTAGTGAAGTAGAAACAACAAAATTATGTAGATCGTTGACATGAATCTGAAACGAGGCACGAACAACAGAATCAGTAGAACTCGATGGATCAGGATAAATAGTTCCAGGATCAAATTCAAAATAGCCTTTGAGATTCACTGCTGTAAATCCATTACAATCCCATTCAACATAATTAAATCCATCCGGTTTTAAAACCATTGTCACATGTGGACCCATTGAGATGCGATGTTCGCTTACAAGAACAAGTTTTGAATTCGGACTAGGCATTACACCTTTTGGATTGAAGGCAATATTCTGTGCAGAGAAACATAATTTTTGAGTAGCACCGGGAAAATCCAAAGCCATATATGCAGAAAATGTAGCATTGTTGGTTCTGAATTTCGCTGAGTCGATAGCAATGATATATCGAGTTGGTCCGATTTCTTTTACAATACCAAATGGAAGTGAAGCAGCAGAATCAGGATTCATATTTCCTGCGAGACGATCTTCACTTTCTACTTTATTAAGAATTGAGATGACCTGACTTTGTAATGGATCAATGGTGCTGTTTTGCTGGGCAAGGAGATTGCCAGAGAAAAGTAAAATAAAGATGAGATAGGTAATAAGTGCTGGCTGTTTTTTGGCCACGAAGGCACAAAGGCACGAAGAAGTAGTGTGAAGGGAAAATTGACTTATTCGAAATAATTTGGCAAAGAGATTGTCGTAAAAAAAGAGAATGAAGATGAGATGGGAAATAGGGACTGGATTTATTTTGGCCACGAAGGCACAAAAGCACGAAGAAGTAGTTTGAAGGGAAAATTGACTTATTCGAAATAATTTGGCAAAGAGATTGTCGTAAAAAAAGAGAATGAAGATGAGATGGGAAATAGGGACTGGATTTATTTTGGCCACGAAGGCACAAAGGCACGAAGAAGTAGTGTGAAGGGAAAATTGATTTATTCGAAATAACATGATTTTGAAATATATACTAGAGAAAAATTAAATTACAAAACGTTTTATGCCAGATTTGATAAGCGGAACATTGAAATTTATAAGAAAGCCCAAACGTTTGCCTGTTAATTTCAAATGACTAAGTACCTGTGCGTCCCAAACAGGATTTATCAGATCTACTGCTTTGATTTCAATTATTACTTCATCTCCAGCAAGAATATCAAGCCGCAAACCTTCATTAAATGTGAGGCCGTCATATCGTATTGGAATATCGACCTGTCTTAAATAAGAAATATTGCTTTTGTTAAGTTCATGGCAAAGACAGATTTCGTATACTTTTTCAAGCAATCCCGGCCCAAGACTTTTATGTACCGTGTATGCGGCGTCAACAATCGCTTTCGCAATATTTTCTACTTCAGGAGAAATAGCTTTAAAACTTTCAGTATAAACATCTGACATATATTCTTGGTGTCTTGGTGTCTTGGTGGCAATCCATTTTACTAAAAATCGAAGAGACCTTTTCTTCTTTCTGCCTTTGTGCCTTCGTGGCAATCCATTTTACTAAAAACAGAATATAACTTTTTCTTCTTTGTGCCTTCGTGGCAATCCATTTTACTAAAAACCGAAGAATACCTTTTCTTCTTTGTGCCTTAGTGACTTCGTGGCAATCCATTTTACATTAACACAAAGAAAAGTTATACGAATGTCAATAAGCGTTTTCAAATACTTAAGGTCGGGTAATGAAAAGTTCTAAGGTGTAATAGATCGACAACAAACACTTATTACCGAGTACTTATATTACTTGATTTTACATTTGTTCAACAGCAAAATCACCACTGGCAATGTTTAAATTATCAAGCGCAAAATTCATTTTATTTTTGTTCATTTCCTCAGTAGGATTTTCAATTTCATATGCACAAACACCAAGCGGAGTTGTTTATCCAATTGCCTCATGTGTAGGACCAGGATGTCCATCTGCACCAACTATTCCAACTTACATTTCTGCTTCCTATTTTGATACCATCAACGAAGTAATTTATATCGCTGGACCATTTAATGATTTATCAGGGTCGCCTAGAAATGGTTTTGCTGCAATAAACGCAGTTAACGGAACATTACTTTCATGGGCGCCAATATTAAATAATGGATTAGTAAAAGCAATTGCAAAAAGTGGTGACACCGTTTTTGTTGGTGGAACTTTTACACAAATCAATGGAACACCAAGAGCGAGAATTGCTGCAATAAGCGCAACCACAGGAACTCTCTTTAATACATTTCTCATAGGAACTGGAAGCGCAAGCGATACTGTTATGACTTTGCAAGTATGGGGAAGTAGTCTTTATGTGGGTGGAAAATTTTCTTCTATTGCATCCAGTTTTAAAAATAGTCTTGCCAGACTTTCATTTTCAGGAATTGCAGATGGCTGGCTGCCTACAACAACTGGTCCTGTGAGAAAACTTCTCGTATATGGAACTAATGTTGCTGTTCTTACTGAAAATTATTTGCTCAATCGTTCCGACCTAACTTCAATCAGTACCATTACAGCGAGTTCTACTTTGCGCGCCTATTCTGATCAATATTTTTACATTTCTGATTTTGCATTACGAGGATCTGTGGCTTACATGGGTGGAAATTTTTCAATGATAAATACCACCGCTTTGAATTATACTGCTGCTTGTAATCTTGCGAATGGAACATTGACATTATGGAATCCTGTCGTCCCTATTTATTTACAAGACAATCGAACAAGAATAAATATTGAATATTATAGAGATAGTTTATACCTCGGCGTTTTTGATGCTTCTGCCCAACTACCTGCCAATCACAAATTGTATGTGAGTTATTATAATACAACTAATTTCATTCGTGTACTAAAAACATATCAATCTAATCTTTCTGGTTTAAATGGTTATTACAATGACAATTTATTGATTGGTAATGCAAGATTATTTGAGATTGAAAGATTTGCCCAGCACACTTCGTTTCCCAATGGTGCAATCTATTGCCGATTTTTTAGTTATTGCCTCCCACCTCCGTCCATGCCAGGACCATTTTCTGTTGCACCAACTCCAGTGTGTCCCGGCGATTCAAATGTTATTTATACCATCGCTCCAATAGGATATTTCTCAACCTATTTATGGGCAGTTAATAATCCGAATGTTTCCATTTCAGGAACTACAAATTCTGCGTCGGTTGATTTTAATGAAAATTTTGTTGGTACTGTTTTAGTATATGCGCGAGGTGTTACTTCTTGTGGTGTCACCTCATCCGCCTTCAGAGGAGTAAGTGTTGCAAGAAAAACTCCTCCAACTGCAAATGCTGGAGCTGATGATACTTTGAATTGCATTTTGTCGAATGTTATGTTACATGGTTCTTCTATAACTGCAGGTGCAACGTATGATTGGAATGGCCCTTCTGGTACAAGTAATGTTGATTCTATGCTTGTAAATATTCCGGGGAATTACGAATTAATTGTACATGGACCAAATGGTTGTTGGAAACGAGATACTGCAATCGTACGCATAGATACAATTCGTCCAGCGCTTTTGCCTTTTGGAAATATTCCTGCTTTAACTTGCAGAGATACCTTGGTTCAGTTAGATGCATCAGTTATTTATCCAACTGATTCGCTTTTTTGGTCGGGGCCCGGACTTTTGAATAATTCAAATCCTGCAAATGTCAATCAAACTTCTAATTATTTACTTTCAATTATCAATAGATCGAATGGTTGTGCAAATACAGATACAATTTATGTTCCGCAAAATTTAATTATTCCAAGCGCTTCAATAATATCTTCAGATTCAATTTTGACTTGTGGTATTACTTCAATTAATTTAAATGGAAATTCTCCTTTGTCTTCTGTTGTTTTTCAATGGTCGGATACCAGTTCTACCTTATTTCCTGATCCATTTGTAATTTCTTTACCTGGCGTTTATCAATTGCATGCAACGGATACGTCTAATGGTTGTGAAAATCTCGCGAATATTATTTTCATCACTTCATGGACAACATCACCAGGAATTATTCCAATGCCCGATTCCCTTTTTACGAATTGTTCTTATGCTTCTGTTTCTTTAAACGATTCCTCCTTAACAAACGGAACAATTTTAGTTTGGACTGGCCCAAGTTCATTTGTTTCGCCCAATCCTGCCATTGCAACTCAAGCAGGATATTATTATCTCACAGGTGTAAATCCACAAAATGGATGTGTTTCGATTGATTCTGCTTATGTCGGTTTTAGAAATATTCTTGATTTGAATTCGGTGAATGATACTACTATTTGTTTTGGTTCAGGCGCTATACTTCAAACATTTCCTATTGGTGGAACTTCTCCATTTGTTTACAGTTGGAGTAATAATGCAGGTACAACTTCCTTAGAAACGGTTTATCCGTATGATACCCTTCAATATATAGTTTCAGTAACTGATGCAGCTGGTTGTTTAGGAACAGATACAGTCATCATAAATGTTCCGGATCCAATTGGAGATTCTACTTTATCATTTCAGCCTTGCGATCCACTTCAACCTACGGGGCAAGTTCAGGTTTTTGCTTTTAACGGAGTTCCGCCTTTTCAATATTCTTCCGATAATGGTTTGAGCTGGAATTCGAATGGAGTTTTTCCAAATTTAAATTATGGAACTTATCCAATTCTTATTCAGGATTTTCTTGGATGTACAAAAACTGATACAGCAACAATAGATTTAAATAGTTTAAGTCCAACACCAGATTTTTTAATTTCAACCGGTCCTCAACAAGGTGATACGATTGTGGTAGTGGACATCAGTAATCCAAGACCTGACAGCGTAAGTTGGGATTTTCCTTCTACTGCAATAATTACAGATACCAATATGTTTGCTCCCGCATTTATAAATGTGGATACTGGAGCATTTATTTTGACTATGCATGCATTTTACGGAACGTGTGAAGTTTCTTATGCCAGAACTATTTCAGTTCATCCTTTTGATAGTTTGTCTGCGAATCAATGGAATAATAACGGCATTGACACTATCATTTTATATCCGAATCCGAACAATGGAATATTTAATTTGAATGTCCTACTTTTTGCTAAACAAAATTTTGTGATTTTAGTTTATGATGCAAATGGAATTGAACGTGCAAGACAAGAAGTTTTTGACGCAGATGAATGGAATGGACAAATTGTAGTTCCCAATCCAATACCAGGCAATTTTATTTTACACGTTATTGCAGAATATGATTCGGAACAAAAAATATTTGTAATCACTCAATGAGAACGGAAATACTCAGTTCAATTTATTTTCAGCAACGTTCTTTTACATTAAGAATTCCTTTTTGTCTTAGTGCCTTCTTAGCAATCCTTATTTGCTCTACAAATGCAATTTCCCAAAACTTGGAAAAGGTCGGTAAAAAAGATATGGTCACAGTTGGAGGCGGAATGAATTTCAATTCCGTTTTTTATGATGCTCAAGGATTTGAAGCGCGGCGAGATCCTTATACTTGGTATTTCAATGGAAATTTAAACATTACAATTCTTGATGTAAGTCTTCCTTTCACTTTCAGTTATTCCAATTTGCATGGAACTTATACGCAACCGTTCAATATGCAAAGTTGCAGTCCGAAATACAAATGGATTCAGGCACATATTGGAACTACATCAATGAATTTTTCAAATTATACTTTAGCTGGGCATATTTTCACTGGAGTCGGAATAGAACTTACGCCAAACGGATTTTATTTTGGCGTCATGTATGGAAGATTAAATAAAGCAACACAATATGATTTTGAAAATGGTTCTGCAGAAAACATGTCATTCAAACGTATAGGCTATGCAGGCAAAATAGGTTTTGATAAAGTTGGAAATTCTATTGGTATAACTTATTTTACAGCAAAGGACGAAAGTAATTCCTTGTTATTTATTCCAAGTGAAGCTAATCTTGCTCCAATGGAAAATGCGGCAATGAGTATTTCAGGTAAAACAAAATTTCTGAACTATTTTTCTGTGCAGGGTGAATATGCGATTTCAGGACTGACAAGAAATATAAATTCGCCATACGAAACCACAGATTTTAATGGATTTCAAAAATTCATAATTAAAACAAAATCAACAACACAATTTTTTACAGCTTTGAAAGCTTCTGTTTCTTTTAATTTGAAACAATTTTCTATAAGTTTTAATCATGAGAAAGTTGATCCGGATTATCAAACGTTCGGTGCTTATTATTTTAATAATGACTTATCCAATTGGACTATTGCACCGGCATTTCATTTGTTCAAAGGAAAACTCTCTTTAAATTTCAATACGGGTTGGCAGCACAATAATCTGGACGAATCTAAATTAAACACTGCACATCGTTGGGTGGGATCTTCTACCATTAATTTTGCGCCTTCCCCAGCTTGGAATTTTACTGCCGCTTATTCCAACTTTACATCCTATACAAATCATAGATTACAAAGTGACCCGTTTTGGGTTCCATCTCCAGCTGACACACTTAGTTTTTTCCAAGTTACGCAACAGGCAAATACAAGTATTATTCATTCGTTTGGAAAAAAAGAGTTCAAACAAAGTATTTCCTTAATTGGCAGTTATCAATTGGCAGCAATGCAGCAGAATTTAATTATTAATTCAAATACAACGGTACTGAATGGAAATTTAGCCTATTCAATACAATTGACGAAATCAAAAATTGCATTAACGGTTTTAGCAAATTACAATCAATCGGAAACATCTATTTTATTAACGCAATTGTTCGGTCCCGGATTTCAAGGAAGTAAAAGTTTTGCTAATGGAATTCGAATTACTGGAGGTGCGGTTTATAATAGATCTTATTCCAATGAAATGCTCACCTCAAATATTCTGAGTCATCGCGCACAATTTTCATTCACTCCGAAAATGAAAAAGAAAATATATGGAAAACCTGCGTTGAGTATTAATGCAATTTATGTCAATAAATTTCCAATTAATCCTGCTCAAATTCAAACTAGAGAATTGACAGTAACCGCTAATTTGGGTGTGAGTTTTTGAAAGTAAAAAGAGGCTGATAGTAAAAGATTTATTTCGCCAAATAATTTTCTCTCCGATTCATCAAATTGGATAAAGCGATAAGAATAATGAAAAGTACCATTTGATGCTCACGCATTTGAATCACTCTATTGGCAATGATGTTATTGTTTTTGAATTGAATTATTAAGTAGTTGTTAAAGTTTTGGGCTTGGCGAATGCGACCATTTTTTATTTCAAATTTGTCTACAGAGCAAAGAACCACCACATTTGTTAAGCCGTTGTTAGCTGCGGTTTTATTTTGTAAAAAGCTTTCTTTTACAAACTCATAACTGGAACCAGCCCATGTTTTTTAAATACAGCTTTTATTTTCTCTATATCAGGTGGTCCTCCCGCATTTATAATAACAGCAAGTTCTTGAAAATACTCAGCCCCAATTAGCCCTGGTGTTGCTACTGCTAATGCTCTAGCATTTTGCTGACTTAAATTATTAAATCCGTGTACTATACCTTTGGGAATAAACAAAGATTGCCCTTTCTCTAATTCAATTGTTTTTCCGTCCACGGTAAAGGTCATAACACCTTCAAGCCCATAAACAGTTTCGTCAAAATATTCGTGATAATGAGGCAAAGGAACTTTAGCACCTATCGCAACATGCCGAAAATAAGATGTTCTGAATTGAATTGTTTGTTTTACTGCTTCCATTTCCCGAGTACACCTTAAACAGTAATATCCTTTTCTTCCGCTTTTTGCCTCTGAGATATGTATGTCGTCGCCTTCTACATTTTTGGCATACACATTATTCTTATCGTACTCTGCCATACGTCTTACTGAATGATTAATTTTCCGATACTCTTAATTTCCCTTTCCATTGCCCTTTCATGATCTCTTTATATTTTTTCTTACTCCCTTTAACTAATTTGTCATGCTGATCTAAAGTACAAATGAATTCATTTTTATAATAATAATGAGAGTAATTTTTTTCACCATAATCAAATTCAAAAATCTCTGTTAAACCAGTAATGTCGCGAGTGTTATAAGTGTAATCAAGCGTCTTTGCCAATCTTATTGCGCTCTCTCCTTTGAAACTTGAGGCAATATCGTTCTTTCGCATTAAGGAATCATCCAAAATTTTCCAAACAGATACTTTCTCTATTTTACCATCCACGTTATACATATATTGAGTCAAAGTGTCGCGCAACTCATTTACCTGAAAGATCAGCATCGGTCCGTGCTTAGAGTCAATATGATATTGGCTCATTCTATATCCATTCTGAAATATCAGATAATATTTTATGGAATCTGTAGCACAGTCTTTGCCTGTCCACACGCCTGTTCGCTCCCCTTGATTAACGTGACCTATATATAAATACTTCTTAGAGCCATCAAAAGAGTAGACACTATCAATCGATGTCTTTTGCGCTATAACGAGCTTTGGCAAAACAAAGAGTGCCAACAGGGCGTGAAGAAAAAATGATTTATGAAATTTTAAAAAACGCATTGGGCTATCTTCGATTAAATAGGTGTTTGTAATCAAAATTTCGGTAAGGATTTTTCCTGAAGTATAAATAAAACGCTAATCCCAATAACATTATTCGCTGGTTTCAATGGATTTGGATCTCCTGCAAATGAATCTTTATAGGTGTTTTTGGGGTCATCTGCCGCAATGTCTATAATTTCAACATTAAGACCAGTCAGAAAAGTGTTTTTAAAAACTGTCGCTCTCCTCTGCATAAAATCATGGGGAGAAATGTTCAATGGTTTATTATTTATTCGATCCTGGTTGGTCAAAAAAACACCGTCTTCAGGAGTGAATTGAATATTTGCATAATTACCAATAATAACAATGGATAAACGATTTTTATTGTTAGTATCTTCTGTTACTGTTTTGAAAATATCCAAAACCGTTAAAGTTTGATTATTATATACAGCATTATTTCCTGCGTTTGGCACTACATTAAATGGATTTGTGTCCGAAAGATTTGAATCCACTTCTAAAGTGTTCGGATAAAAACATTCGATAACAAGAGTATTTAAAGGGGTTGGATTCGTATCATATATCAGTTTAATATCATCTGAATTTTTCTTTTTGTATTCAGCAAACGAAGCTTGAACGTGGTAAGAAAAGCTGCCATCATTCTTAAAAAACAAATCAAATCCATATTTATCAATTCGTGTATGAAGATCGACATTGCCGCTCGTTTCAAATGTAAATCTCTTATCTGAATTGCTTGTTCCAGACATTGTGCCAGGTTCTTTATCAAGAAACTTGGGATATAAAGAACCGCCTTTATCCCAAGGATTTTTAAGCCAACTCATATGTTTTCAGTTTAGTTCTGTTTGTAGAGAAATTGCAAATAAAACTCCAGTTGTGGTGTTGCTGTAAGGACACCTAACATACTATCAATGGGTATGTATGTTGTCTTCTGACTTTGACCGACCGCGCTTCTCGCGTTGATTAAAAACATCATGGTCACCCCATGATCAATCAAATTATCTGCGATTGGGTAAGGAAGCGAATCACCGCGTCCACCTAGCTTCAACGTGTATTCTTTTATGTCAATGCTAAGAGTGTCACCAACTAAGACACTGCCTTTGAAAACCTTATTCACTCTGCATTTAATAGTGTATTCCAGAATTCCAGCTTCATGACTAATCTTCGGCCCAATTTCTATAACGGTTCCTTCAACGATAAGATCAGATCGATCAGCAACTTGTTTAAAGAGCGTGTCTTGACACCGGGCATTAATAGATAACGCCATAATTAAAACAAAGAATAATAGCAGCCTGTTCATGTCAGTTATTCTGTTGGTTGTTCTAAACTACTCACTCCAGCAGCAATTACAGATTTGTTAGGATCGAGTCTTCGTCCACCTTGGCCGGTATTGTCAATATAGATATATAACCTATGATACCAATTTTGTGTTTTAGGATCTGTGATTGTTTCGCTATTTGCATCACGCGTAATTTCCAAAGATTCAACGAAATTTGCGGTTAATGAATAAATTTTCGCTTTCGAGTTATAGAATGAACCACCCACCCCGGGTCGGTCACTGTCATAAATATGATAAAGACTCGTGGACTTATCCAATTGTGGTATGAGATACTCGTCACCTTGTTCATCGTCATCGGGGGTCACACCTTGGTTTCGCGGCGATAATTGAGCTTTCACCCAAACGTCATCTATTTTTTGCCAAATCGCAAATTCTTTTGTTCTCTTGATGTCATAAGAAAACCCTTCTTTGTGGTCCTTGATGTTCAAGCGCAGTTCAATTGCGTTACCCCATCCAGTAGGATTAATGTTTACACCAAGGTTGGGCCAACCCTCGCTTCGACACCCCTCCACTACCGGTGCAAGGTTATCTTGTGAATATGTTCCTGAAGTTCGAACTTCCCAACTGTCAATGGTCGGAAAATCATCCTGCACTGTTGCATTTTTATGATCCCACGGATTTTTAAACCACTTATCATGCTCATTTGAGCCTTTCCCCCATGGGTTATTAAATAGAGCCATGTTCTTTTGTTTTTAAGAACCATTGCTAACTCATTTGCAGTCAGCAATGGTTCTAATTTACCAATACAGAATTAGAATTCCTAAAGTTATATACCAACAGGCCCACCGCCAGTGCCTACTTCTTTAGGGGTAGTGTCGTTGCAGCCACAACCACTTTGCGCTACATCGCAACAGGTCCCGAATACTTTCTTAAACTTATCAGCCTTGTCGTTGTAGTCGGTGATATTACTGATGATCTGCAAGCCCATTGTTAATTGATCATTTTCAAGCTGTGCTTTTTGAACTTTACCAATAACATCTACAAAATTGCTTAATGCCTGTTTTTTATTTCCATTTGACATTTTGTTATTGTCAATTTGAATTCCAAAATTTTGCAATACCGAATGCGTGATATTGACTAATTGCGGGCCTTTCGTATTTGCTTGTTCGGAAAGCATAATGGTACCGGCTTTTGCATCATTTATCTTGAACTCAAATGATCTAAATAAAAAACTTCCTGCTAGTCTTGCTGTGCAGGAAATGGCTTCTGTTGTATCTATCTCTCTCGATCCTTTGCCAATTATGTTCACCACCATTTCAACAATGTCCTTAACCGATAAACTAAATTAAATGTATTGAACTTCCCGCAATTTTATAAAAATAAATTTATACCGCTGAAAAAATAAAATTGCAAATGCACAAACCCCGCATTTTTTTTAGGTGATGTTACCAGCTGGCGTACTGTTTGGATTTCGAGTTTCAGTCGTTACACATTCATTCAGTTTTTTGTCGTGGCAGGTGTGCCGGTTGTTTTAATTTTTTATTTAAAGCGGTGGAAAAAAATTAAAAATTTTTTCATTGGCAAAGGTGAAAGCTCTTTTGCAATTTTTGGTCGTGCGATGGCTTGTGTGAAACACGAAGTGTTCACGAACACTATAAAAAATTGGAAACTACGTGAGTAATTGAAAATCTGCTTACACCGCGCGTTGGCTTTTATATTCGTACACCAACAACACAAACATCATCTACTTGTTCCATATTTCCCTTCCAATTATTTAATGAAGAAGAAAGTTTTTCCTTTTGTTCTTGCATTGGTAAATTAGAAATCGAAATTAAAAGTTCCTTCAACTGCTTATACATAAACTTCTTTCCTTTTGGTCCACCAAACTGATCTGGCATTCCATCAGTTAAGGCATAGATTACATCTCCTTTTTGTAAATCTATTGTGTGTTGAATAAATGAAATTGAGTCGCGGTCGTGTTTTCCTACTGGCATTTTATCGGGAGCAAATTCTAAAATTTCTTTTCCACGTATGATCCAAACAGGATTATTGGCTGCTGCATAAGTGATCGTATTATTTTTAAAATCAAATGAAATTAAACTGCAATCCATTCCATCTTTGCCCCCTTCAGCACTTCCATCTTTTTTAAGCGTGTCAATAATTTTAGTTCGCGTATAATTTAAAATATCTTTTGGTTCAGTAAGTTTTTCAGCTTCAATAGCCTTTTCAATACAAGAAATATTTAACATGCTCATAATCGCTCCAGGCACTCCATGTCCTGTGCTATCTGCTGTCACTAAT
The DNA here is from genome assembly GCA_038237845.1 of Bacteroidia bacterium. Lineage (GTDB taxonomy): Bacteria > Bacteroidota > Bacteroidia > Palsa-965 > Palsa-965. The sequence goes on from JBBRYH010000058.1 coordinate 18,748, forward strand.
CCAAACTTATTATTTGGCAGTTCGGTTGCCCAATAAAAATCTCCACTAACAACATCCTTTGGTTGGAAGAAAACAAAATGTTCTTTTAAATTTTTCCCCAATAAATCTTTACTTGCTAATAAACTTCTTTGGATTCGCTCAGCGTAATTTATACTATCTGTTATTTCTTTATTCTTTTCTTCTACTATTTTATTTTGTTCTTCTACCACTTTATTCCTTTCATCTAATTGTTTTGTACGCAATTCCACTTTTTCTTCCAAAACTATTTTTTCTCTTTTCAAATTCCGTTCTCTCCATTTTATAAACCCTCCGATTAATAATAAAGCGCTTACAACATATAAAGCATACATCCACCAGGTTCTCCACCAAGGTGGAAGCACTTTAAATTTATATTCTATTGGTGCGCTCCAAATGCCAAACGGACTTTGTGCTTTTAATTTAAAAGTATAATTTCCTTCATAAATGTTACCGAAAGTTGCCGATGTTTTTTCTGTAAGCGGACTCCAATCCTTGTCGTAACCTTCTAATATGTATTGATAGCGAACCAAAAAATTTCTGCTTGTTTCTATTGCATTAAAATCAAATGTAACGCTGTTGTGTTCGTAAGTCAAAATAAGGTTTTCGGGTAGTGGATACCATTTTGTAATACCATCAAATTTTACATTTCTGAATTTTGTTCGCATTGAATCTCTATCCGCTTCTCCTAATATTTTTCCGAAAGCGTTTACTTCTTCTGTAATGTTCGGTGCTGTGGTGTTGCTATCAAACCTCACCCCCAGCCCCTCTCCATTTGGAGAGGGGAGAAGGTTATACCAAATAATATTCTCATCATTTATTTTTACACTTTGAATAAATACAGCTGGCGGATTTGTATTTTTATTTACCGCATTGTAATCAAAACGAACCAATCCTGTTTTGGCCGATCCCGTTGCAATCCAAATTATTCCTTTGCTGTCTTTATACATTGCGTTTTGCCCTGCGTTTACATCTTTTACAGGATAACCCGTTGATGAGTTATAAATTTCAATGTTCGGAGTATAGTTTTTCAACTCTTCATTGTTCAAACTATTCTGTGCAGGGATATTGCTCTTTGTGTTTTCTTCTCTTAACTTTGGAGTGAAAGAAACCACCACCCCCACACCAAAGTTTGTTCCTATTACTATGTTCTGTTGTGAGTCAATTACAACTTGTGTTACTACATCATTAGGCAGTCCCTGCGCGGTGGTAAAATTGGTAAAGGATTTCCCGTCATACCGGCTTACGCCTCCGCCATCTGTGCCGAACCA
>JBBRYH010000059.1:0-19959 GCA_038237845.1 Bacteroidia bacterium
GGAGTGGTTAGTTTGGAGTGGTTAGTTTGGGGTGTTTCGTTTGGGGTGTTTCGTTCGGAGAATAGGTATTCTTTCTGTTGACCAAACAAAAATCTCATTCTACCCCATGAAGAAAAAAAAAATCGGAGTGTTTGGATATGAGTCCAGAGAAAAATATCTCCCAAAAACTCAACCAAACACTCCGAACTATTAACTCCGAACTATTAATTCACTATACTTTATTAAGTCTTGCAATAAAGGCTTCTTTTTTGCGTCTGGAGATTTCAATCTGAGTTCCATCACTCATTACTGCATAGCCACCATCCGTTTTAAGGAAACGAACAACATGATTCATATTAATAAGGTGATGATGATGGACGCGAATAAAATCATCTGGCGGCAATAGATCTTCATAATGTTTCAAACTTGCCGAAACCAAAAGTCTCTTTTTATTCTCGAGAAAAAAGCTGGTATAACTTCCATCAGCTTCGCAGCGGATAATATCCTTTACGTTTACAATTTCATATGCATTTCCTGTAGGCAAAGAAATTTTCGTGTATTGATCTGTTGGCTTTTTGAAATTTTGAAGGAGATATTTTAAATTGTCAAGATTCGCAGTATTGGAATGTTTAACACGAATTTTTTCTACTGCATTCACGAGTTCATCTGCATCAATCGGCTTTAATAAATAATCGATGGCACTATATTTAATGGCGCGCAAAGCATGTGCGTCTGAAGCTGTGGTAAAAATTACTTCATAATTGGAACTGTCTAATTTCTCTAATAAATCAAAACCACTTCCATCCGCCATTTCAATATCGAGAAAGATTAAACGAGGATTTGTTTTTAGAATAAGTTCAAGTCCGTTAGCAACAGAATCTGCGCTACCTAAAAGATTTACATCAGGGCAATGCGTTTTTACAAGTGCTTCAAGCACTTCGCGTCCTTTTTTTTCATCTTCAATAATGACGGCATTAATTAAATCACTCATAGCAGGTTAGTTTTTAATAATAATTCGCAGCAGCGGGAGCACAAATTAAGAAACAGGGATGAATATATCAACTCTTGTTCCTGTTGCCTTTCCTTCTTTGTCGTAAAGATCAGTAATTGTAAGACTCAATTGAGAGCCATTTAATCTATTTATAAGCTCCAGTCTATCATGGGTAATTTTCATTCCCAGCGAAGTGTGTTCTTTTTTATTTGATAATTGGCGCATATCCGAAGCTTTCTCACGACCAATTCCATTATCAATAATACTGCAGACGATGGTATTCCCTTTCAATCGCATTTGAATATCTAATTTCCCTCCACCATCGGGTTTCGGTGTAAGTCCATGAAGAATTGCATTCTCTACATAAGGTTGCAACAACATGGCAGGGATTTCAAAATAGTCGATGTCAATGTCTTCTGAAATGTCAACATGCGAAGCAAATTTCCCTTCAAAACGCATTTCTTCCAGATCAAGATAGAGTTGTAAATATTCGATTTCCTCTCGAATGGTAATTAATGATTTTTCTGAGTTATTCAGAATCACACGCATTAAACGTGCAAACTTGTTCAAATATTTTCCTGCGTCTGCTGATTTATTAGTGAGAATAAAATGCTGGATAGAATTCAGTGAGTTAAAAACGAAGTGAGGATTCATTTGCGCACGCAAAGCTTTTAATTCATTTTTTGCCATTGCTACCCTTGATTCGGTTTCGAACTGTTCTCGTTTTTTAATCTGACGAATTCTGAAAATGATGCCGGCGGATAAAATAAATACAGCAATGCCAGTCAACAACAACCAGAACCATGGTCGTTTCCATATTGGCGTATTGATTGTAAATGTAAATTTTGCAGGTTCCGTATTCCACAATCTTTCATTGTTGCAACTTAAAACTTGAAAGGTATAGGTACCCGGCGGAAGATTCGAATAGCGTGCCACTCGATCGGATGTAGTTGGCGCATATTCTTTTTCCCAACCAATTAATTTGTATTTGTAACGAACCTTTGCAGGATTAGTTAAACAAATTCCTACATAATCAAAAGAAATATTGTTTTCCGAATAATCCAATTCTTGTCCACTCTTCAAAAAGGTATCATTATAAAACAACCTGATTCCCGTAATACTTGTTTTAGCAAATGCTTGATTGCTTCGATAATTTCCCTGCGAATAACGAATTAATCCATTTACTGTTCCAAACCAAATTACATCAAAGTCATCTAGGTAGATTCCATTCGAATTACTTTCTACTCCTGCAAAACCTTCTTCTTCTCCAAAAGTTACAATGTTTTTAGTTTTATTTAAATTATACATTGTAACATCAAAGCGACTTAATCCTTGGTTGGTTCCGATCCAAAGTTTTGATTTGTTCCGATTCATTGTCATACAATAGATAAGCTCAGAACTCAATCCATCAATTTGAGTAAGACTGTCGATTGAATTACCATCGTAAATAAAAACGCCACCTAATGTTCCAAAATATAATCTTCCATTCGAGTCCTCACATATTTGAAAGTAGGAATCAATATGAGGATTCATATTTATTTTTTTCCTTTCATCGGTAAATGTTTTTCCATCGAAGGAATAAAGAGATCCAGGATAAGTTCCTACCCAAATTTTACCTTTATGATCTTCATAGATTGTCCAAACATCAAACATGGCATCAGCAGGAGAAGGAATTTCGAAAGAAGTAAATTTCCCATTTTCCAAAAGAGTGAGTCCTTTTCCACCTCCCATCCAAAGGCGACCAAGATGATCTTTCATGAAACAATTAACAGAATCAGAAAACAATCCATCCGAAGGATGATAATTTGTAATACTTCCATTTGAAATTTTACTCAACCCATTTCCAGTTCCTATAAACACATCTCCATTAGGCATGGTGATCGCGGATGTTGTAATATCAGAAGCTAACCCATTAGACTTATCAAATTGTCTGAAAGAATTTCCATCATATTTAAATACCCCTTTATTCTGGGAACAAGCCCAAATATTTCCTTGTTTATCTTTTGTAATTCCGAAAATAAAACTGCTCGACAATCCATCGGCTTCACCAAAACTTGCAAAACCATTTCCGCGAAATCTGTAAAGACCTTTATGTGTTCCTAACCATAGGCTGGATTCAAAATCAAAATACAAGCAACCAATTGTTGAACCGTTCACATCGGGAGTAACTTTATAGGAAGTAAAAGTATTTTCATTGTAAGAAAACAAACCATTATTTGCACCAATCCAGGTTATTCCTGCATTATCCGTGAGCATTGAAGTAACAACAGGCATTGCTATTCCTGAAGGGGTAAAAAGCAGAGAAAAATGTCCGTTATTAAGACGTAGTACTCCGTCCGCTGTACCAGCCAGTATTTCTCCCTTTTTATCTTTGGCAATTGCCGTTACAGTTGCACTAAGTCCTGGAGGCAAACTAAAATAAATAAATTTATTTTTTTCGTATAGATACAATCCGTTTGAAGTTCCGATCCAGATTTTTCCGGTATTCGGTTCCTGATAAAAACAAAGAATTGATTTTCCGATGGGGCCTTCATTTCCAAAATTCAAAAATTTCTCTCCATCATATCTACAAACACCTTTTGCGGTTCCGAACCAAAGCACATCGCGTTCATCTTTCATTAAACAATTCACATAGTCATCAGGCAATCCGTCTTTCTTTGTGAAATTTTCAAATTTTCCATTCTTATATCTTGATGCTCCTTTAATTGTACCAATCCATAAATCATTACGACTATCTTCTTGTATAGAAGTCACCCAATAATTCGGCAAACCATTTCGAGGAGAAAAATTAGTGAATGTTGTTCCGTCAAAGCGGCTTAATCCGCCATAACCACCTGTCCAGAGATAACCTTTTGAATCCTGGAAAATGGTGTATACATCAACGAAGGGTAGACCATCGTCAACAGAATAATTTCTGAAGTTGAACGACTGTGCTTTTGAAAAAAGCGAAAAGCTGAAAATAAAAAAGATCGCCATAATTCCATTCAACCACGCTTGACGCATACGGATCAATGAAAAAAGTTTTGGCAACCTTTGGAACATAGCTTAAAGATAAGTGTTCCGTTTGTTTATTTGAATGTTCTACTCTACCGATTTAATAAATTTCAGGGTCTTCATTGTTGCACCTTCACCAATTCGAATGAAATACATTCCTTCGGAAAGAGAATGAATGTCTAGTGTGGTGGAAGTTCCTGTGGTTGTTCCATTCAATATTTCAATTCCATTAACTGAATATACTGTAAACGATTGTTGTTTTGCTGAGGAAGATTGAATTGTAATTTGTGTACTTGCAGGATTTGGGAAAGCCACAAGCGCATTTGGAGTCGTAGAAATTTGAGGAATCATTGTAATGTTATCTCCGCATGGTGTAATGTCGTTCTGATAATAGGTTTTAATATCCTGCATGCGTGAACGTAAATTAGGAACACAAAGATTTGTTGTAGCTGATGGATCGTATGCAGCGACGTAAGCCATGTCAATCGAATAATCCATTCCTGAAAAAAACGTAAATGGTGTTGTTGAACCCATCATTTTTCTATCTGTTGGTGTTCCAGATAACCAACCATTTCCTGAAAACGGATTTCCTGTGTAAGCAAATGGAGTTGCATTTGTTCCGCCATAACCATTACCGCCATATGTCATCGGACTTCCATCTTTCCAATTTGATAACATATATCCATAATATTCACTTGGCAAAACTGGATTTCCTGTGATTGTAAAATCGTTATTATAGGAAATTGTTTTTGCAACCGATTGATTTAAGAATACAGCACCCGCAGCAAAATAATCGCTGTAGTAATAAAAATTATTTTGCAAACTATCAGAACCGATATTGTTATTATAGGTTGGTCCCGCATCAAGATCTGTCCAAAGTCCTACAATGGTAGAATCGTAATTCATGTTGGAACGATTTATAATATCGTAATGCATAAAAATTGTATTTGATAATGCTGAATCGCCACATGCAACAGCGTATGCAAGGCAGCGTATTTCAACACCTAACCTTCTTCCTGTAGTTTCACTATGGCCATTTCCTGAAAGTGAATCATTGTAAACAAACCACAAGGCCTGATCGCCACGAATTTTCGGATAGTCTCCAGCAGCGTAATTGTATGTTCCATCTCCATCCACATCTACATAAGGAGCAAGATTTCTTGATTCTCCTGCTGCAACATTTCCATTTCCTGGCCATGAAGTAATTGAATTTGGAATAACAGAAAATAATCCTAAACGAAAACTATCAATTGTTGTTTTATTTATTTTCCAAACTTTATTGTAATTGGCATTCTGTGTAGCAGAACAAACTGCATTAACTGTATCCATTGGTCCAGCCCAAAAATCTGTTCCTGTTTGGCGATAGGTTTGCGCTGCAACATGAAGTTGCCCATTTGTATCGTAGCCGCCAATCCATAAATTTCCAATTGTAAAAGTCAATTGATTATACGGCGTAATTACATTGTTTGTAAAATTTGGAGGTTGTGATAATTGATCACCCGCTGCATTAAACCCCGCATTGAAATGATTGATGTCTAGTCGTGCGAATGATTGTGCGTTAATTGTAAATGCAGAAAACAAAAAAGCGGAAGCAAATAAAATGTTTTTCATGGGATTGGTTTTTTATGCGATTTTATTTTGGGGAAAATGGGATAATGATGGACGGGATAATTTTAATCAGTAAACTTTTTTTCTGCGATTGCCGGGGTTCGGCCAACATCCCCATTGAAACCGAACCCACAGCTGATCGCATGAAATTTTACCAATACGATGTAAAACTATACTTGCGACTGCTGAGCTCCAATTCATCTATTCTTGCAAATATACATGTCTACCGCATAAACAAGTGGTAAAATGACACTTATCTATCTGTTTTTCAACATTATAATTGGTTTCAGAAATGCTTGTCTAAGGCCATTTCAAAATAGCTCCATCTTTATACATGTCTAGATAAAGGCATAAATATCCTATACCAGAAGCGAAGTTTAAAAATTATTACTCAAATAGCGTAACTTTAAAATACGGAAATGTTCTTTTTCATATACATTATTGCTAATATGCTAAGGGCAGCACATCCATTTGATTATTTCAAGCCAATTAATTTGGTCATTTTAAACAAGTCTAAACTATCACTTCAATTAACATCTTTATACATGTCAGGCAAAGGTTCAGATACCCTCCACAAATTGATCCATTCGCTGACGAAGCATGAGAAACGACACTTTAAAATTTTCGGAGCACGTCATACTATTGGTGAACAGAACAATTATGTTTTGCTTTTCGACGCCATTGAAAAGATGAAAGAATATGACGAGAACATTATTCTAAAAAAATTTAAAGGCGAAGGTTCACTGAATAATTTCAGTATAACAAAATCAAGATTATATGAAACGATTTTAAGAAGTCTGGATGTATTTCATCACAACAGTTCTGTTGATGCACAACTTTGGAAAGAATTACATTATTCAGAAATACTCTACAAAAAAACTTTGTATGATCAATGCAAGAAAAGGCTAAAAAGCGCTAAGCGACTTGCAGAAAAATATGAGAAGCACGCAGTATTGGTTCAAATTCATGCCATGGAAAAAGCATTAGCTGAAAAAGACAGTTATGCTGGGATGATGGATAAGGATATTCAGCAAATTCAAAATGAAGATCGAAAGCTTGCTGAAGATATTCGTGCCTATAATGATTTGTGGAATGTGAAGAGCCGTTTATTCATGTTGCTTAATACAAAAGGTCGGGCAAGAGAGTCGCAGCAGTTTGATGAATTCAGAAAACTAATTGACGCTTCTTTAAAAGATAAATCACTAGAAGGATTGAGTGTGAATGCACAGTTTATGTATCATCATACTTATAGTGCATATTACTTTGCTATTGCAGACGCTAAAAAATGCTACGAGCATCTTTCTTCGAATGTTTTATTGATTGAGAAAAACACGGAGATTTTTAGAGATGAGCCAAATGTATATTTTGGAGTATTGACGAACCTCATTTATGTTTGCCAACAATTAAAGAAAAATGATGAAGCCTTAAAAAATCTTGAAAAACTTCGGTCACTTCCAGAAAAACTCGACACGGCAAGAAATGAAGATCTTGAAATAAAACTTTTTTCAAGTTCTTATAGTATTGAAATTACCTTATATAATACTTTAGGTCAATTCGAAAAAGCAATGTCACTTGTTCCGAAAATAGAAGAAGGGCTTGCGAAATACGAAGGACGAATCAGTAAAATAAGAGAGTCCCATTTTTCGATCAGTTGTGCTGTTGCTTGTTATGGAGCAGGGAAATTACAACAGGCATTACGTTGGAATACACGTGTCACGAATGATACTGCGATAGGACAAAGCGAATGGATTTATGCCGTTGCTCAGGTATTTTCTTTGATTCTACATATTGAACTTGATCATCGTGATTTGCTTCCGTATGTGAGTAGAAATGTTCAACGTTATTTGAAGACGAGAAATCGTTCTTACCAATTTGAAAATGTCTTCCTTAAATTTTCAGAAAGAATTTCTAAAACAATTGACTCAAAAGAAATGACTCCGTTATTTAATGAGCTTTCTGAAAACCTGAATAAACTGGAAGAAGATAATTTCGAATCTACTGCTTTTGAATATTTTGATTTTCCGGCATGGGCGAAAAGTAAGGCGCAAAACATTTCATTCCGTGAAATTGTTGAGAAAAAAGCGGCCTCATTTTAATTTTTTATTGATGCATTAATTTGTATTTAATATTCGTTTCTTTATTTAAACTACTTTTGAACTATGAAAAACCTACTGCTTTTTTTCTTTGTATTGCTCTCTTCTACAATGTTGTTTGCACAGGATGCTGCAACAACACATGCCGAATTTATGTACCAAGGCAAGAGTTACATCGCTAATTACGATGAAGCAAAACATTTGCTGACAATGAATGAAGAGGTTTCCATTATAGTTTATGATGAAACAGGAACATCTGTAAAGCGCACAGAAGGAAAAACACTAGATTTAAAATCGTTGCTAAAAACAGAAGATGCAACTTTTACGATTCGTTTTTATAAAAAATCAAAAGGGTCGAAGAAGAAAAAGAATGCTTCAATAAAACAAAAAGGAGAAATTGGCTTTATGGTGATTAAAGACCATAAATAATTTTCTGCCCCAAGAGTTTATTAATTGGGAATTGATATTGTAAATGTAGTCCCCTTTCCTAAATCACTTTTAACAAATATTTCACCGTCTAGTGCTTGGACTTGTGATTTCGTCATATGCAAGCCCAATCCTCTACCTTCTTTTGAGAGATCAAATCTTTTATACAAACCAAACAATTGATTCTCATATTTTGCAAGATCGATTCCGGCACCATTGTCGGAAATTTCAATAATAGTATTGGCCATATTCTTGCTACACGAAACCTTTATTATTGGAATTCTGCTATCCGATCTATACTTTATTGCGTTATTGACAAGATTATAAATTATACTTTGCAGGTAACTTTTAATGGTATAAATACTATCATTATCATCTGCGATATCCGTAATTATCATTGCAGCCGATTCATCAATTTGAACCTTTAGATTATTTTTTATTGATTGTATGATAGCGGAAATAATTACATGTTCTTTATTTTCATTAATAGCAGATCGACTGGCAAGGATCAAATTTAAATCCTTCACCAATTCGTCCATTGAACTTACTGATTTATGAATATGGCTAATTATCTGCTTTTGTTCCTCCAAATGAATATCCGCATTCAACAAGGAACTTAGTCCCAATAAATTTGTGATTGGAGAACGCAGGTTATGAGAAACAATATAATTGAATTGCATTAACTGATTATATTTATTAGTAAGTTCTTTTAATAATTTCTCTCTTTCGATTTCGTTCTTTTTTAACTCCGAAACATTTCTAACTAAGCCCTGTAATCCTATGGGTTTACCATTTGCATCATATAATATAGAAATATTAGAGGAAACATAAATACGAACTCCTTCGCGTGTAAATAAAGATACTTCAGCGTTATTGATAAATCCTTCGTTAAAAACCCGCTCTACAATTTCTTCTCGAACTTTTGGAAACTCATAATGAAAATTCAATTTTTTTCCCACTAATTCAGATTCTTTATATCCAAGAAATTCAAAACAGGATGGACTCATCATGGTACAAACGTCATCGAGATTTGTCTGATAATAAATGTCTGTAATTGATTCAAATATTTTTTTAAATTTTTCTTCTGTTTCAAATATTTTTTGATGTGATTCCCAGATATCGCTAATGTCGAGAACGGTGCCATGTACAAATCGTTCAGCATTATACATTTTTATTTCTTCGGAGGTCCGGGCAATTAATTTCTTATGCGTTCCTTTAGTTGTGCTTATTTCAATATCCACAGATTTCTTTTTGTTCAATCCGTTTGTAATTGCATCTAAAAGTTTCTTTACAGATTCAGCACTAAGGTGATTTTTAAGTTCCTCAATTGTGCCGCCAAAACCTTCCTTGTCAATTTCGAGAATTCTGAACATTTCGTCATTAAAAGCAATATTTCTAGTTTTCTCATTCCATTCCCAAGTGCCAAGTTTTGCAATATGTTGCGCTTCACGAAGTAGTTTTTCACGCAATTTCGATTCTACTTCTGCAATTTTTCTCTCATTAATATTTTGGAGCGATCCATACAATTCTACTATTTCATCTTGAGGTCCCAGAAAGGGTCTTACATATTCCTCCACCCAAAAATAATCCACAGCATTAGAATTTTTTATTCTGTATGTTATGGTGGAGGGTTGTTTTGATTTGAAAATTTCATTGGCTGCTTTCTCCCTACAAATTCGGTCTTCCGGATGTATTGCATTTTTCCAAATGGAAGGATCTGCAATCAATTCAGAAAATGAAACGCCAAAAAAATCTACTACTTGTGGACTAGCATAAGCAATTTGTTCTGCTTCTTGTTTTTCTACATTGACATTGCAAACGTAGAAAAACTTATTGGAGGTCTCAATGATCTGCGTATTTAACTTGTTCGATTTTCGAATCTGTTTTTCTCTTTTTATGAGAACATTTTCAAAATCCTTTATTTCCGTGATATCCTGAATGACACCTATAAACAATTCTTCACCATTTTCATTCCTATTAAATTCGCAAGTTTCACGCAGGCATCGCTCTGTTCCATTGGTAGTAACAATTTTAAAGTCCCATGAAAAAGAACGGGGATTTAATTTTAGAGAAGAAATGACCGTTTCAACACTTAATCGATCAGCCGGATGAATTAAATTTATTAATAAATCATGCGTTGGTTTTGTATTGATGTCTGCTATTTCAAACATTTCATACAATTCCTTACTCCAAAAGTGTTTATCACTTTTCAGATCCCATGTTAAATAACCTGTTTTAGAAAGTTTATGGCTGAAAGAAAGTAATTCTTCCCGTTTAGCTAGTTCTCTTTCGGCATATTTTGAAATCGTTATGTCGTTAGAATTGAAAATAACAGTTTTCATGCCTTTTCTATCGTTGAGCACTTTCCCAGTAGTACGAAATATTTTTTCTTCCTTATTTGCGGACAAAATCATGTGGGTGAAAACCTGTTTTTTTCCGTGTCTGGCAAATATTAATTTGTATTCTTCAGCCACCTCATGTAAATATTTTTCAGGGAAAAACTCCCAGACCTTTTTATCCATTACTTCTGCAGCTTCATACCCAAGAATATTTTTCACATTTGGACTACAGTAATTAATTCTACCTGATTCGTCACAAATTAAATAGAGGTCATATGAATTCTCAACAAGGGTTCTGAATTTTAATTCGTTTTCTGCAAGTTTTTTTTCAGCCAATTTTTCAATAGTAATATCTCTACCTATTGACTGATAATATAATAAACGATTTTGCTCGTCGAAAAATGCAGTGTCCGTCCATTCGTGCCAATAGTTTCCTTTTATTTGATTTTTAGATTGATGTATATGTTTAACAGTGGGGTCTTTGGGTTTTAGTCTTTCTAAATTCTTTTTTAATATTAATCCTTCTTTCTCAGGTAAAAAGTCAAAAACATTTAACTTTTGAATTTCGGCTAAAGTAGAATTGTGAAAATTACAATAACTACTATTTGCGAATTTAATATCACCGTCTGGAAGCCATAGCACGATTAATTCCGTCTGATCATCAACAGCTTTTTTATAATCCGCTTCACTCGCCTTGAGTTTTTTCTGGATCTTCAAACGTTGCAATTCATTTGTAGTACGATCTGCCAGGAGGGGTAGTATAATCTTCTTTTCCTCAAGTTGTGTCATTGGTTTATTATCCATGATAATAATAATACCCAATGATTGGTTGTCACTATCAAACAATGGAATTCCGATATATGATACTGCACCAATTTTTTTCAGTTCAAGATCTTTTGGAAATAGTTCTTGGACATTGTTTTGGAAAATGCACATTTCCCCGTTTATCACTTTTGAGCATGGCGTGTGATCAAGTTCATATTTAACATTGTCTACAGTTTTCCCCGCCAACTTAAATGAAATTGTTTCAATAACATTATCCTGAAGGTTATGAATGCCAACAATTGCCGCATGAACATTTAAGTTTTCACATAGGAAATCGGTTAGTTCAGAAAAATAATCGTCTCCGATTTTAACATTAATACTAGTATTTATTATTTCAAGCAACCGCTCTTGTTTTTTTTCGTGTGAAATATCTGTAAGGAGCGACATCACACCTATAAATTTTCCATCTTCATAAACTGGGGCGGCACTATTTTGAACAAAAAAAGAAGCGCCATCTTTTTTTTGCATTTCTAATTCATAAGTCTCAGCTCTTCCCTTTTTTCTATCATTTAACTTCGCTTGAACTTCGTCCTTCTGTTTCTTTGGAAGGAGTAATTCATAACCATTCCTACCAATTATTTCCGTCAGTTGATATCCTGTCAGCTTACAAAACTGATCGTTCATAAAAAGAATGTTACCCTGCTCATCACTGAGTATAACAGCCTCATTCATTGACTGAATTAAAACCTTGTAAAAATTTGCCGTAAAATTTAATCCTTCAGCTATCATTTTATTTTAATTCCATCTACTTAAACAAATTGATATGAAATATAGAAAAGTCCCTTTTTGAAAAGGTTAGCCACTAACGTAAATTAATGAGATTTTTTCATTTATCAACCTTACTGCTAAGGTATTTTCAAATAGACAATTTATCGAACAAATAGGTCAAACTTCTTTCAGATGTAAGGTTTTGGCACTTTTTGGATAGCATGCATTCTATTATTGGGCTTCCTTTGGTACAAGAGAATCAGATTTCAATAAATTATTAAGCAGATAAAATTGGAAACATTATAATTTATATATTATCTTATAATATCAACAATATTATATTAACTTTTTTGAATTTATACGTATTGTTTCTAATATCTTTCTAAATTGCAGCAATTAATATAAATACCTATTTCTATGAAGCCGAAGTCTCCTAAAAAAGCTTTTGATATAGTAATGCTTATAGATGACAATGAAATTGACAATTTCATAAATGAGCGGATGATCAAAGGTTGCCATTTTTCTGAGAATGTATATGTTAATACCGGTACCCAAAGTGCCATGGAATTTTTGAGAAATTTGACTGTAAAAGATGAAGTAAAAAAAGAACATCTTCCTTCCATTATTTTTCTGGACATTAATATGCCAATCCTGGATGGCTACCACTTTCTCGATGAATTCGAAAAACTTGATCAAACTTTAACTGGAAAAATTAAAGTAATCATGTTGACGAGTTCAATTGACCCTTCCGATTTGACACGTTCGAAAGACTATAAATCGGTAGTTGGTTTTTTACATAAACCTTTAACACAAGATTCATTGAAAACGTTGACAACAAAATGAAATTTCGAATTTGATACTTTTTTAAAAACAATTAAACTAATTTATGCTTTAGAGGTCATTTTAATTATTAAAGACGTCATTCAAAATAAAACATTTAGAAGTAAATTGATTGTTTGAAAATAAAATTATAGTCTAAGCTTTTATGATTAGGAAGGTAATTAATCAGTTAAATGAAGAAAATTATGAAATTCTATATAAGGAGTTAAGTGCCAATCGTGGGGAAAAATTTTCGAAAATGCTGGAACTTTATAGAAAAAACGATAAAGATCATAATGCTGTTAGAGAAGCGCTTGGAATCAATGTAGCTGCCTTTTATGCTATGAAATCACGTTTAACAGATAAAGTTCAGGAATATTTGTTCCGAGTTTTGAATGATAAACGTGGAAATTTATTAAAAAATATTTCTTCTATCCCACATTTGATAAATAGCACTCCAAAAGCAACTGCCATTGTTTTGTTAGAGCATCTGGCAGAGGAAATCATTAAAGCAGATTTGCCAAGAGAACTTATAGGCGTTTATAATGGATTGAAAAAACTTCATTTGCATTCCGATCAGTATTATCATTACCAACAATTATATAATAAATCCGTTGCATTTACACTTGCTACAGACAAAGCAGATGAATTTCTCTGCACATTTAATCGTGAAGTAGGAGAATATTTATTGTCTGGTGATAAAACAAAAATCGAAATACTCGGGCAGTATTTGAAAGAATTAAGACATCTGAATAAAGTCTACGATAGTCATAGTTTAAAAGCAAGTCTTTATTTGGCGAATATTTCCTATGCGCTTTTTGTAAGTGAATCCAATGAAATTCCTGAAACAGAAGAAACGACTGAAGAGTTGCTCAAACTTGTGTTAACTATTCTAGAATCACACCCGGAAAATCCGAAATATTTTTATTGGACAAGAGCTTGGCACGTTCTTAATTTTGAATACTATAACAAACTTAAGCTCTATAAAAATGGTTTATGTTCTTTTGAAAAAGTCAATTCCAATATTTCAGAATTTATGTTGTTGTCACATACCTGCCCAACTCCACAATTCTTATTATCTAAAATTGAATACGCAATTTCCACAAAACAAACAGATGTATTGCTGAAAGATTCATTCTTACCAGAAATTACTTTCAACCATAATCCCCTTGAATATGTTTATGAGTCGCTTTATA
The DNA here is from genome assembly GCA_038237845.1 of Bacteroidia bacterium. Classification (GTDB taxonomy): domain Bacteria; phylum Bacteroidota; class Bacteroidia; order Palsa-965; family Palsa-965. Next base: position 13,979 of record JBBRYH010000059.1, read on the forward strand.
AAGCATCTTGTTTGTTCTATTCAAATAAATTTCTTGACGCTTCAGTTGTCTTGAATACATGTTTGAATGAAATGAGTTTCAAAAACTATCCTTTTGCAGAATTTCAGGTAAAATTATTTCAGACTTTGTTGCTTTTGTTGTCCGGTAAAAACGAATCAGCAGAAATTGTTTTTCGGAGTGTTTCAAGGAAACTGCAAACTGAAGAATTTTCTACTCAGTTTCCGCAGGCCATTGGCTTTTCAAAACTTTTGAAAATTGCAATTTCAGATAATACTGCAAGCAAAGCCAAAAAAATTGATGACGCATTTGCTAATATGAAAGTCCTTCACGCTGGGTCACATCCGATTTTAAATTTTGTTGTTCTTTCGGTCGACAACTTACATCTCTTGAAAAAATAATTCAGGATTTTTTTATTACGAAAATTTACCTTTTTTCTTATCCTATAGCCACTCTAGGCAGTTCACATTTATTTATTGGATAGTGATTGACGCGTCTATTTTGTAAATCACTTATTGCCTTCCCAAACTTTAGCATTTACCTCTTTCCAAGAATTCTTACATCTGAAAGCGATATGGAAATTTTGGTTGGCATCCTCATGGGTTGTTTCCAACCTTTGCTCAACAAAAATACTCCACTTAACCTCAAACAAAATGAAACATAAAATCGCATTCTTAATTTTAGGGTTACTGTTTACTCCGTTTATTCTTCCTGCATCAGATACTACGTTACTTCCCAACAGAATTTCATTACACTCCATTTCAATAACTAGTTTAGTGAATGGTAATGGGTTCGGTATGCAATATGTTCAATCATCTACATTTCTTTTGGGAAAGAAAACATTACTATTTGGCGGTCTTACATTCATGGTACCAAATCGAAAAATATCCGGATTTCAATTTGGTACTGGCTTTATTCTAGTCAATGAAAATGAAAGTAGTAGTGGTCACCTACTTCTAGCGTCAATTATTTCGGTTAGAAATTTTAGAAATGTAACCTTAAGCCAATCTGCTATTGAATACGAAAAACAAATTTCACCAAACTTGAATAATTCAGAAACATCCGAAATAAATACAATTCGATTTTCTGCATGGGAATATGCAGCCTCTATAAGTTTGAATTACCATTTACGATTCGGATTACAATTGCAAACTTCTATTGGTTTTGATTATACAAATAGCCGTCAAATTACGTCAACCCAAATCAATTTATCGAGATCAAACAGCGTCTACAGTATCGAACTGAGCGCAGGTTTAGGATGGGCATTTGGCAAACTAATGAGTAAAAAAGATCATGAATTAAAAATGATAGCTGAAGAAACAGAAGAAGAAAATTTATTCTACAGTAGAAATTAATTTTAATCTCTGAACTTTCCACCATCATCCATTATCACAAGAAATGCTGCGTTAGTCCGTTTAGAAAATATAATTTTATCCGCTGCTGTATTTAGAGGCATATAAACTCTTCCGGCACAGACAATTCTTCCATCCGATAATTGAATTGCAGTGATAAAATCGGAAGCAGTAGGAAAGGTTGAAATTGCCAGACTCGGTAAAAAAGCATCCGGTCCGTCAAACATTCCCATTTCATCTTCGTTCACCACTTTCATTTCAGAAGAGTAAATTTTAAATGAAGCCTTACTAATAATATAAATTCCAACTTTTTGAAAATGTGCTCCATAAATAAAAATATTACCATCTTCTAAAGTTAAGACACCATTTGCACGAATTCCATCAATTTCTTTTTCCGACTTTTCATTGCCATTAGAATCCAAACTAAATATTTTCGTCTTCCCAACGGCTAGCGCTTCATCACTAAAACTACAGACATAAACGAGACTCTTATTTTTAACTTCAGAAACTCCCTGAGCAAAAAAATCATCATATCCAGTGAAGTTCCTTTTCCAAATCATTTCGCCAGATGAAGATAATTTATAAATCAAAGTTGTATAACTTGTCAACGACTCATTATACATTTTTCCAAGAACTATAATTGAACCGTCTTTCATTGGAAAAATCTTGGAGGCTTCCTCATTGTCTGCTGTAGCAAGCGTTTTGTACCAAACCTGCTCATCATTCTGCAAATTATATTTATAAATAGAAATATGATATTTCCCGTTGCTGCTGCTCTGTACAGTTTTTGCAAGTACAGCATAGGTTTCATCTAACTGACAAACATCACCAGTCAAGGTATTCGTATTCGTCAACATGGCGTCTGATCCCTGAGGAATCCCTTGGGCATCTATTGTATTCAGGGACATGGTCATTTTATTATTCACAACTTCTGTTCCCCAAATCCTCATTCGGTCATTAGAACATATTGTAAAGTTGTTTACCTCGTAATAGTTATTTGCAGTAGAAAGTGTTGTTTGTGATTTTAAAATTCCGGAACGGTTACAAACTGCCCAATAAGGTTTCACATTCGAATAGGCACTATCACTTGCTTTTCCCAACAGCAACAAATCACCATTTGAGTTTTGCTTTATTGAAATGATTTTATTGTTCGGCAAATGACTTGCGCTATCGCTAAACCAAAACAAGCCGGTTTGTGCATAAATAATTGCAGGGAAAAATAAAAAAGCAATTGCGAATTTAAAGGAGCGTTTCGGTTTCATATATAGATAACGCTAAGCTCCTCCAAAAGTTACCAAGAAAATTTATTTCGTAGAATATACTGCAAATGCATTATTAGAAATTATTTTCCTAAAAGGGCATCCCATCCTTGAGCGGTGATTGGATGTTCTGTATTGGAACGTGTGACCAGATTTACGCCGCCTTCTTTTGGTGTGATGTGTCCAATAAAAGTGATGTCAGGATTATTTTGCAACTTTTCGTAATCCTTCATGTCAATCGTGAAAAGCAATTCATAATCTTCTCCTCCATTCATAGCACACATGGTTGGATCCAAACTAAATTCGCGAGCACGATCAAAAGTCATTGGATCAAGCGGTATTTTCTCTTCGTAAATCTGCGCTCCCACTTCTGATTGTGTACAAAGATGTAAAAGTTCAGAAGCAAGTCCATCAGAAACATCAATCATAGAAGTTGGAATAATTCCAAGCGTATTTAACATGGAAACAATATCTATTCTAGCTTCCGGTTTTAATTGTCGTTCCAAAATATAATCGTTTCCTTCTAAATCAGGTTGAATTTTCGGATCGGATTTAAAAACTTCTTTTTCTCGTTCCAACATCATCAATCCCATATACGCCCCGCCAAGATCTCCACTCACACAAATGAGATTCTTATCTTTTGCACCGTTACGATAAACCAATTTATCTTTTTCACCTTCGCCAATTATTGTACAGGAAATTATTAATCCGCTTTTAGAGGAAGTTGTATCTCCACCAACAAGATCAACTCCATAACGCTCACAAGCAGTAAGCATTCCGGAATATAATTCTTCAATCGCATCTAACGGAAATTTGCTGGAAATTGCAAGCGAAACAAGTAGTTGCTTTGGAACAGCATTCATTGCACAGATATCCGAAAAATTTACGGTTGCTGCTTTATAGCCAAGATGTTTTAATGGAACATATCCCATATCGAAATGAATTCCTTCTACCAACATATCGGTTGAAACTACAGCAACTTTATCTACACCGAAATCAATAACGGCCGCATCATCACCTACACCTTTTAAAGAGGATGGATTTTTTAATTCAATATTTTGGGTGAGATGTTTGATCAGGCCGAATTCGCCCAACTTCGAAAGTTCTGTTGTGGATTGATTGTCTAGCATGAATGCAAAGGTATGTATGTGTTGATATATCACGACTGAACATTTTGAACTGGGTTTATCTCAGATTGTTATTTTTATTTTTTATCGAGGTTGCTAAAAACCTTCGAGGTCTTAAATCCTCCAGGTCTTAAAACAGTCGGGGTTTAAGACCCTCTAGGTGTTATTCGTATCTATCTACATACCAACTTACTACAAAATCAAAACGCGACCACAACCATTTACAAACACAATTTTCCCTCCAATTCAGACTTTGAAACAGTACAATTTCTCTTCTCGAGCAATTTTAAATAATCAACCCTAAATCCGAATCAAAATTCTATCGAAAATCATTGCAGTTCTACCTAATTGTAGGTATTTTTGTTCCGTCTTTAGATTTAGTCTAAATAAACGTTATTTCATATAATACTGATAGTCAATGATTACGGTTACTGAAAATGCAAAACAACAGGCAATTGACCTGATTAAGACAGAGAATCGACCAGCTGATACTTTTATTCGGGTTGGAGTTGATAGTGGTGGATGTTCTGGTCTTTCCTATAAACTTGAGTTTGACCATGTTCTTCAACCTAATGATCAGGTTTTTGAAGACAAGGGAATTAAGATTGTGGTAGACAAAAAAAGTTTTCTCTATTTGATCGGAACAGAATTAGATTATTCTGCCGGATTAAATGGAAAAGGTTTTGTTTTTATTAATCCGAATGCATCACGTACATGCGGATGCGGTGAAAGTTTCTCGGTATAAAGGGAAGTAAGATTTGATATTGCAGATTTGAGCAAAAAAATAAAATATTAAATGGCTGAGAAAAACGAAATACTGGAAGAGTTCACACAGGGGGAATATAAATACGGATTTACATCTGATATCGAAACTGAATTTGCACCTAAAGGTTTAAATGAAGATATCGTACGTTTTATTTCCAAAAAGAAAAATGAACCAGAATGGATGTTGGAATTCAGATTGAAAGCATTCCGTCATTGGTTAAAAATGGAACACCCGGATCATTGGGCGCATGTAAATTTTCCTCCGATTGATTTTCAGGATTGCAGCTATTATGCAGCTCCGAAAAAAACAAAAACGGTTGGAAGCTTAGATGAAGTTGATCAAGAATTGTTGAAGACATTTGAAAAACTCGGAATTTCTTTAGAAGAACAAAAACGTTTAGTCGGAATGGAATCGAAAATTGCGGTTGACGCGGTCATCGATTCTGTTTCTGTAAAAACTACTTTCAAAGAAGTACTTGCAGAAAAAGGAATTATTTTTTGTTCTTTTTCAGAAGCCGTTCAAGAACATCCAGATCTGATTAAACAATACATGGGCTCGGTTGTTCCTTATACAGATAATTTTTATGCCGCATTAAATTGTGCAGTATTCAGTGATGGTTCTTTCTGTTACATTCCAAAAGGTGTTCGTTGTCCAATGGAATTAAGCACTTATTTCAGAATTAATTCTTCTGGCACTGGACAATTTGAACGAACATTGATTGTTGCAGATGAAGGTTCGTATGTTTCCTATCTCGAAGGATGTACTGCTCCAATGCGTGATGAGAATCAATTGCACGCAGCTATTGTAGAAATTTATGCGCACAAAGATGCAGAAGTAAAATATTCAACAGTTCAGAATTGGTATCCAGGAAATAAAGAAGGAGTTGGTGGAATTTACAACTTCGTTACTAAGCGTGGAATTTGTGCTGGTGATAATTCAAAAATTTCTTGGACGCAAGTTGAAACAGGTTCTGCCATTACATGGAAATATCCTTCTGTAATTTTGAAAGGAAATCATTCTGTAGGAGAATTCTATTCTGTTGCTGTTACCAATAATTATCAGCAAGCGGATACGGGAACAAAAATGCTTCACATCGGAAAAAATACGCGGAGCACCATTATTTCTAAAGGAATTTCAGCAGGTAAAAGTCAGAATTCTTATCGCGGATTAGTTCGTATAGGAAAAGGCGCAACCAATGCAAGAAATTTTTCTCAATGCGATTCACTTTTAATGGGCGATCGTTGCGGAGCACATACTTTTCCTTACATCGAAATTCATGATAAGACTGGGGTTGTAGAACATGAAGCAACCACAAGTAAAATCGGTGAAGACCAGATTTTCTATTTTAAGCAACGTGGTATCGATACAGAAAAAGCAATCGGACTTATTGTGAATTGTTATTGCAGAGAAGTATTAAATCAATTACCAATGTAATTTGCAGTGGAAGCACAAAAATTATTGTCAGTTTCATTAGAAGGTA
>JBBRYH010000060.1:0-19003 GCA_038237845.1 Bacteroidia bacterium
AAATGACAAAAAATTAAGCCTACGCAGAGCAAGACTTAAAGCCGGATGGGACGACAGCTACCTTGATTCCCTTATCAAAAGTTGATGCGGTAGCCCTGTCCGAAGGAGTCCTTTGGACCTCACGCGAAAAAAAAAATTGGAACATAAATACTTTTGAATTATACTCGCGCGCGCGTTAAACCTCGGAGGTCTTAAACCTCGAAGGTATTAGACCTCGAGGGAATTAAACGTAGTAGGTATTAGACCTCGAGGGTATTAAACCTGCCAGTTTATAAGAAATAGAATCTTGTGCGATCTAAAATTAATAATCAAGAAAATATTTTACCGATGGTCTTGAAGATGATTTTCAAATCTGTCGTGAAACTTTTTTCTGAAATATATTTTAAATTCAATTTCAGTTTCGATGGCATTACTTCTTCGATATAGGTTTTTTCAGGGTCAGATGATTTTGCCAATAATTCATTTTCATTTGAGTATTCAATTGATGCGTAATCGGTAATACCTGGTTTCACTTCCAATACTCGTAATTGTTGGGTTGAATACATTTCAACATACTTCCGAACTTCTGGACGTGGGCCAACCAAACTCATTTCTCCAAACACAACATTTACTAATTGCGGAAGTTCATCTAATTTATATTTCCTAAGAAAATAACCTATTTCAGTTATACGGGGATCTCTACCTCCTACTGTCAACAATCCTTTTTTATCAGAATCAGGTTTCATAGTGCGGAATTTCCAAAGACTAAAATCTTTCCCATTTTTCCCTACACGTGTTTGGAAAAAGAATATTCCACCTGGACTAGAAACCAAAACGATAATCGAAATCACAAACAAGAAAGGAAACAGGATAATTAATCCAATCAAAGCAGAAAAAATATCGAAAATTCTTTTTATCACCGTTTAGTGCATGTTTTTATTTAGTACCTATTACTTCCATAACTGAAGAAGCTACCGCTCCCAGCACCTTTTTAACTTGCTCTTCTGTCATGTCATAAAAAACGGGAAGAGAAATTTCCCTTGCGAAATTTGAATAGGTAATCGGATAATTTTTAATATCATATCCCATGCCTTTATAAAAACTAGTCATAGGAACTGGAAGGAAATGAACATTAACACTCACCTCTTTGTCAAATATTTTCTGAATGATCAAGTCGCGTTGAGCTTCATTAATTCCTTTAATTCGTAGTGGATAAAGATGGCAACTTGAAAAAGAATCGCCTTTTCTTATAACAGGAGCTTCGGCCCAGGAATAAGCTGATAAAGTCCAATTATATTGGTCAATTATTTTTTCTCTTTGAACTAAGGTATCCTTATCGTATCGTTCCAATTCAACCAAACCGATTGCTGCCATAATATCAGTCATGTTACATTTGTAACCTGCTTCTACAATATCATATTTCCAATTTCCTTTTTGAGATTTAGCTAAGGCATCTTTATTTTGTCCGTGAAGCGTTGTAATACAAAGTGCATTATAAATTTCTTCATTGTCAAATGGAGAAGGAAGATTAAGTGCAATAGCGCCACCTTCAGCCGTGGTTAGATTTTTTACTGCATGAAAAGAGAAAACAGAAACGTCAGTTAGGGTGCCGGTTTTTTTTCCTTTGTAAATTCCGCCAATTGAATGCGCTGCATCGGAAAGTACAAGGATTCTTCCTAATTTTTTCTGCTCAGCTGTTGTTGCCGAAAAAATTGATGCTTTATTTCTTACTAATTCATTTATTGCATCATAGTCACATGCCCATCCACCAAAATCCACAGGCATGATAACTTTTGTTTTTGAAGTAATTGCTTTTTCTATTTCGGCAATAGAAATATTAAAATCATCTGCGTTAACATCAACAAAAACAGGTGTTGCTCCGCAATGGACAATTACATTCGCAGTTGCAGCATAGGTATACGCTGGCAAAATTACTTCGTCGCCTTCCTTGACACCATACCAGCGAAGCATCATTTCTAATCCAGCGGTAGCTGAATTCAAACATAAAGTTGCTTTGTTTCCATTATAAGCAGTAAGTTTTTTCTCAAATAATTTTGTACGAGGGCCGGTAGTAATCCAACCTGATTTCAAGGTTGCAACAACTTCATCAATTATTTTTTGATCGATACGTGGAGGAGAAAATGGGATCATATTATATTCTTTATTGAATTTCAGTCTTAGTAATTTCTTCCGCTTGTGATTCGGTATTCATCAATAGAAAGCAAGTGAAGATGCAGAAAAATACAATTCCATCCATCCTTTCAAACATCGCTTCAACTAATAGATTAACCATAAAAATAAACATCAATGCGATCAACAGAAAATTCTTTTTCTTAAATCCAATTATTATTGGAACGATAAATACCAACAACAAAATTATAAATCCGAGAATTCCTAATCCAATAGCAGTTTGATAATATTGTGAATGTGCATTTAATTTATTTTCTATTGCTCCGGTCATTTCACGTTTCCTATAACCTTCCATCAAGGCATCCTGTACATCGCCCGTCCCAACTCCCATTGGATTTACTTCCAAAATTTCTCTTGCTACTTTCCAAATCATCAAGCGTGCAGGTGTACTTTCTGTAGTAGTTTTGTAGGTGTCAAATAATTCTTTTTCTGATAAGGTAAATGCATGAAATGCACTTTTAAATCGTACCTCCGCAATTGGAGAATAAAATAAGGTGAGCACTGCTAATCCACTGACAGTTACAAAAACAGCAAGGGCTACAAATATTTTTTTGCGCAGATAAGCAAAGTATAACGATGCAAGAAAAAATAAAAGCAAAAGCGAAAGAAAGCCTCCTTTAGAGGCAAGAAAAATCATGAACACAGAAAAGAAAAGTATTCCTATTAGAAATCCTGCTATTTGGATTCTCGACAAAACTTTAAAATCTGTTATTAATCGATAGAGAAAATAAGTGATTATTGTCACATCAAATAATGCCTGATAACTTGGATGCAATTCATGAGACATTAAACTGGAATAGAAACATTCCATCCAATGGTGAGTTTCCCAACACTCAAAAGATTTGTAGGCACTCAACAGAATTTCAACAATTGCGCCTAAAGTAAAAAGCAAAAACAAAACCCTCCCTTCTTTTTTCGTAAACGAAGGAACAAACATAAAGACAATAGGGAAAATCAGAAAGGCAAGTTTTCTTTCTACTACTCCATATCCTTCTTGCAAATTGGTCGTAAAAAATAGGCCAACACATAATGAAAGAAAGAAAATGATCATCATCAATCTTCCATAAACATTTTCCTTTTGAAATTTTAATTGGCGATACGAAAACAATAATACTACTGCAAATAAAGCAAAACAAATTACTGAAAAAGCTGTACAGGCCGAAAGCATAAAAAACAAAAAACAAGCCGCAAGAAATGGCCATCTTTTATTCTTAATCGATTCGGTTATCAAGTTCATCATACTTAACTAACTATTTAGTAGATCGTCGGCTATTTTTTTTCCTGCATTACCATTACCATACAGATTGACTTCAAAATTACTTTTAGTATTGATCATCTTTTCATAAGAATTCACAATTTCTATTTCGTCGGCTCCGGCAAGAACATTAAATCCTCCATTGACCAACTCCACCCATTCCGTTTGATCTCGCAAGGTGACACATTGTTTTTTGAAAAAGAAAGCTTCTTTCTGCAATCCACCAGAATCGCTCATGACTAAGGAGCAATTTTTCAAAAGCAGAATCATATCAAAATATCCAACAGGATCAATTACTTCAACTTTTAATTCCAAACCGGTTTGTTCGATAATTTTTCTTGTTCTTGGATGCATTGGCAAAACTACTCTTGTTTTCTTGTAAATTTTATTCAACGCATTAATGATTGCCTTCAATCGGATCGGGTCATCTGTATTTTCTTGGCGATGAATGGTGCATAACACAAAATTTCCCTTTATTAAATCGCGCGAAATCGTGGATTGTTGTTCGGCCTTGTCAGCATAATAGTAAGCCGCATCTTGCATCACATCTCCAGACAAGACCACTTTATTTTCAAAACGGTCAAATCCTTCCAACTTCAAATTGTCAAGAGCAGTTTGTGTTGGAGCGTATAAGTTTGTGCTAATTCGATCTGTAATAATTCTATTTATTTCTTCTGGCATTTGCATATTGAAACTTCGTAATCCTGCTTCAACATGGGCAACTTTCACATGAAGTTTACTTGCAGCTAAAGCTCCTGCTAAAGTTGAATTTGTATCTCCGTATACTAGGACCCAATCTGGTTTCTCTTTAATAAGCAAACCTTCTATTCCCTCAAGCATTCTTCCTGTCATTGCACCATGGCCAAGACTATTAATTTCCAAATTATAATTCGGTACAGGAATTCCCATTTCATCAAAAAACACTTTAGACATTTTGTCGTCAAAATGTTGTCCTGTATGCACTAAAATTTCTTTCACATCTTTCATCGTAGAAAAAATGCGACTTAAAACGGCAGCTTTTACAAATTGTGGACGGGCACCTATTACAGTCAGTACTTTCATTTCAAATTTGAATTTAAATATTCATAAAAGCTTAAAGCAATTTTGTCTCTATCAAAATATTCCTTCACATAATTTCTAGCATTATGTTTCATTTCAACAATATCTACTTTCCCATTTATGATTGTTGTTAATTTCTCAGCTAATTCAACATCATTTTCAGGTTCAAAGTAGACTGCACACTTACCTTGCTCTTCGAATAGAACTCTTGCTTCACCATCTACTCCTAAAAACACCGGAACTTTCATACTTAGATTTTCAAATATTTTAGAAGGAATAGCTCCTTTAAACAAATCGAGTTTCTTCAATGGAACAATTGTCATTGTACAACATTCAATAATCTTCGGCATTTCGATTTTTGTAACCGCATCATAAAAATGAACATTATCCAGATTTAAATCCATTTTCATTTTCAGAAGTTCATCTTTTACCGGACCACTGCCTACCAACAGAAAATGAACATTTGCATTTTGTTTTAATCGATTAGCCGCTTTTAATATTACTTCAAGGCCCTGCGCATGTCCAATAATACCTGCATAAAGAAAAAGCATATCCCCATCTGAAAATCCATTTTCAGCTTTCCAATTACCGTATTGCTTTTCCGGATTGTATAAATCGACATTTACTCCGTTCGGTAGCCAATAAACTTTCTTATTAGGAAATCGCGTTTGAATATTTTTTACAATTCCTTGCGTTTGTCCTGTAATTATTTCGGATCTTTTATAGAGATGTTCTTCAAGTATAGTGGCCATCTTCAGAAAAGTTTTGTTTGTTACAAGCCCTAATTTTTCTGCGCTTTCCGGCCAAAGATCGCTCACATTAAAAATCATTTTAGCACCTTTCAATCGACATATAACCCTTGCAGAAATACCCAAAAACAAAGGAGGCGATTCGACAAAAACAATATCGTATTTTTTCAAACGAAAAACAGCAAAAAACATGGAGCTGAAAACAAAGGAAAAATAATTCAACAAACGAAAAACAATTGATTTTTTCTTACTCACAAAAATGGAGGATCTGTAAACATTCAATCCTTCCATTTTTTCTTTTGAAATAAACTTACCCTTATACTCCGTTTGAATTTCCATCTTCGGGTAATTGGGCATAGCAGTCAACACATCAATTTCAAGACCATATTTCTGCCAACGCACAGCATTCTCAAACAACCTGTTTTGAGGTGCACCCACTTCAGGTGGGAAATACTGGGTTAACATGAGCATTTTCATTGAATAGAGAATTTCAATCTTGATTTAATTTTTAAGTTCAATCTTTAACTACTTGTCCTGTTGCAACCACTGATAATTCTTTGACTGAACTATGGCTACCAATAATTGCGCCTTGAGAAATATGAGAATCTCTTCCAACTGTTGAATCATGATCAACAAGAGCCTGTGTGTTGATGATGCAATTTTCGCCAATGATTGCATTTGCAGAGATGACTGCGCCGGCAAGTACAACTGTTCCTGTTCCAATTTTTGCAAATTTTGAAACACTTGAAAAGGGGTGGATTATTGTTGCGGGTTTTAAAATTGCAGTTAAGGAAAAGGTTAATTTTTTTCTGATTTCATTATTGCCAATTGCGACAATAAAATATTCGGCACTATTTTTTAATTTTTCAGTTTCCTCAATTTTCGCTATTACCTTAAAATCTCCAATTACATTTTCTCCTATAGCGGCATTGTCATCAGCAAATCCGACAAGATCAAATTCATTTGTCAGCATAATGGCATCTGCGATAACACGTCCATGTCCTCCGGATCCGATAATTACAAGTTTCTTTTTCATTATTTTTTCAGGAAAGATTTATATTTATTCTCGACTAAGCGCATGTTCGACTCAAACAATGCGTAAGTACTAATCATTTTTTCGTTATAAGAAATGCAATTACTCTCCATCTCCGAGTAATGCTTATAAACATACAAAATTTTATCCGCGAGCACCTGAGGATTATCTGTTGGTACCAGAAAACCATTGACCCCATCTTTCATCCAAAATCGATTAGCAGGAATATCAGTTGCTATAGAAATTGTGCCGCACGCCATTGCCTCATTTAAGGAAATATTATTTCCGTCAGAAAGAGAAGTAGTTACGAATAAATTTGAACGACAAAGGGTTGATGCAATTTCTGTCTGCTGAACTTTACCATAAAACTTAACTGTGTTCTGCATATTATATTTTAAAACCTTTTCTTCCATTTGATTTTTGAGGGATCCGGCTCCAATCAAGTTTACTTCAAGATTTGGAATTTTGTCCTGAATTAAATTCAACGCATCTATTAACAAATCAAGATTATATACTGGTTCAAAATTTCTTGTACTAGTTATAACAAATTTTGAAACATCAATTAAACGATTTTCTCGCGAGAATATTTTTGGATCAATTCCAAACATTACTGTACTTACTTTTTTTTCTGAAACACCAAGATCAGTAATTGCCTTTTTCATATGATCAGCCATTGCGGTAATCCAGTCGGCGCGCCTAAAAGCAAATTTCAAAAATATTCTATAAATCAGCGATTGATTAGGACTGATTAAAACGTCAGTTCCTAGTGTTGTAATTATAAACGGATGAAAACCTGTCAAAGCACCAACTGTTCCATAACTGGTTGCATAATGTGCATGAAGAATATCAGGTTGTATTTTATTAATGATTTTTTTTATTGCCCTTACTTTCAATAATACTTTCCAATTACCACCCGAAACAGCAATTCCTCCAGAATTGACATAATGCACGATTACATTATCGATTTGAACGTTTTTAAAAGAAATCAAATGAATCTCATGACCAAGGGCATAAAAATGCTCACACCATCGTTTGGTATGAACACTTTCTCCATCGGCAAGGAAACATATTCTCATTATAATTTTCCTAATTTTTGATAATACATAACACTATTATTAATTCCTTTTGTATACCCAGAAGTGTAGCCAAATTCATTTCTTAATCTTTCATCAGAAAATATTACAGCATTGGACAAAGACCTTATTCGTCCTTTCATTGAGGGCAAAATAAAAGAACAAGCAGCAGCAAACTTTAGAGCGCCCGATGAAATTGATTTAATTGTTGGTGAAACATTCTCAGCCTCTCCAATACATTTAATAAAATCATTTAAATGGATTGAATTTCCAACTTGATAACAATTGTGTTTCAAATTTGAATTGATTGCATATTGAATGGAAGCAGTCAGATCTTTAACATAAAGGTAATTAACCTGACTTTGTTTGGAAGCAAATATTGATTTTCCATTTTTTACATGACGAAACAAATTCAATAATGCTTCACGAGGATGGAATTCACCATAGACATTTGTTGGACGAAAAATAGTTAATTGCTTATTCTCATTCCAAAATGAATTAAGCAGAATTTTTTCTGCCTTTAGTTTAGATTTTTCGTAGGCATTTAATGGATTACAAACCGTTTGTTCATTAATTACTAAATTAGAATTGCTGTATTGTGCTCCTGTAACCCCAACACTACTCAGATGGATGAATTTACTTATTGAGTTGTTACGTCCCTCCTCTACCATCAGACTTAAAGCCAGTTCATTCGTTGCATGCATTTTTTCAGAATTTAGAATTTCTGCTGCCAAATGAACAACTATATCAACGCCACTGAATGCTTTACGAATAGTTTCTCTATCACAAATATCACCTTGCATAATTTCAAGGTTATTAATCCCTGACCTAAATACAGGATTTGCTGAACGAGAAAGAACACGGATTCCAAATCCATCTGGTACAATCTGCTCCAACAAATGTTGACCAATAAAACCAGTGGCTCCTGTAATTAATATTTTCTTTCCGTTACTCATATTATTCCATGTGGAGGATTAAACACTTTTGGTAAAGTATAGAAATAGGCTTTTGCTTTCAATTTCCACATCTTTCGGAAGGGTGAAAGAATTGTAAACAAAACCAATTTCCAAACACAATGACAAAAACTCATCCATGTTACCACTGCTGCTCCAAAACCGTTATGGTGTTTACGGAAATATTTTATTTTATTGAAAATTTGATTGGACAGAGAAATGATATAATTCTTCTTTGCACTTTGACCGATGTGATGAATAATACTTGCCTTCGGAAAATAAATCATTTTGACAGCATTCCTTGAAGCACGATAACAAAACTCAACATCTTCAATCCAAAACATAGATTCATCGAGATAACCCACGGTACTCAATAATTCTCTTTTAAAAATAATTGCAGCACCTGAAAAAGAATCTGCAACAAAAGCTTTTGACCAATCTTGATCCGAATAGTTATGGTTGCTATTAAGAAAATTTAAATAATGTAATTCAAAGAAAATAGAATTAACAGTGGGGAAACGCCAAACGGATTTTTGAAGTGACAAATCTGTATTTAGTAATCTTGGCGCTGCTAATCCCAATTCAGAATCTTTATCAAATTCATTTTTTAATTTTACAATTGAATCATCTGTAAATTCTGTATCCGGATTTAGCATCAAGATCAATTTTCCAGTAGCAAGATGAAAGGCTTGATTATTCGCAGCAGGAAAACCTGCATTGAGTGAATTTCGTATCACCTGCACTTCAGGAAAAGATTCTGAAATCGCATCTGCACTTCCATCATTTGAATTATTATCAACTACAAATACTTCTAACTCAAGAGCAGAATTAAACAGATATAATGTTTCAAGACATTTGATGAGCAATGCCTTCACATTATAACTGACAATTACGACAGAAACGTCAATGGTTTTCACTATAAACAAATTTGCGGAAAATCTCCCCTACTTCACTAAGAAAAGGCATCTTGTTATTGACAAGGTACTATTGATTAGTTTCCCTTTTTCTGACTATATTTTCACCAATACCCATCAAAAGCCAGAAAATACTGTTGAAGGTGAAATAATCCAACACATTGCTCACAATATTGATGAGTAAAACCTGGACAAAAAGCATAAAAATGAAAAATAGCAAGTCGAAACTTCCCGTTCTGACTTTCCGAATCATTCTGAAAAAGAACCATCCAAATAAGCTTAGGAAACTTAACAATCCCCAAATGCCGGTTTCGCTGGCTTGTTTTAAATACCAACCATCCGTTGCTTCATAAGCTGATTTTTCATTTGTTCCTTTCAAAAACCGATAGGCAATCCAACCTGATTTTCCAATTCCATATCCTAAAGGTTTTTCTTTAAAATCATGAAAAGCTTTTGTCCAAAGTTGCACCCGGGTTAATTTAGCTTCCATTGAAGCCGTTTCTGCTGCAGATTGAAAGATCCAACCCAAGTTAGAAAGTGACAAACCAACACTTTTGCAAGTGACAAAAACACTTCCAAATAAAATAAATCCAATAATTAATGATTTTTTCCATTTACGAAGCCAAGGAATACTCACCAGCCAAGTAAAAAGAAATCCGATAACTCCTCCACGAGAAACAGAAAGTAATAAGGAAGAAGAGATAAGACTTATGGAGGCTAAACCAAAAGCATCAAATGCATAGGATTGAAGCAGTGCAAAATAAATTCCAGCCATCGCCATATAGGCTCCATTCATTGTTGGAGAAGCATAAATAGAATTCATTCGGGGAATAAAATATTCTCCTCTAAAAGCGTGAACTAAGGTTTTTAACTTTTCTTCAATTCCGGGAAAGAAAAAATAAAGTGAAATTCCAATTAAGGCAGTTAAACTTATCCATTGCATTAACCGATGAACTGCTTTTTGAATTTGAATTTCTGTCCAACAATTCTCCATATTTCTTGCAACGAAATAGAAAAGGATAGGGAGATATGTCAATCGGACGCCATAAGCAATCAGCTTTATATCTGCAGAAATAATTGAACCAATAATGAGGTTAGAAAAAAATACAACTAAAATAAAATAATCTGTCATTCCTGGTTTAAACAACCAAACACCAGTACTTTGTTTTCGAATATAAAATGAAAGAATGAAAATAAACGAAAGAAGAATATCTGGTAAAACTGCAATCAAAAATGAAAATGCATTTGTTGCTCCTTCTGTGCCAATGATCAAAGCCCTGAAAGTTGGAAACAAGGTTCCAAACACAAAGGCAACAATAATACCGTTTAGGAAAAAATGTGGCTTAATTTGGAGGCTCTTCATCATTCGAAATTCATCTATTTACTTTTTGCCATTAACATGCAGAGTGAGATAATTATAATATTGTTCAACATCTGTACGCCAGAAATTATACAAAAGCAATAAAGTATATTATCAGGAAAAAGCATACCTCCCACCACTATAGAAGTAAAAAAAGCAATCGTCCCAGGAAGCGAAAACAAAAGCAACTTTTTTTGCTTACCGATAATAATCGGAATTTGAGAAAGGGGCGAACGAATAAAATCCGTGTAAATCCAAAATGAAAGAACACGTGCAAGTTCGCCAGCTACTCTCCATTTTTCACCGAACAAAGTAGCAAATAGGAAAGGTCCAAAAAATACAAGTACAACAACTACTGGAAGTCCAAACAAAGCGCTTCTGAAAAATACTTTTTTTGCCAATGGATAAAAAGATTTTCCTTCACGATACAATTGTGACGCTTCGGCAAAAAACACTTGCGCCAAAGGCCGAATAATTAGCCAAACGGGAACTTGAAGAATTCGCATGGCTATACTATAAAAGCCCATCACTGGAAGCGGCAGAAAAGAAGCTCCAACTAAAATCACACCTTGCATTTGAAAAAGGTCAGACATTCCTTGAAGAATATTAAAGCGTGGGTATTCTGAAAATTCCGAAGCCGTAGATTTTAATTCCTTAGCATCAAAATAATATTTAAACGGTTTCAATTTCCTAAAGGCAAATAAATGCAATCCGATATAAACAGAAAATTGAGAAAACAAATAGGCAAAAAGTAATCCTGGAGCACCGAAAGAATAAAACAACATAGCAGCTCCATTATTGGATATCGATTCAACAATACGGACTGAGGAAAGATTTCCAAAACTTTTTTCGCGCGCGAGAAACATAGTATAGACTTGTCCCATGGTAACCAAAAAAACGGCCAGACCTAATGCAAGGTTCCAAATACGAATGGATGGATTGAGAGCTGATGAAAATGGAAACAAATAGATCCCAATCGTAATCAATAAGGTAATGGTCGCGGTTGTGAGTACAAGATAAAATGCGAGTCTTAATATTCTATGAATTGCTTGCATGTTCTTTGCAACCATAAATCCTAGTTCATATTTTCCAGAAGCTAGAACTGTGATTGCACTTGCTATTGCAGTAAATATGGATAATAATCCAAAATCTGCAGGATCATAAAGGCGCGAAAGGACAAGTGAAGCTAAAAATGAAATGATCTGTGCCAGGATCGTACCACTCATGAGTACAATCATTCCTTTTAATAACGGATTTCCGGAAAAACGATCGGAAAGTGGCATTTTATTTTGGCTTTTCTTGAGTATTCAAAGCTATCTTAAAACAATTGATTATTGGCTTAAGGATTTATCGATTGCACACCATGAAGTGTTAATAATTACAATCGAAGCCAATCCACAGGCAAAAGATCATCTGTATTAATTGAAGTATCGTTAAACCACTTCTTTGGAGCAATAACTGTTTTAGAACTATTTTCATTCAACCAAGCACCCCACCAGCTAAAACTACTATTTGCTATTACATTATGTTTGCAATGGCGCATCAAAAATAAATCCCAATGACTTTCTTTTCCATTATTATTTTCAATATAAGTTGTTGGAAATTGAAATTTGATATTCGCTTTTACCCATTCAGGTTCATCCGAAAAAACATAAATGTTTTCAATCTTAGTTTTTTGATTTAGCAGTTCAACAGCTTGTTCGTAGTATTCAATAGTGCAGGTTCCATGAAATTTATTGGTTTCCGGATTGCTTATATAATCACCCCTTCTAACATGTATACTTACTGAATTTGAAGATTTTATTTTTTCAAGTAATTCTGCGTTACTTTTTGAGATTGAAGATTTCGGATTGAAATCATTTTCTCTCAATCTTTTTGAAATCTCTGTAAAATATTTCTCTGTTTGCCAATAGCCTTCTAAATAAACAGCAGCGTTGATTAATTCAAATTCCTTCTGGTAGTTTAATTTTTTCTCGCTAAATATTTTATTCTTAAAAGCAAATGGAAAAAGTTTTGCAAGTTTTTTAAGTTTGATAGGTCTTCTATATTGATCTACCTCCTTTTTCGAAGCAATTGCAGCGTCTATATTAAATACATCAAGCTCAAAATTACGAAGCGTGTATCCTTTGTTATCATTCTGTTCTTCGAGAAAACTAGTATCAAGTCTTAACGGCACTCCCAATTTAACAGCAAGCGATTTGCCTGTTGCATATTGAAACATCTGGTTTCCCAGACCGCCCATGAGCCTAACCATTACAAAACACATTCTTCTTCAATTTAGATTCTCAACGGAGGTAAATATCTTCCTTTACAAATATTGTATTGATGAAAGTATCTGCATATACCATATACCCTTTGTGCTTTAAAAAATCAATCAATTCTACATTCTTCCTGCCTCTTCCTTTTGTAGAAAATGACAAGGTCTCAACGCACATTACTGTTGGGGCCACCCCTCCGTAGTTGATCGACTTTAGGATTATTTCGTCCAAGCCTTCTACATCAATGGATAATAATTCAGGAAATTTTCCATTGCAATATTTCTGAATCACACTACTAATTGAACTGATTTGAATTTGCTTAATTTCTTGAATTTTATAATTGGAGTTTTCCTTCATTGTCCGTTCTGCCTCCTCCTTAAGAAAAGTATTCAAGGCAGGTTCATTCATAATATAAAAATCAGCTTCTCCTTCAGATTCACCAATTCCAATATTTAAATTAACATCATCTGAACGCATAGATTGAAAGCGAGAAATCAGCTCCGGATCAGGTTCAATATTTATGCCTCTGGAACCTTTTTTATAAAACAAAAAGGTATTGTTGATATATCTTGGATGATGCGCTCCGATATCTATAAACGAAGGTTTTTCAATTTCAAGTTCCTGAAATAAATGGTCTATAATCAGATCTTCTCCAGATTGAGAATATGAACTCTTTATGAATTCGTCTTTGTAATTTCCGCCGATAACTTTTGAAATAATTCGTTTTATCATTTGAAGCTACTTTTCAATATTACAACTTCTATTAAAGTTGAACTTTTCTATTTGCATTGTATAATCTGAACAGGCATTTGATTAATAATCAATCCGCTTTTGGTATTTATAATTTGTTTATCATTTACTAAAGTGCTCACTTCTGAAATCGTTAAAAGTCCCGCGTTTTCTGCATTATGAATTACGCTAGTACCTTTAGAAAGTCCCACATTCAATTTATATTGTCCATCAGCAAGTATTATTCCTTCGCTTTTGAAAAGTGCAGTGTAATTTCCTGGCTCAAGATCTGTTGGTTCACTCCATGTTGTTCTAACCGGTTGGTCGAAAATGGTAAGCAATCCGATGGCAGCAACAAAACCTTCAACTTTTTTATTAATCGTAAAGTATATTCTGAAATTGTAATTAGCACCAATAGATACTTCAGATACGGGAATTTCATTTACATCTTCAATTTGCAAACGAGTGGCAATTGCCGCCTTGTTTTCTGCATCAAGAGGTTTAGCAATATCATACCAGGATTGACCTTCACTGAAAGTCTCTAGATACTTTCCTGTCACTGCGTCAATGCTTCCTTCCATCACTAATTTTCCTTTATTGAGCAAAATTCCCTTGTTACATAACTTCTGAACGGCTTCCATATTATGACTGACAAAAAGAATTGTTCTTCCATCGCCTGCCACTTCGCGCATCCTACCTAAACATTTTTTCTGAAAAGCGGCGTCGCCAACTGCCAGTACTTCATCTACAATTAATATTTCAGGTTCTAGATGAGCGGCAACAGCAAATGCTAATCTAACGAACATCCCTGAGGAATATCTTTTTACTGGAGTGTCAAGAAATTTTTCTACTTCTGCAAAAGCGACAATCTCATCAAACTTTTTTGAGATTTCCATTTTTGACATTCCAAGAATAGAACCGTTGAGAAAAATATTTTCACGTCCTGTTAATTCCGGATGGAAACCTGTACCCACTTCAAGCAATGATGCAATTCTTCCTTCAAGTGTAATTCGACCTTTTGTTGGTGAAACTATTCTACTAAGAACTTTTAATAAAGTCGACTTTCCTGCTCCATTTCTTCCAATAATACCAACCCTGTCACCCGATTGAATTGAAAAACTGACATCATCCAAAGCCAGAAATTTTTCTTTTCTATCACTTCCAGTTTGCCCTCTAAAAACTGACTTAGCCCTATCCACAATTACATCACGTAAGGCAGTATAGTTGCTAGCCTGTTGATGGCGCAACGTATATTCTTTTGTGAGGTTTTCAACCTTTATTGCAGTGTAACTCATTTAAATAATATCGGCAAAATTCTTTTCTACTTTCCTGAAATACCAAATTCCAACAAAAAGCGTAATCAATGTTACTGTACAGGATATTTTTACACTCATCCAATCATGCGGAATTTCGGATCCAAATAAACACCAACGAAATCCGTCAATTACCCCAACCATTGGATTTAAACAAAAAATAATTTTCAGTCCTTCACTTACTTTATCACTATTCATAATTACTCGACTACTAAATGCTACAGGAGAAACATAGAGTCCCAACTGAACAATAAACGGAACGATGTAGCGGAAATCTCTATACTTCACATTTAATGAAGCAAGGAAAACTCCAGCTCCAATAGAAGATAACAAGGTAAGTAGCAGAAATAGTGGAAGAAAAATAATATTTGAATCTGGAGCTTGTTTAAAGTAAATCATCAAGCCAATTAATATTACCATTGAAATTAAAAAATCGACCAGACAAACAATAACCGTACTTAATGGAACGATCAATCTTGGAAAGTAAACTTTAGTAATAAGATTTGAGTTCGCAATTAATGAACCGCTAGCTTCATTCAATGCAGAAGAAAATAATTGCCATGGCAAACTTGCTGCGGCAACAATTAGTATCATTGAAATTCCTGTAGTATCAGGCGAAATAAATTTTCCAAAGAAGGAGAATACTACAATTGTTAAGAGTGGACGAATTACTGCCCAAGCAATTCCAATTACCGTTTGTTTGTATCGCACTAACAAATCACGCCATGCAAGAAAACGGAAAAGCCCCCGGTATGCCCAGAGGTCTTTCCAATAGGTTGAACTACTTCGTTCGGGATAGATTACAGTTCTTTGCATGTTAGTTAAGAGTTTGGAGTTGTTAGTTCGGAGAAATGAATTGACTCCGAACTAACAACTCCAAACTAACCACTATTTATTTCGCGTAAGAAACCGCTCTGGTCTCGCGGATCACCGTGACTTTAACTTGTCCTGGATAAGTCATTTCAGTTTGAATTTTCATCGAAATATCTGTTGAGAGTTTCTCTGCATCTTTATCAGAAATTTTTTCTGACTGAACAATTACTCTCAACTCACGACCTGCTTGAATAGCATAAGTTTTGTCAACACCAGGATAAGACATTGCTAATGCTTCAAGATCCTTCAATCGTTTGATATACTGTTCAACGATTTCACGTCGAGCACCAGGACGTGCACCTGAAATTGCATCGCATACCTGAATGATCGGAGAAATCATAGAGTTCATTTCAACTTCATCATGATGGGCTCCAATTGCATTGCAAATATCAGCACGTTCTTTAAATTTCTCAGCAAGTTTCATTCCCAAAATTGCGTGAGGCAATTCAGGTTGATCATCAGGAACTTTTCCAATGTCATGAAGTAGTCCAGCACGTTTTGCAGCTTTCACATCTAATCCTAATTCACCTGCCATGATCGCACAAAGGTTTGCAACCTCTCTACTATGTTGCAAAAGATTCTGTCCGTATGAAGAACGATATTTCATTCGCCCAACCATACGAATCAATTCAGGATGCAATCCGTGAATACCAAGATCAATAGTTGTGCGTTTTCCTGTTTCAATAATTTCTTCTTCTACCTGCTTTTTAACTTTCTCAACAACTTCTTCAATTCGTGCAGGGTGAATTCTTCCATCGGTAACCAACACATGTAAAGCTAGACGAGCAATTTCACGTCGAATTGGATCGAAGCCGGATAAAATAATTGCTTCTGGAGTGTCGTCGACAATAATTTCGATTCCAGTTGCAGATTCAAGTGTTCTAATATTTCTTCCTTCACGTCCGATAATACGGCCTTTCATTTCATCATTTTCAATATGGAAAACAGAAACAGAATTTTCGATTGCATGTTCAGTTGCTACTCGTTGAATGGTTTGAATAACAATTCGTTTTGCTTCTTTGCTTGCAGTCATCTTCGCTTCATCCATAATCTCTTTTATGAATGACATTGCATCAGTACGTGCTTCAGCTTTTAAGGATTCAACCATTTCAACTTTTGCATCGTCAGCTGACATTCCTGCAACTTTTTCAAGTTGCTCTACTTTACTTTTGTGGAGTTTTTCAATTGCATTTTCTTTAGCAACGTTAATCTCTAATTGATTTTCAAGATCTTTTTTACGTTTCTCAAGTTCTGCATCTTTACGCTTCGTCTCTTCTAGTTTCTGATTGAGCGTTGTTTCTTTTTGCTTGGCTCTGTTTTCAGCTTGAAGAATCTGATTGTTGCGTTCATTAACTGCCTTTTCATGATCCTGCTTTAACTGCAGAAACTTTTCTTTGGCTTGCAACATTTTTTCTTTCTTCAATGCTTCTCCTTCGATTTCTGCTAAGGCAAGTTTGCTTTTAGCATTTCTAGTCACTGCACTACGTAATGCAGTAGCAGTAATAATTATTCCAAGGATTAAAGCACCAACACCGGCAATAATCGGTATGAGGATCGGTGGCATATTTTTTAAATGTTTTATTCCGCTTAACGGAGTTAATACTTTAGTCTAACAAAAATCCCGCATTCCGCTCGATGTTTTCGGGCGTGTTGCGGGAATTCTTAACAAATGAATGTGTGCAGAATTATTCCTATGGAATAGTTCTACCTATCGGGACTTGGTAAGGCTCGCATCCAACAATTCATCGAGTTCCACAAGTCCGGCGATAAGTCCGTCTTTGTCATCGATTATATTGTTCTTCGATTCGAGATATTGAGTGGCAAATTGAAGAGCCGTCAAGGCAAGCAGATCCTGCTTGTCTTTAACCACAAAGCCTTTTTCAAGCTGATCCACTCGTTCGTTGATACGTTTTGCGGCATCATGAACAAATGATTCTTCAGTTGCGTCAACCTTTATTGGGTAAACACGACCTGCGATGGTTATTTTAACGGACTTTTCGCCCATGATTTCAATTCCTTTTTAATCCTCTTTTCACCTGTTAAGCTGTGCGATGCACTTGTCAATTTCCCGCACCAGCTCGTTTATCTTGAGTTTTATTGCAAGATTTTTGTCGTTATCACCAGAAACTTTTTGAGCTATTTGAAGGGTTTTATATTGACCTTCAAGTTTGCTTTTGGAAGTCTCCAGTTCATCCACCCTACTCTGTAACTTACTTATTTTCAGCTTTAACTGAACGTTATCTTTCTGCAGGGCTTCCTGCAAATGTAACAATTTTTCAGCCTTGGCCTTGAGCCCTTTTATGATGGAAGTAATACTTTTCATAAGGAGCCCTGAAAGTTTGGGGATCAGGGGTTTACTAAATTACAAATTATCTGATTACAAATTACAAAATAGGAAGTAGTTATGGAAATTTGGACGAAAGGGATTTCGTAATCTGGTAATCTTATAATCTGGTAATTAAAAGGAATACATTGAATCAAATCCTTTTTGTTGGTGCAATTTGCGTTTTAGTTTTATTAAAAAAGGAATAGAGAAAGACGAATTGAGATTTTCGAATATTGATTTTTATTCTAATTTTTTAGAAAATTAGAAATGAATATTTCTAGCCTTATCGTAGCACAAACTTTATCGGATGTACCAGTTGAACTCTAATTGGTTTTCCATCTATGCTGGCAGGAATCCACGGAGGCATATTTGAAATAACACGAATTGCCGCCGCTGTTAGATCAGGAGCTCCTGCAACTTCTTTGCGAGCAATTACATTTGTAATAGTTCCATCAGCTTCGACAACAAACTGAACATAGACCGTTCCTTGTTATCCGTTCTCTTTTGCTGATTGAAGGTAGCGAACATTTTTTGACAGATAATTCATGAAAGCACTTTCACCACCTTGAAACTCGGGCATCACATCCTGTAAATGAACTAGCGTATCTCCATTTGGAGTTATTGGGTTTGGACGTTGCGCTGTTTGGGCACTTCCAAGCGTTGTAATAAAAACAAGAATTGCAATAAGACGAATTTTATTTTTCATGCTACATTTTACTTTAAGTAAATCTTACAGGCATATTGTATTGTACTCTTATTGGCCGTCCTCTCATTTTCCCTGGGACAAATACAGTACCATGTGTCGTTCTATTTTCTTTGTACTTCTTTGGATCATTATAAATTTCACCTGGTTTGCTGCTATCTACTATTTCATCGTAATATTTTGTTCCAACCTTTACAACTCTTCCTTTTTCATCCCAGACTTTAGGCTGTGTAACT
>JBBRYH010000061.1:0-18389 GCA_038237845.1 Bacteroidia bacterium
GTTCTCCGCCTTGGCGGAGGATAGAATATAAGTTCTTTAAATATCGGTTTCGTAGTTCAATGGATAGAATAGAAGTTTCCTAAACTTTTGATGCAGGTTCGATTCCTGCCGAGACCACAATTAAATATTTGATTACCCTTTTCGCTTCAAAACTAAAGAAGCTTTGTTTTTCGTTAAATTTCTAGATCCAATTAATATTACCTCTGAAATTCTACCGATTTCTTTCATGATGGACTACTCAAAAAAAAAATGCAGCAAAAGTTTTATTTCATTCCCTCAAATAAGAATTAAAAACTCTTTGTTATTGCAATAAGAAGCACAACCATTCTTTCCAATTCCATCTCGAGAAGGGGCCAAATTATTCGTAAATTCACACTCTCCATCTTCAAATTTATTCCCTTTGAAAAAAATCTACTTCTCACTATTGACAGTAACATTTTTCTGCACTTCTATTTTTGCTCAACAGTCGGGAAAACAAACTACATTCAAAACAGTTCAAAATAGTTTTGAAAAACAATATGCAAATTCCCCAGAAGAACTTCTGCGTTATCGCGAATGGGAAGCATTCACTAAACAACGTTCTTTCCCCGGCGGAACTTTTCCTGATCCTGAAATTTTGATTCGTGAATACAGAGATTATAGAAATACTTCCGCGCAAGCAAGAAACTCAAATCCAAATGCACAAGCCGCAAATTGGACTTTACTCGGACCGAATGTTGTTCCTGCAAATGGCGGAGGGGCTGGCAGAATAAATTGCATGACTATTGATCCGACGAACGTGCAAAACATTTGGTTGGGAACTGCATGTGGTGGATTGTGGAAAACCACAGATGGCGGAACAACTTGGTCCTCCAATACAGATTTACTTCCTGCATTGAGTATTTCCGATATTGTAATTGACCCAACGAACACACAAGTTATGTACCTCGTTACCGGAGATAAATACGGTATTTATTATCAGAATCAAACATGGGGACATTACAGTGCAGGAATTTTAAAATCTATTGATGGAGGAGCTACCTGGAATACAACAGGAATGACTTATGCTTTAGCAAATGTTACCTTGATACAGCGATTAATTATTGATCCGACAAACACAAATATACTTTTCGCTGCAACGAGTTCCGGCATTTTTAAAACTATTGATGGAGGAACAACTTGGTCTAATCTTAGAACGGGAAATTATTATGATATTGAATTTAATCCAACGAATGATCAGATTATTTATTCAGGTGATAGTTCAAGTTTTATTCGTTCCATTGATGGCGGCGTAAATTGGAATGTAATTTCAGGTGTGGTAGCAGGAGGAAGAATTTCCATTGGTGTCACTCCAGCAAATGCAACTGTTGTTTATGTTTGGACAGTAGCAGGAGGTTTTTATTATTCCAATACTTCCGGAGCTTCTTTTATTCCGAAATCAGATCCTTCTTTTGCTGCACAACCTTATGGATATGCGGATAAAGTTTTAGAAGTTTCTCCAACTAATGCGAACGTCATTTTTGTTGGTGGTTTATTGATTGCTCGTTCACTTAATGGAGGTACTAATTGGTCTACCTATTCTAGTTCTACAAATTATCTGGCAACAAATTATGTTCATGCAAATGAACATGCGTTATTATTTGAACCAGGAAGCAACACAACCATTTATTCCTGCAATGATGGAGGGATTTCTAAAACTATAAATCAGGGAACAGCATGGACCGATATTAGTAATGGATTAGCGATCAAACAATATTATCGATTAGGTTCCTCTTCGCTTACGACGAATTTAATTTATGCAGGTGCGCAGGGAAATGGAACAGATAGAATTACTGCGGTTAATTCAGTTACAAAGGTAAATGGAGGCGAAGGCATGGAATGTCTTGTGGATTTTACGAATGATAATATCGTTTTCACATCACAGGAGAATGGTGCATTTTTCAAATCAACAGATGGTGGAGTAACATTCACTATTATGCCGGTTACAGGTTGTGATTTTACTTCTCCGATTCTTATGGATCCAAATGATCACAATAATTTATTTGTTGGGGGAAATGATATTTTTAAATCAACGGATAACGGAGCAAACTGGTCCAATATATCAACCGGATCAATTGATGGTACTTGCATTTATTCTTTAGAAATGTCAGGTGCATATCCGAATTATATTTATGCAGCAACATTTGGAAATATTTATCGCACGATTGATGCAGGTGTAACATGGACAAACATTACCAATTCACTTCCTGTTGGTAGCGCGGCAATATCAGGAATTACGATTAGTGATATAAATCCGGATGCGGCTTGGGTAACACTTTCGGGTTTCTCCGCAGGGAATAAAGTTTATTTCACAAATGATGGTGGATTAAGTTGGACAAATTATTCAGGAACATTACCAAATATTCCTACCAATTGCATCGAATATCAATCGGGCAGTAATAATATGATATACATCGGGACAGATCTTGGTGTTTATTATCGTGATGCATCCATGTCAGATTGGCTCAGTTATAATACCGGAATGCCGAATGTAATTATTGATGAATTAGAAATAAATTATAATACAAGTAAACTTCGCGCAGCAACTTATGGTCGCGGAATTTGGGAAAGTAATTTGCAAACTTCCACCATACTTCTTTTGGACGCAAGTGCCTACTCCATTATTTATCCGCCATTAACTACTTGTGATTCTATCATTATCCCTATTGTACGCATACGTAATGCAGGTATAGATACCTTACATACTGTAGAGGTTCATTATAAAATGGATGCTCAGGCTTGGCAGATGATTCCATGGGCTGGAACTTTAGCAACGCTTGGAAATGCAAATGTTTCTCTTCCATCTTATACACTTTCTCCAGGTGTTCATTCCTTAGAAGTCTACACTGCAAATCCGAATGGTTCACCAGATTTAAATGGTTACAACGATACAATTTTCAGAACCTTCACTGTGCTTTCTCCAAATCCTCCTAGTTTACCAGGTAATTTATTTGAAGGATTTGTTTCTAATCTTTTTCCTCCGCCACTTTGGTCCTCTGAAAATTCAACAAATCTTTGGTCTTTCTCCGCGACTGGCGGATATGGATCATCTGCAAATTCTATTGTTGCGGATTTTTACAACATCATTACCGGTTCCGATATGGCCATTACACCTTATATAGATTTCACAAATGCGCTCCCTCCTATTCGTTTGTATTTCGATATAGCATATGCCCCTTATGATTCTGTCTCGATCGATACCTTGCGCATTGATTTATATAACCAGTGTTCAGGAAGTATCGGTCCAATTTATAACAGAACAACTTTTCAAATGAATACAGTTCCAGTCACGGGAGGTGTTTTTATTCCGAATAATTCACAATGGAGGACAGATACGATCAATCTAGATTCACTTGCAGGTCATGCCCCTTTACAAATTCGTTTTGATGCCATTAGTGGTTATGGGAATCAATTGTATTTAGATAATATAAATCTTACGGCAAACCTTGTTGGCATTTCTCCTATAATAAATAATTCAGCGCTTAACATATATCCGAATCCAGCAGCTGAGGAGATGACCATTCAAATCAATTGTACTGGTAATAGCAAAATACAGATTGAAGTTTACGATCTTCTAGGAAATCTTATTCAGGAACAAGATAATAATGCAAAATCCGGCATTAATAAATTTCAGTTAGACATTTCCACATTACAGGAAGGAATTTATATTGTGAAAATTGCAGAGAATGGGAAAAATGTTACGCAGAAGATTTCTGTTGTGAGATAAATTAATTTCAATTGTACAACTATTAAATGGCTGACCTAAAAAAAATCCTCTCCAACTTCAATATCGAATCGCTGAATGAAATGCAAAAAGCGACACTCGAGATTACTCCTTTGGGGAATGACCTAATTCTCGTTTCGCCAACAGGAAGCGGAAAGACGCTTGCGTTTTTACTTCCGCTACTCGAATTATTAAATGCAGATAAAGAAGGTGTTCAAGCGCTGATCGTTGTGCCTTCGCGTGAATTAGCGTTGCAGATTGAAACCGTTTGGAAACAAATGAGCACAGATTTTAAAATTAATTGTTGTTATGGAGGTCATGCCATTCGAATTGAGAAAAATAATTTTCAGCATCCTCCTTCAGTAATTGTTGGAACACCAGGAAGAATTGCATATCATATTCGAAATGAAAATATTGTAGTTCGTGAATCGCATACTTTAATTCTGGATGAATTTGATAAGTCATTAGAATTTGGATTTAAAGAGGAAATGTCTTTTATCATTCAGAATCTGCCAAAGCTTCAAAAGAGAATTCTGACCTCTGCGACAATATTAAAAGAAATGCCGTCTTTCGTTAGATTGCATAATCCAATTGAACTCAATTATTCAAAAAACGAAAAACAACAAACCAACGCTGCATTAGTAATAAAAGAAGTACGTGCTGTTGGACTAGATAAATTGAGTGCTTTACTTTTGCTCATTGGTAAATTAGGTTCACAATCTAAAATTATATTTTGCAATCACCGTGATGCTGTAGAAAGAATTGGTGAATTATTAGATTCAAGGAATGTTGATCATGGTATTTATCATGGTGGATTAGATCAGATCGATAGAGAAAAAGTATTGATCAAATTGCGTAATGGTTCCATCAATTGTCTATTGACAACAGACCTTGCTTCAAGAGGATTAGATATTCCTGAAATTGAAGCGATCATCCATTATCAACTGCCCACTTCTGAAGATATTATGATTCATCGAAACGGAAGAACTGCGCGGATGAATGCAAATGGTACTGCCTATTTTCTATTGGAGGAAAAAGATTATTTGCCTCCTTTTTTAAGTGTAAAGCCTGAATTAGAAACATTACCTGATAAATTTATTCAGCCTCAACATTGTGAATGGAAAACACTTTACATCGCTGCTGGGAAAAAAGACAAAATCAATAAAATGGATATTGTTGGAATGCTTTTACAAAAAGGTGGATTGACAAAAGAAGAGCTGGGAAAAATTGAAGTGCTTGATCATTCTGCATACGCTGCTATAAAAAGTAATCGAATTCTTAAAACGCTGGAAAACATCAGCAATGAAAAGATCAAGAACAGGAAGATTAAGATGGAGATATCTTCTTGATGATTATTAAGCGCTGTTTTATGGCATAGGAGGACTGCCCCACTCTAATCTCTTCCAAGGCGCTTTATTCGGATCGCCGAGTTCTTTTCCATTTGAGAAATAAACTGGGTCGCCATAATAAAATGTTTCTGTTGTTTGAGAAAATGAAAATACTCCTGAAACATTTTTATCATTCGAAAAAATTACCCAGGGAATTGTTTCATTATTCCCCGAAAGCAATTTCCCTTTGTTGGCAGTAACTTTCCCATCATGAGAAATTCTCACACCATCCTCTATTTTATTTTCAAGGGCATGTGAACCTCGATGAATTCCTAAAATAGGAAAGCCATCTTCTCTTTGTATAGCATTCCAAGAATAGCTTGTGAAGGCATTGTGATGACTCAACTTTATAAACTGAGGCCCTTCATCATTTACATAAACAAAATATTTTTCCCAATCATGTTCGTGATTATTAATCCAATCGTTGTCTGCGTAATACAACCAATATTCATAAACTTGAAATGTTCCTGCAGTATCATAATGAAAGTACACTGCCGGTCGCTGATCATTTGGACCGCGACTTGCTAACCCTGTTCTACCGTTTCCGGATATTGAATTTCCGATCGAATACAAAACAAGATTTTCTAAATTATCTTCTATATCTATTTTCCCATCGGCATTTCCGTCCTGGGTTGTATTGAAAATAAAAGATTGCGGAAAACAAGTTTCGCCCTTATCAAATAAACTATTGCCGTCGAAAGTTAAGGTGGCGATATAAATTTGCGGGTTAATGCTTTTAGTAGTGTCGGTAAAGGAAATTATTTTCTCAGTTGAAATATTACTTTTAAATCCGAGTACGATTGTAACCAAGAGAATTGCCGCGAGCGAATAAAAGGAAAATCTCATAAGAGATGTTTTTTGCCACGGAGACACGGAGAAAAAAAATTATTAATTATTAATCAGCATATTATTAATTACTGTGCGTGCTCTGTTACATGAATTGTCATTTCATGTTTCTCCAAATCATAATGATCATGCTGACTCATTACGTGAACTACCAAATTCTTAATTGAAATCGGCTGCCCCATTTCTACTTCGGTAATGTTGGTGTCTTTAATATGTCGTCCATCAACTAAAATCACAAGTCCGGAACCAATAGCTTTCATATATCTACCATCGGTAATTAATAAACCAGTGTCTTCTCCTAAACCAATTCCTAAAGTTTTCGGATTGCTATCCACCGCCTGAAATAATCTTCCTATTCTTCCACGATGAACAAAATGTGTATCAATGATTACATTATCTATAAAACCTAAGCCACTAGTAATTTTCACTTCGCCTTTCAACAAAGCCTCACTACTTGATCCTTGATAAATCATATTACTCGAAGCTGCAGCAGCGCCCGCTGATGTTCCTGCAAAAATAAAATTCTCATTTTGATATTTTTCCAATAACAGATTATGAAGTGGTGTTCCTCCTAAAATTGTAGTTAAACGCAATTGATCACCCCCCGTGCAAATCACTACATCAGCTTGTCTTATACGATCAATTATTTCGGGATCCATTGCCTCTTCACGCTTCTCTATGTGCATCACCGAAACATTCTTCGCTCCTAAAAATTGAAATGCTTTTGCATATTCTGGTCCAACTTCTCTTGGAATTTTCGATGCCGTTGTAATAATTTCAACTCTTGAATCTTCTTTAAACTTAGATTCTAAAATTAGCCGCTTTAAAATTCCTGTTTCGAAAAAATTCAGATTTTTCTCTACCTGTTTATCGAAATTTTTTTCGGTAAAACTGCCTTTATCTACAGCACCGCCAATTACAATAAGCTTTCCAATAGGATTCATATCGTAAAATTATCTGAAAAAACAATAAGCAAACCTCTCTATATCGACGAGTTATTAATATTCATCGGTGATTAACTACTCTGCTACCTCATATTTCCTCTGATTTAAAAAATATTTCTGTTATCTTACGACTTATTACATAGATAAATCGCCCTAAAAAGCCAAAACCAATTCCTGTGAAAATTTTAAGTGTGCAAGCCCTTCGTGGCCCGAATATTTGGAGTGTAAGACGCAAAAAGTTAATACAAATGCGTCTTGACCTAGAAGAATTAGAGCAACTTCCAACTAATAAAATTCCTGGTTTCAGAGAACGACTCGAAGCAATGTTTCCAACCATGATTGAACATCGTTGCTCGGAAGAAAAGCGTGGCGGATTTTTTGAACGTATCGATCGTGGTACCTGGATGGGGCACGTAATCGAACATATTGCCTTGGAAACACAATCTTTGGCCGGAATGGAAACGGGTTTTGGAAGAACAAGAGAAACAAAAACGCCCGGAATCTACAATGTTGTTTTCAGTTATGGTGAAGAAAAAGTAGGATTGTTTGCCGCAGAATCTGCAGTAAATATTGCACAAGCTTTAGTAACAGGTGAAGCATATGATTTAGCTGCTGATCTCAAAAAAATGCGTGAAATCCGTGAAGAAGTTCGACTCGGACCAAGTACAGGTAGTATCGTTGATGAAGCTGTAGCAAGAGATATTCCATGGATTCGTCTTGGAAAAAATTCTTTGGTTCAATTAGGTTATGGTGTAAATCAAATGCGATTTCAAGCCACTATCACATGCAAAACCTCAAGCATAGCTGTAGATATTGCTTGCAATAAAGAAATTACAAAGCAAATGTTATATGATGCTTCTATTCCTGTCGCAAAAGGGGATATCTGTATCGAGGAAGAAGATCTTCGAAAAACAATTGATCGTATAGGATTTCCTATTGTATTAAAACCATTGGACGGAAATCATGGAAAAGGCGCTTCTATTAATATTCTGAATTGGGAAGATGCTTTATTGGGACTTGAATTTGCAAAAAAATATTCCAGAAAAGTTATCGTTGAAAAATTTATTACAGGTTATGATTTTAGAATTTTAGTTATCGATAATAAAATTGTTGCGGCTGCTCAAAGGGTCCCTGCGAATGTGGTTGGAAACGGGAAAAATACAATTCAAGAATTAATTGATGAAACAAATAAAGATCCTCGACGAGGATATGGTCACGAAAATGTTTTAACAGAAATCACAGTAGATCGAGATACAATAGATCTATTAGTAAAGAAAAATTATACGCTTGAAACAAAACCGAAAAAGGATGAAGTTGTTTATCTGAAATCAACAGCTAATCTCAGTACAGGTGGAACATCGATCGATGTAACCGATATGATGCATCCGGAAAATATTTTTCTCGCAGAAAGAATTTCCCGTGTAATTGGACTTGACGTTTGTGGCATCGATATTATGGCAAAAAATCTTACGCAACCTTTAAAAGAAAATGGTGGCGTAATTTTAGAAGTAAATGCTGCTCCTGGTTTTAGAATGCATCTTGCTCCTTCTGAAGGATTACCTCGCAATGTGGCAGCTCCGGTTATGGATATGCTATATCCCTTAGGAAAACCATCACGCATTCCAATTATTGCTGTAACAGGAACAAATGGTAAAACAACAACAACTCGCTTAATTGCCCACATTGTAAAAAACAATGGATTTAAAGTTGGATTCACAACTTCCGATGGAATTTATGTGCAGAATCACATGCTCGAAAAAGGAGATACCACCGGACCACTTAGCACAGAATTTATTTTGAAAGATCCTACTGTTGAATTTGCAGTATTAGAAACAGCGCGTGGTGGAATTTTACGTTCAGGTTTAGGTTTTTCAAGATGTGATATTGGAATCATAACAAACATTCAGGAAGATCATCTTGGTTTGGCTGATATTAATGATTTGAAAGATCTCTCTCGCGTAAAAGCGGTTGTTGTAAATAGCGTAAAGAAAGATGGTTGGGCGGTGTTGAATGCAGAGGATGAAAATTGCGTAGAGATTGCAAAAAATCTGGATTGCAAAGTTGCTTACTTCTCCATGAACGAACATTGTGATGTGATTGTGAATCATTGTCGCGCAGGAGGAATTGCAGCTATTTATGAAAATGGATTCGTAACAATTAAAAAAGGAGATTGGAAAATGCGTGTGGAGAAAGCAACGCATGTGCCTTTAACCTTAAATGGAAAAGCAAAATTCATGATTGCGAATGTGCTTGCAGCAACACTTGCTTCTTATCTCTACGGATTCAAAACGGAAGATATCAAATTGTCATTGGCAACTTTCATTCCGAGTGCAGCACAGACGCCCGGAAGAATGAATATTTTCGATTTCAAGAAATTCAAAGTATTGATTGACTTCGCACATAATCCATCAGGATATCTCGGAATTGAAGATTTTTTAACCAGTGTAGAATCAACACACAAAATCGGAATTATTGCAGGTGTGGGTGATAGAAGAGATAATGATATTCGAGAATGCGCAACCATTGCAGCAAGAATGTTTGATCACATTATTATTCGTCAGGAAAAACATTTGCGTGGAAGAACAGAAGAAGAAATCATCAACCTAATTATCGAAGGAATTAAAACTGTCGATAAGAAGGTGACTTACGAAATCATTCCGAAAGAAACAGATGCCATTAAGCACGCCATCAACATTGCAAAAGACGGAACCTTTATTACTGCCTTAAGTGACGTAATTACAAATGCAATCGACATTGTTCAACAGCATTTGGACAAAGAGGCAGAAGAATAAAAAAGATCTGGTAATCTGGTAATTAAAAAATAGTTGGGCATTCTATTTTTTAATTACCAGATTAGTTTTTATTTCACAATTTCCTCTCTCACTACATATACTTTCAATTCGTTTTTTACACGTTTGATAGTAATGCCATAACCCACCGCATTTGTAATTCCGGCAGTCTTTGCTTTTTCCTTATCAAGGGTTGCAACGATAAGTTTTGAAAGCGCATCCATGTCCAAAGCTGCTGCATCTACTCGAATTACTGCAATACTTTCTAAATAAGCTGTAGATCGTTTATGAAACAGTTTAGCTCCGAGTGAAGCCTTTACAATTCTGGTTTGCGGACTTCCACCATAAAATTTTCGCTTTTGTTTTTTTTCATCATGACTTAACTTTTGATTTGAAGCCATATAATCAGCATGATGTTGGGCTGCTTTTTCTAATGATTTATTTTTTTTCACTCCAGCAGTTTCATATAATTCTTTGCACAAATCAGCACTTGTTTCTTCTAAATTTAATTTCACATATTTGTTCGAGGCCGAAACAAACTTAGTTTCACTTGATTTGTTTTTTGTCGATTCTGCTTTTGCTCCGTTCGTTACCGGGGAGCTTGCCGCAACAATAGGAATCATACTTTCAGATGTAGTGACTCCGGGAATTGGCGAAGGAATTGCAACCACAGGACTATAAGAAGGTGCATAAGAAAAAATATCTGTGGCCCACACTCTTCCATCTTCTGAAATATAAAACGCAACACCATGCACTCTGCTTCCGGCTCTCAACATATTTTCATTGTGACCAGGAGAACCTTTCCACTGTTGAAAAGAATACTCGGCGATTTTTTCTGCATTATATTTTATTGTTCCTCCTCCATTGGCATAATTATAAAGACAATTTTCGCCTGACCAACTGCAACTACCTTTTCCTTTTGCGGCAAAATCATAGCGATCGCCAGGACCATGGCCAGTAAAAGATTTCGTTCCTGCTTTTTCCATATGATTGAGTTCGTCATTGTCGACCATCCAATTATTATGATTGCGTGCAGTAAGCCACAAAGTGTCATCCCATCCCAGCGCTTGTTTACCATCTGCTAAACGATGTGCATTTATTTTATTGTGAAATAAAATTGCAGCAAGGCGTTCGGTCTTTTGAACCGAGTCAATGGAAGCATTCTTTATAAGGGAGGAGAGTTGAGAAATTTCAGCAACCTGTGCGTGAAGCAGAGGAGAAATTCCTGTAAACAAAACAAGCATTCGCAGCATTTTCATGATAAAGGAAAAATTGATTCATGTAATATTGCTGCATAGGGAGGCTTTGTATTATGTAACGAAATAATTGTGCCAAATGTTATACAAGAAAAGTTAAAATGAACAATTCGCTTTGTTTTTTGCTTGTGACCTTGTTCCAGAAAGTAAATGGATTTGTGACCAGCAAAGTGACCAAACATGTTTAGATTAGTAATAAGAAATTTCAAAAAACTGTCTTAACTTGCGATCAGATCCATATAATGAAACACATGTCATTTCACAATCGTTTTTTAATCATTTTCTTAAGCTCGATTTTCTTATTCGGATGCAAACCAAATTTGGAGGTTCCAAGTCCCAGTTCAGGGGATGCCAATTTCACAAAAACTATTGGCATTGGTGGCGATTTTATGTCGGGTTATCAGGATGGAGCATTGTATCGCGATGGACAGGACAGAAGTATTCCGGCATTATTAGCTAGACAATTTTCACTGGGAGTATCAGGAAGTGTGTTTAATCAAACCTTGCTTCCTGACAATAATGGTTTCGGATGGAATAGTAAGCCATGGGAAAGTTGGTTTGTGCAAGCTTCACATTTAAATTACAGATTTGATTGTGAAGGCGTGAGATCCCTTGGACCAATTAAAGATTCGTTAAGCAGAAATGCAGCAGCAATTTTATACGCTAATAATTATTCCGCTTCAAATTGTAATTTTTCAATACCGTTTGCTCGTACTGCAGAATTATTTTCTTCGTCGCTTGGAATGAATCCAGGAACAAATTATTTGAACCCTTATTATTATCGTATTGCACAAAATCCCGGAACCTCTACATTAATCGGTGATGCACAAAATGCAAATGCAACTTTTTTCTCTGCTTGGTTAGGTATGGAAGATATTTATGAATACGCAAGACATGGAGGTGAAGGAACCAGTATTATGTCTTCCGCCTTATTTTCAAATTATCTCGATTCCATTTTTACAAGACTAATTGCTAATGGAGCAAAAGGTGTCATTGCTAATATTCCTGATTTTAGAGATTTCCCTTACTATACATTGGTTCCTTGGAATGGTGCAGACCTAACACAAAGTAAGGCCGATTCATTAACTGATATTTATACAACAGCAGGTCTTACACATATTTCTTTTCATCAGGGTTCAAATGGTTTTGTAATTAATTATGCAACTGCTCCGGCTGGTGTAAGGCAAATTCACGAAGGAGAATATATCACACTCTCCGTTCCACTTGATTCAATGAAGTGTGATTATTTAGGAATTCTTTTCGCAGCACTTCCCGATCAATATGTTTTAGATAGCAGCGAAGTAGCCTTTTTGGATCAGATGACTCTAGCTTACAATGTTGTCATTGCACAAAAAGCGTTGCAATATAATTTGGCTTTTGTGAATGCGAATTCCTATTTCAAATCTGTTCAGGCTGGTATAAAATGGAATGGGGTGGATTTTAATACCGCATTTGTAACGGGAGGATTTTATTCTTTGGATGGTTATCATCCAAATCAGAATGGCTATGCATTAATCACGAATCAATTTATTGATGCGATCAACACAAAATTTCGTGCAAGCATTCCTACTTTGAATTGTACAGATTGTAATGGAGTGCTGTTTCCCTGATTCTAAATAAGTTTTCTTTGGGGCTGTCCCAAGTGGATTTGGGGTTTCCCTTTAATTTGACATTTACACAATCCTGTAATTGATAATGTCGAATTCCCGCAAAAAAAAATGGGTTATCAAGCCGAAACTCAATAACCCAATTAATTTTCATTGGTATATTACTGAACTACTTCCTTCAGTAAATAAAAACTTTCCCCTGAATTTATTTTTACAAAATAAATTCCTGAAGAATATTGGGAAGTATTAAATTTCACTTTCGCATTTCCTAATCCAGTTTTTGATTCCATTAATCTACCTGTTGCATCAAATACTTCTATAGAGAAATTTTCTCCTGCAAGACGTTCTAGATTTACTGTAAAATCAGTGTTGGTTGGATTCGGATACATTTCAATTAAAGAAGGGAGTGGCGCAAGATTATTTACTGCAACTGGATTAGAATAAGAACAATCCAAAGGATCACCACAAACATAATGCACAAGGAAATTTCTTGTCTTAACTAATGTTGTGTCATAGTATGCAAGTGCAGCTGCAGAAGTGCCCACTTCAGGAACATGATCTTGGCCTTCATAAGTTTCAAAACAATATTCAATACCAAGATTCTGACAACGAATAGCTACAGATGCAGATCCATCTACTCCTAGAAGTGGATAGGTTCCTAACAAATAAATAATTGCCGAACCATAAGGAACTGTTCCATCCTGATCACCATGAAACAAAATAGCTGGCATATCTCCGGGTGCCATCCAGGAACTATCACCGATAGCGCCACAAATATCAATTACGCCTCTGAAGCCTGAAGAATAACCAGGATTGCCACTCAGGCCTTCAAGCCCGCCGTGCAAACCATAATGATTGGTTGTATCCGCATACAACGGAAACTCACTGATGTTATCCATATAACCCATTTGTAAGGCTGTAATTGCACCAGCTGAAACACCCATCACATAAATATTTGAAGTGTCAATTCCGTAATGATTTCCGTTTGTGACAAAATCCTTTTTGAAAAAGCGAACAGCTGCTTTTCCATCATGCACTGCTCGGATAACTGACCCTGCGGCATCAACACTATCTGGTGTTCCCAATGGAAAGTTTGACATTCCCACACGGTAATCAATGGAAGCAACTACATATCCCATCTTAGCAAAATCTTTGCTGAATTGTAAAACATCAGTTGCCGCTTTTCCGCCACCTAGAAAATTTCCACCATGAATAATTATAATTAATGGGCGTTGCCTTGCGGTATCCATCTTCGGCAAATGAACATCCAGCTTTAATGAAGTCAATGTATTGGTATAGTTGTAATTCGAACCATACACAATGTTTGAAACGGTGCTGTCTTGAAACATGAAGTCACGGAAACGCAATCCGCCACATGGAGTTTGCGCTAAAATTGAAACCGTAAAAGAAATTAATAATAAGGAAGCGTACAGTTTTTTCATTGGTCTTTGTTTTGTAAAATAAATTATTCGGGAAGAATTTGATCATTTTTTGAAGGCGGAAATCCAAATTTATATTCCAACCCGATTGAGGGGGCAATTACACGAGATTTATAAGTTCCAGAAAATCCGGTTTCAAGATTTGTGTCTGTCCGTTTCATTCCCTCAATGTACAACAAGGAAATATCAGTAGAAAATTTTTGTCCAAAATGAATGGAGGTACCACAAGTAATTCCAATGCGATTTGCATCTGGTGTTTCAGGTGTGAGATAACCATTTTTCACAGGAGAAATATCATAATAAGTCCCGGCTCTTAATTCAATTTTATTATTCATTTTGTATTGCCCTCCTATACGAACAATAAAAACATCCTTATAACAACGTGCATCATGAACATCTTCAAGTTTGTCCGTGTTTTCTGCAAAATCAATTCGCAGTGTATCATAGGTATGCCACCCGATGAAATTTATATCCGATGCAAATTTCCATTTTGAAGATGTATAGCCAATTCCTCCACTAACAACTTGTGGCAATTGAATCGAAGTAGTGAAGGTTGTGTTTGGGAAATAATCGGCAAGTGAAGCAGGCACAGTAAAATCTGCTGATCCATTTTCAACATTTACTTTTACAGAAGATCGATAGGAAACTCCCGCAGAAAATCTTTGATATTGAAAATAAATTCCTGAATTAAATCCAATTCCGCTTGCTGCTCCGTGCAAAGATGCTTCACCAAATTCCGATG
The DNA here is from genome assembly GCA_038237845.1 of Bacteroidia bacterium. GTDB lineage: Bacteria > Bacteroidota > Bacteroidia > Palsa-965 > Palsa-965. Next base: position 14,754 of record JBBRYH010000061.1, read on the forward strand.
AACTATTTTGTACTGGAACTCCTTTTCTCAAATCGAAACTTCCAGTAGCATATACAAATCCTGCTCCTACTCCAAAATGATCATTGATTTTCCAGGAGGCTGTGGGCTGAATAAAAATAGTTTGCAAATCAATTTCACGAATCAGAAATTGTCCTTTCCAATCCGAAGGCCATTCTGCACGACTTCCAAATGGTGTGTAAACTGCAAGTCCGATGGAAAGCGAAGAAACTTTTTCCGTATTCCAAATCGCATATAAATTGAACGGTGTTCCAACATGATGAACCATTGTTTCAGTGTAAACTCCTGGTGCCGGCTCAAGGTATTGGCTTCGTGGAAATAATAAAGTAGAACCACCACTTACTATAAATTTATAGGGAAGAAATCTGCCTGCTCCAGGATTAAAAAAAAGTGTGGACGCATCAAAACAAAGTCCGGTTCCAGTATGACCCATTCCCAATTGTTTCTGCCCTTGCGCATTTACTTGAAAACCGCCTGCGTGAAGAAACGATATGGAACAAAATGTGAGGAAAGCGAAAAGTAAACGTTTTGCCATTTTTCAAATTTAGGGAAAACAGTCCTATGAAACGTCCGAAAACAAAATTTCCTGCACGAGGCAGGAAGTTTTGTGGCAAACACATGAAACACATGTATAGAGGAAGAACGGCTTTCGGGAGAAAACTCGCCCTTCAGGAGTACAAATTAATGGTGATGGCTATGTGCCTTCACAGAACGAGTTGATCCTTGGTAAGCATCACAAGCACCGCCTTTATGTTTACATGAAGGAAGTGTAACTACAACTAGACTTGCAAGAATAATTGTCTTTGCAATCATTCCTTTTTTGGAAACTAATTTGGAGATCGTTGCTTTCATGCTTTTGAATTAGGATTTACTGCGTTTCTGATAATTAGGGCAGAAATGGCGCATATTCCACATTGAATTCACTACTATTTTTAATGGCTAGGGTTTATCTACTGGTAATCAATAATTTAATTTTTGCCCCTTGCTGAAATGCCCTGAAACAGGGGCTTTCCAAAAATAAAATTCTTTCATTTCTATGGAATATGTGGCGGTTTTGCCCTTTAAGGCAGCACAGAGTTTGCTTTTTGCAAAAAATGTTCTACTTTAGGATTGGCATTACAACACAGTTATTAATAGTTAATCTTAATTCTAGTGCGTTTACGCTTTCTCTGGCCTAAAAAGGAAACCCAGCTGAGCGATCAGGAATTAATTGAGAAGTATAAAACCACTTCCAATTCCTGGTACGCAGGCGAACTGTTCCGTCGTTACACCCAGTTGATCACTGCTGTTAGTTACAACTATTTGCAGAACAACGTGGATACTGAGGATGCTGTTATGGAAGTCTTTGAGATTATTCTTAGAGATTTGCAACAACATGAAGTATCTAATTTCAAAACCTGGGTTTATTCTGTAACGAAACACCTTTGCTTGAAAAAGTTAAGGAAGAACAGTTTGGTAGTTACCAATGTGGATCAAGTTCTACACAATATGGCTGCTGATGAATCGCCGAAAATTGAAGCGATTCAGCTGGAAGAACAACTCGAAAAACTTAAGGACGCTCTTATCAAGCTTTCTGAAGAACAAAAAAAGTGCATCGAGTTATTCTACTTTAAAGAGAAGAGTTACAAAGAAGTATCAGATATCACGGGATTCTCCGTAAACGAGGTAAAAAGTTATCTCCAGAATGGAAAAAGAAATCTCAAAGGATATTTGGTCACCACAGAATAATGACCGCAAAAGAGCTTAAACGCATATTCTCCAAAGGCGAGTGCCTGTCACTCGACGCGATGCGACTCTATAATGACGGCAAGCTACCTAAAAACAGTATGCATGAAGTCGAGAAACATCTTCTCGAATGCAACTTATGTTCAGGCGCCGTTGACGGACTCAATACCAAAAGAATTAAGGAAGTAAATAAACTCTCTGACCATATTCAACGTCGGCTTGCAGTTTATATGAATACGCCTCCTACCGTTCCATTTTTTCGTCGATTCGGAATTTTTATTATTTCAGGTTTTTTATTGGTTGCTGTTGGCGGAACCTGTTTGTATTTTTCACAAACAGATAAAACCAAAAATCCTGTTCTTACTGATTCGTCAGGAATTAATAATCAAAAAAAAACTCCGAATCAAAATGAGCCTAATTCAAATGCAATAGCTCCTCCTGATCAAACGTCAACGATTTTAAATACGGATGAGAAAGTTGTTGGAAGTAATAATTCAAATTCTGAAATAATATCTAACGGGTCAAAAACGGAAACGTTGCCAGCCGATATTCCAGGACAAGCAAATACGTTTACTGTAAATCCCGAATCCGTTGCAACTACTTCCACTTATTCCAATGAAAATCCCGTTGGACCTTCTACTCGCTCCGAAAATTCACCTCTTCATGTAAAGAGTGTTTTGGTTTATCCTCCAGTGACACACGAATCAAAACAAGTACGCAAAGACGCAAAGGACGGTCAACTTGGAAGAGCCTCTGATAATTCTGAAGCTACATTTAAGTTAGATGAAATGCCCTCCTTCCCTGGAGGAAATGAGGCTTTAAAAGCTTTTATCATTGCAAATTTCAAATCAAGTCCTGTTGATAAAAGCAAACTTACACGCTTTGCTACAGGATTGATGTTCGTTGTGAATTCCAAAACAGGAGCTATTTCTGCACCCGATATTTCTTATAGCATTTCGCCTGAAGTCGATAAGGAATTGTTGCGTGTCATTAGCGCACTGCCTTATTATAATCCCGGAAAAAAAAGAGGAGAGGTTGAAATTATGATCGGGATTACATTTGAATAAGTTTTTATTCTCAGGATTTCAATTTCAAGTATTTCTTTCAAAGGAATTTCAAGGGCTTTTGCAATTTCGCTCAGATAATAAATTGATGGGTTGATTTTACCATTTTCAACACGCTCAATACTCTGTGGATCCTTACCACAGGCATGAGCCAACTGCGTTTGTGAAAGCCCCTTCTCAATCCGAAGTTCTACAATTCTTTTTCCAAGTTTTTTAAGATATTGTTCCCTGGTCATGCGAAAAATTGTTCGCAGTAAAGAGAGGAAGTGAATCAAAGAATATTTTCAACGGATCGGTTGATATTTGAATTGTTTTTGTTGTATTAAGTGAAGGGCGCACATCTTTTGAAACCGGTGAATTCGGAACAACAACGTTTTTGAAATTTCCCGGAAGTGCTCCGTTTTTAGCACTATACGCAAGTGACACCTGATCGCTAAGAGGAGAATTCGAAGGAAGCAGCGATTGTAATTGACCTGATGACATGTTCGCATTTATGGCGGTGATTAATTGCTGTGTTTGTCCGCCGTCTAATTGATTTTGAACTGTTATTTTTTTTCTCCTTCTAATTGAGAGACTACCCCATCTAACTGCAACAAACGGCCACTGCAATTGGTACATGGTGGGCCATTTTCTGACAAGAAATGATCTTGTCATCTGTAATCATTTTACAATTAATTTCTCCACATGTAATCTGCTTCCATCTTCCAGACTCACCTCAACAAAATAAGTTCCCGCTGCAAATCCTTTCGTGGAATAATCAAGCTTGTTGTAAAACTTTTTTTCTACAATAAACTGACCTGTTCCATTTCTCAAGCGAAAAACAAGTTGA
>JBBRYH010000062.1:0-17915 GCA_038237845.1 Bacteroidia bacterium
AGAAAATTAAAACCTTTTTCATTTTTAAAAGTAATTCTGCCTCGATAAAAGTGATCACCTTATTAGACTTATATTTCCCTTTTTAACCTCTGTTTTTCCGTCCGAATAAGTAAGAGTAAGAAAATAAACAAAAACAGCGTTTTCCAATTCTTCCCCATTATATTTTCCATCCCACCCTTCATTAATATTATTGGTTTGAAAAACCCGTTGTCCCCACCGATCATAAACAGAGATACTTAACTGATCTATATTTTTCCCCCTCACAAAAAGAAAATCATTGTTACCATCTCCATTCGGGGAAAACGCATTAGGGACAAAAAAATTATTGTTGACTACTGGCAATGTATCTTCACAAGGTATAACTGAAACATCGTCGATAAAATAATAATAAAATCCATATTGCCTTGAATCTACTGTTACACTATCGGTAGTAGAATCATCGTGAAAATTTCCGATAGTAATATATTTTTCTCCACCTGATGAAACAAACGTTCCTGAGATTTTCATCCAATCCAATGTATCTGTAAGATAATTACCGATTGTGTTTTCGATTTGGGGGATTACTGGTAAAGGAAAAATATTTGTAGATGTTATTGCATTAGGTGATAAAAAACAACCAATATTACTAATTGCCATGCTACAATTATTAGCCCGTGATACGTAAAATGAAATGTAGTAACAACGGCCATTAATCAAACTGTCCGTTAGTTGAACTTCAATGTACTCCCTGTTATTTGGCGGAGTTAAATTAGGGCCGCCATATACACTTCCTGAAAAAGCATTTCCAGTATGAGCGTTTTGAAATCCGAATGCAGTATATGGAACATTCATATACCATGTGCGTGTATCACAAGAGTTGAAGTAATCTGGCGTACCCGTTGTTGGATTAAACCAGTATTGCGTTCTATTTAATTGCCCAAAGTTATCCGGACACTGAATGGTATCCTCAAAACTCCAATTCGGGACAAGGTTTTGCGCTTCGACTTTCATGAAAAAAAACAAAAGAATAAAAGCAAACCCTTTTTTCATTTTGATTGATTAAAGAACCACCGACCTGATAAAATCAAGGCCGGTGGTTTCTGCTAATTTACTTCATTATTACTATTCGGTCGGTTTTTCTCAATTCACCATTGATTCTCACGTCATACAAGTACAGCCCTGCATCCATTTCAGCAAGGATGATCTTGACTTGGTTCTGACCTGGTATGAGATAAATGGTTTTCACAAGTTGACCAGTTGTAGCATATATATTCATGGTTCCGGTTTCCCCTTCATTAAGCGAATATTCTATGTTTATTTCGCCGTTGTTCGGGTTTGGATAAAGAAGGAAAGAAACTGTGTCTGCTGGTTCTACGGACGGGTTAGCAATGCGGTTGCCGTTTCCTTCGTCCATTTCGCATGAATTTTCATATTCGGTCATATCATAAGGATAAATGATACCTCTGGCCATATAAACGGCATTACCATCTGTATATGGGCAAAGCTGAGCGATGGCGCGCAAAGTATCAAGTTCTGACACCGTCAGCCTTCCTCCGTGTACTTCATGACGTAAGAGGATATGCTCAACCACTTGCAAATTTTCTTCAATAACATTTGATGGCGTAAGATTATTGATAGCTTGATAAGCATTTTGCATAGCTCCCGGCGCACTCATAGATCCATTTGAATAAACCTTCATTGCCCGGTGGAATGTCCCGATATTATGCTGATCGGCACTGTCTCGGAAATTGGTCAGAATCGGACTGCTTGCCGTTAATACAGAATCATCCAACAGGATAGAATAAAGTCCCTGACGGCTTAACCATGTTCCGGAGTTCTGATTTCCCGTGTAAGTAATTTGTCCCTGTGCAATCATCTGACTTGTTCCACTTCCGCCCGATTGCTGAATATAATTGCAGTTGGTAAATGGAGGTATAGGCGTTGATGTCGCGGTAAATGAAATTACAGCGCCCGTTCCATCATAATTTCCTGATGGAGTATAAGCCAAACTATTTGGCGGAGATGGTCTGTAATAAAAATTAGAAAAGTTGCCAAAAGTAGTGCCAGATGAATAAAGACGTGTAAATGGTATCGGGCCTGTCCAACGATTGTCGCTTGCCACAGTTGGACTTCCTTGTTGTCCGATTACCGGCCCATTGCTTAACCATATTCCCCGATTCTCTTGATTCATGTAATTATTAAAAAAAGTTCCGTTAACCGTTCCTGCGCCATCGCCACGAATTCCATAACCGATACGGAAAACATTGTTACAATTTATCGTACAAGAATCGCTATTAGTAAGAAACACGCCACCAATCCAAAGGTTTGTCGTTGCTACGCTCGGATTTTCTTTATAAATGTCATTACGGATGACCATGTCCTTATGACAATTTTCTAAAGATATTCCCCGGTTAGGTTGACTGGCGGTTGTTGTCGGTCGTAAGTAAATTAAGTTATCGCGCACGATGGAACGATTTACACTCGACATACGAACTCCAATCCTGACGTTCCGCATTGTATTGTTTGCGACAATAACTGTGTCCCTGTTTGCACCATTGCTAATACATACAATTCCGTTGCAGTTAAAATAACCGACCTGAGTACGAGTTATCATATTATTGCGGACTCTTGCCTTGCATTTCTGGTTATAGTAAAGCAATACGCCGGTTGCATAGTTATTTATGCTGTCGCCGTTCACGTCAATGACTCTGAAAAGTCCGGTGCAATGCTGAATGTTTACTGCAACGCCTGTTAGTGATACTGCATTTGATGGATAATTGTAGTTGAATTTATTGTTGGTTACAATCGTACTCATGGCAGTATCGGTGAACACTCCATTCGGACAGTTTATGAAATAATTTTTCTGTGCCAACAATAAAGATGTCCCACCGACATTCACTGTGTATTGTGTAAAATTGAAAGGAGTAATTGTCGGAAAACGACCCACGCACCAAACAGCTTTACTTGCTCCACCAGCTTTATTTATATCAATAAATTGGTTGTTGTAAATTTTAACGTTGGTGTTTTTAGTTCGAATGCCATGTCGCAATTTTGTATAAGTATTTATATATCCAATAGTAAAAGGATCGCCAATAGTTATGCTGTCAACCGCAGTTACTGAAACACCATAAAGAGGCCATGTGTTACTGTACGGGGGAAGTAATTTTCCATTCGTTGTAGGACAATAAGGAAGGCTGACACTTGTAAAGGTTGTTCCTGAAACAGTGCCTTTGTGATTTCCTGAATATGGATTGACTGTTATTGAAACAAGATTTCGATTAAAAGTATTATCGGAATGGCATTTGAAAACCGAACCATTGTATGAGGTAACTCCTCTGATTGCATCTCCCATATAGCAGCCACTAACTTCAACCGTATCAGTAAGACTTTCGCCTATAATAGCATCCCACATTTCGCAGCATCCTGCCTTAATGGTATCCTTATCCATGAAAAGTTTATGGCCACCTGTAACAATGATTTTTGCGTTCGGTCCCATATTAAATTGGCACACGAAAAAACTCATGTTAATATCAACTACGAACGTTCCGTTAATATTGAAATTGCGAAAAAACACTATCGTATCGCCGGAGCCGAATAAAACAGATGCCGTGTCATTATAAATCATTGTACCGGAAGGATCACCGACACAGCAAGATTTTATTAGCAACGAATCAATACTGACACACCCGCTAATTGTATCCGTTGCGGTGACATAAACCCAACTATCACTTCCCAATGAAGCTGACCAATTAATTGTGATTGTATCATTTCCGTTTCCTGCTATAACATCGCCGCTACTTGTAAGCCAATTGTACACAACGTTTGTGTCAGCAGAAGAACTGTAAAGAATATATTGTCCTATCGTATCGCACTTAAAAGTATTTCCGAGTAGTGAATCCAAAACAAAACCACCAACCTGAATGTAAAACGTGTCCATATAAACGCAATGATAAAGTGTGTCGTTTATTGTGACGAAATAAGTTGTGTTTGTTACAGGTTGAACTATCACCATACTATCAGGATTCGACGGGTTAGCCAACCAATTCACAAGTGAGGTGTCAGTTGGAAAAGAAGTCCAGGAATAATCGATATAAGGATTCGGGCTGCTGAGATAGGAAAACAAAGTATCCTTATAACCCAAACATAAAAACGAAGTGTCTTTATTCTGGATAATGGAATCAAATGGAACTACCGAAATACCATCAATGTAATAATATGCAACCTGCGATGAATCTGCGCTTCCGTTGGCGTAATAATGATACCACACATTGCTGTTGATCTGCGTCAAATTTGATGCACTTGGTTGTCTGAAATTACCAACGCTCATGTGTTTGTGATTGGCCGTTGCAGTGTAATTGAATGTGTACGTCGTCCAGGCTGTCATATTTGTAACCTGTGTAGGTGTTTCCCATTGTGGAGTTTGTGAATTATAGGGCATCCCGAAAAAAACAGGAAAACTCGCTGGTGGATCAGGTTGCCAAATCGTATCAGCAGAAAACAACACACCGATATAAGTAGAAATTGCGGATTCGTCTGCAAGACTGATTGATAGCGTAACTGTGTATTTGTGTCCCGCTATCATTGAATCGCATAATTCCTGTTGAATATATTCACGATAATACCGACCATAATTTCCAGTTGAAAGCGGTGAGTTAAAATAGTTCGGCCATGTTATGTGTGAATATACACCTGCGTACCCCGCACCTGTCAAAGCTGCCTGAGTTCCCATAAAATTATTGGGAACATCCATAAGATAATTTCCTGAGGCAGGAATTGGTGGTGTACTATTGACATTGAAGTAATCAGGAGTGCCCTGACCAGCTCCTACGCCAGATCCCGCATAATTTGAAATGTAATCCCAATCAGGTGGCGATAAGTTGGGATTAAAGAAGCTGTTCCAACATCCGGTGAATCCCATATTTCCAGGATATGGTCCTATAGGTGATGCGGTCGTAGTCAGATCTAAATTTCCGTTACACGAAAGGTTACAGCTCGATTCACAAACAGACGGTCCGTATTGTATCAAGGAAAGAATATATTGATCGTCGCATTTACACCCGGTACTTATCCTTAAGAAATAATGAGTACCAGCCACAAAGGCAAAATTGAATCTTATAAGTTGCCCCGCTGGTCTAACGTAGGTATACATAAGCGAAAGAGAACCGCAGATAGAACCTTTATAAACTTCAATAGTATCTACATGATCACCGATTGAGTTCGGAAAAGCACCCGTAGGAAAAGCAGGGCGCAACCATACCGTTTTCATATCAGCAGTTCCAGTAAACGAAACCCAAACGTTATCATTCGATTGGGTAAGGAAATCCATTTGATAATTTGGATCGAGAGAAAGAGCAGTTGAACAACTATATTGTGCTTTAACAGCGTTAGGAAGCAAAATTGCAATCCAACATGATAAAAGCAACAGAAGTAGCTTTGATTTTGGTTTGTATGTTTTCATTTGAATGTTTTTGTTTTTAAAATTTAAAGATGGTCGGGCAACTTTTGTCGCCTTGCGATTTTAGCAATTTTCGTAGGGGGATTCTGTTTCGTGCGTTATGTTTATTAGGGTTATGACTTTAATTGAGTTGCGATTTTAATGGAGTGAATAAATAAGATTGCCTTTAGTCATAGTTATTTTATTTCAATAAATTTCATCTCTCCCCTTCGTAAACATTTTTTCATCATGGATTTAAACCATGAGAAAAAAGGCGGGACGCACACTTGAATCATGTGTGCGCTCCCGTAATCCTGCTTTCGCAAGTCGGACGTAGCTTGGGGAAACAAACTATATCCTTATAATCTTTCAGTTTCTTTATTTTTTCACGTTTTGGGAAACGTGAGTATTGCAATCCTGCTTTTTTCTTCTTTGTCCTTTATGCCGAAATATATTTCTTTTGTTTGTGTTTAGGACTACCATTATTAGCGATGATTAAACGTGTCCAACTCCTTATTTTTAAAAAAACTCTTTCTGAGAATTTCATTTTTCTTTCCGAAAGCTGTTAAATGCCGCTGCTATTTTCATAGAGTGACAAATCCCAGTTTCTAAGCAATGCGGAAAAATCATTCCTTCGGTTATACCATTGCATATTTTGTATTCGGGATTTTGGCCACGAATTTTAAAATCTTCGGGCTTTGTTTATTTATTTTTCATCTTTTAATGAATAGGCGTTGAACCAAAGCTGCCCGATCTCAAGACTCGCGAAGCCCCGACTAAATGCAAACCAAAGCCCGGGTTTTGCATGGTTGTTGAGCTTTACCATTTGGATCATTTTTCTTTTTTGAGATCAAGACTAAATTAACTTCAATAAGTTATTGTAGACAAATATATAAAAACTACGTTATATATAACGTAGTTGTTAATATCGTAGTTGGTTGTATCGTTGTTATTAGGTTCGAGATACCGTTTACTTGTACTGTGAAAAAGAAACCAGCAAAGCCATTCAAGCCTTTGGAGGAGAATGAAGCGCTCAAACTCTTAGGTAAAAGAATAAAGGCAGCAAGAAAAACAGCGGGTAAATCTCAAATGGATTTGGCCTTTGAGAAGGATATTAACTTGCGTCGGCTTAGTGCATGGGAAACCGGCTCTGATGTTAAACTAACGAGTATCGTTAGATTATGCAACGCGTTAGAAATTACTCTAAGTGAATTTTTTAGCGACGGATTCGATTAGTTTATTTGAAGGAATGTTTTTGTTCACTCCCCCTCCGGTGGTATATTTTCTTGCGAAGGTTAATGGGTCTGATGGGCTGTTATTTATTCTATTATTTTTTTTGATTCTACAATATTCAAGGAAACCGTCTCTTAAACTATTTGTGGTAATATTCGGTCGGTCAGGTAAAACCGTTCCCTCCTTGTTCTTGTGAATACTTAATTTCACCCTCAAAAGCACTATAATTATCTGCTACGGCAGAATTCCCGAAATAACCAATCACCAATTATTTTCTCAGATAAATATCCAAGTGTTTTTCCTTCAAAACAAAAACTGCATTTCGTTCCATTCGCATTGTAATAGTTGTGGAATCTCCAATAGGATTTGTATAATCGATGTGATCGAGTAACTTGATAAAATCCATTTGCAAATGATCTTGTTCGTAATATAATACCGCATCATCGACTACCTGGAATGTTTTTAAATTTAAAACAGGCAAGGTTTTAGAATAAGTACCAAACACATCAAAGACTAGAATTCCTGTTTTTGGATTATTTAGGAATAGACGATTGTCTTTTTCTATAAGGAAGTTGGGCTGAAGTTCAATTCCTAAAAGTTGAGATAAATTTCCACTTCGATTTTCAATTTGAAGATTTCTGTTTAATCGAATAATTTCGAAATTCTGAACATCATAAATCCAAAGTCCATTATCATGCGAAGCTGCAACTAATGAAACCATTGGAACGCCTATTGTTTCTAAGGTAAGGGCTTCTCCATTCTGACTAAGTGTATTGTCAAGTGTTACTACACGATTGAAATCTTTGTAGAATAAAACAATTCGTAAAGCGTTGGTCGCATCAATCGAAGTAATCGCGCCGAAGTTTTTATTGCTGAAGGTTTTTTGTAAAACACCAAGAGAATCATATTTTGAAATAGACTCACCTTTGCTCAGATATACATTTCCCAGATTATCTGTTGTCATCTTTTCAGCTTCGATTTTTACCACCACATCTGGTATAAGCGTTTCCGGTGCAAAGGAAATCAACGGCAAAAGAAGTAATAAGGCGAAAAGAGATTTCATTACTATAAAGTTACTTCAAAAAATGAGCCAATTTCTCTATAAAGGAATTCAGATTGTGGTTTAATTTGAAATTAAGAAGCGCATTCATCTTCATTGACAATCTGTCTTCTTGGTTTTAATGCCACAAAGGCACGAAGACGCAAAGAAAAAATGCATTGGAGTCAATTTGAAATTTATGGCTAGCACTATTGATAAAGTAATGCCAAAATCTCTTCTGCAAATTTCCTTTCATTGGACAATCTTGGAATTTTGTGCTGTCCACCGAGTTTTTGTTTTGATTCCAACCATTTGTAAAATGAGCCTATTGGAAGACTTTTTATTTGTGGCGCTTGCAAGGCAAGATTATGATAACGCTTTGCTTCGTAATCTGAATTAATAGATTTTAAAGCATTGTCCAACATTTCAGAGAAATAATTTAAATCATCTGGAGCTTTACCAAATTCAATTAACCACTGATGGGCCCCTTGTTTTCCATTTTTATTCATAAAAATAGGAGCTACTGTATATTCATTCACTTTTGAATTTGTTTTTTCACAAGCAATTTCTAAAGCTTTTTCTGCATTGCCAATCATCACTTCTTCTCCAAATACATTAATAAAATGTTTTGTCCGTCCCGTAATTTTAAATCGGTAGGGGAGAAGATTCGTAAATGCGATTGTGTCACCTACATTATAACGCCATAAGCCTCCTGTACTGGAAACGATAAGTGCATAATTTTTTCCTAATTCAACTTCATCAAGTGTTAACGTTTTTCCTCCCGAATTTTCGGATTCGTTATCCCATTCTTCTTCCGGAAGAAATTCATAATAAATTCCGTAATCCAGCAACAACAATAATTCATCTGAATCACGTTGATCCTGCATTCCGAAAAAACCTTCTGAGGCATTATATAATTCCAACAAATGAATATCAAATCCTAAAACTTCATTGACTTGATGACGATAAGGCAAATAACTTACGCCACCATGAAAATATACTTCTAGGTTAGGCCAGATTTCTTTAATCGATTTTTTGCCTGTAACATCTAGAATTCTTTTTAAAAGAATCAACATCCACGAAGGAACGCCGGCAAGACTTACAACATTTTCATTGATGGTAGAACGGGAAAGTTTTTCTAATTTTTCTTCCCATTCGCCAATCAGTGCAATGTCAACTTTCGGAGAACGAAAATAATCGGCAATGAATGGAAGGTTTTGAATGATGATGGCAGATACATCTCCTGTATACGTTTCGTAATTTTCGAAAAGATCGGTTTGATGAGATCCGCCTAAAGCAAGATTTTTCCCTGTGAAAAGATGATGTTCTGGATAATTATTACAATAGAAAGTAATCATGTCTTTACCGCCTTTGTAATGACAACCCTTTAATGATTCTTCTGTAATTGGAATAAGTTTGCTTTTGTCATTGGTGGTTCCCGCTGATTTTGCAAACCATTTTACTTCTGTCGGCCACAATAAAAATTGTTCTCCTTTTCGTAACCGATCGATATAAGGCTTTAAGGTTTCGTAGGATTGTATAGGAACTTCTCTTCTGAATTGTTCGATGTTTTTTATTTCATCAAATCCAAATTTCTTTCCGAATTCCGTTTGTTTTCCTGAAGCAATTAATTTTTCAAATGTTTCTCCCTGCACCTCATGCGGATATTTTCGGAAAAGATCGATCTGATGGATCCTTTTCGTCATATACCAGCTTGCGAAGGAATTGAGTATTGGCATTGGAAATTTCTATTGGGTACGAATTACGAATTAATACAAATGGTTACGAATTATTTTAGTTGCAAATTACTACTATTCGTAACTATTCGAAACCATTCGTAATTCGTACTCCCCGTTTCTTCTCCAACCAAGTTGTAATTTCTCCCAGTGTCATAGCGTTCAAACAGAATTCTTTCGTTAACATTCCTTTTCTTGCGGAGGCTGTTCCCCAATGTAAATCTAGTAAACCTTCTGTTTCATGTGCATCGGGATTAATGGAAATCAACACTCCTTTTTCTATGCAGTAGGGAATCCATGTCCAATCAATATCTAATCGATAAGGATGCGCATTTAATTCGATCGCCACGCCATTTGCTGCACAGGCATCAATAATTTGTTTGTGATCAATCGGATATCCGGCGCGTGAAAGAAGTAGTCGTCCTGTTGGATGCCCAAGAATTGTGGTGTATGGATTTTCAATTGCTTTTAATAAACGTGCTGTAGCTTTTTCTTTGTCCATTTTCAAATTCGAATGAACGGAAGCCACAATAAAATCAAATGTTTTTAAAATTTCTTGTGGATAATCCAAGGATCCATCATTTAGAATATCGGATTCAATTCCCTTCAGAATCTTAAAGGGAGCCATCTTTTTATTCAGCTCATCAATTTCCAATTGTTGATCCAGAACAGTTTCTGATTTCATTCCATTCGCATAAAATGCAGATTGAGAATGATCACAAATTCCAAAATATTCATATCCTAATTCCCTGCAACGTTCCGCCATTTGTTTCAGCGAATGCATTCCATCGGAATATTTACTGTGATTGTGCAAAATTCCTTTTAGGTCAGTTTCTTCAATGAGATTCGGCAATTTACTGTGTTGTGCCAGCAATATTTCACCACGACCTTCACGCAATTCAGGTTCGATATAATCCATTTCATATCCTTCATAAATTGCTTCTTCCGATTCTGGATTTGCTTCACCTCTATAGGACAAAGTATCCAGTTGTTTTAAATGCGCCGCCGAACCCGTTGTTCTGAAAAGCACTTCATAAAATTCATCTTCTTCACAAGTATGAATATGAACAGGAATATTTCTTGGGTTTTCAAATTTCGGCAACTTCACTTTTTTCTCTTCTGCAGCTGCTACTATTTCTATTCCTTCAATAATATTTTCTTTTCTTCGAATAGCGCCAGTCAATGAAACTAAATCTGTTCCGGTTTGTTTTTTCAGAAACTCAACAACAGCCAAAGCAATCGGTTCGCAGGAAGCATAATGGAATTTCCCTTTACTTTCCATGGAAAATTCAATATACTTTTTTACTGCTGCCTGTGTTTTTTCTCCAAATCCTTTTAAAGCAACTAAACGATTTTCATTGCATGCGTATAATAATTCACCAGGCGATTCAACTTCCAATTCTTTCCAAAGCTGCCCCACTTTTTTCGGACCAATTCCTTTAATGTTCATCATCTCAATTACGCCTGCTGGTGTGATGGCCCGAACTTCATCTAATTCAGCCAATTTTCCGGTAGTCTGCAATTCATAAATTTTAGCAGCAATTCCTTTTCCAATTCCCTCCATCATGGAAAGTTCTTCCACCGATTTACCTGATAAATCAATATCTGTTTTATCTAGGCGATAAGCTGCATTTGCTAAGGCCTTTATTTTAAATGGATTCACTCCGTGTAATTCCTGTAATTGTGCAGTGAGTTTTAGCGCTTCTGCTATGGATTCAGTGGTCATAGTTTCGTATCTTTCGGGTATGACAAATATGCTGAAAGTTTTCGGCCTCTTTTCGCTTCTTTTTTCATTTAATTCATCACTTTCTGCTCAAGGTTGGTCAACAAGAAGGTTAGCAGATATGCCTATTCCTATTTCCAATAATGCGGTAAGTGAAGGATATCTTTCAAATGGTGATACTTGTGTTTATTCTTTTGGCGGAATCGATTCTACTTTAATTTGGTCTGGAATAACCCGAAATTCATTTCGATATAATCTTAGAACAAATAGTTGGGATACCCTTGCTGATTTGCCGGACACGCTGGGTAAAATTGCAAGCTTTGCAACTCGAATAAAGGATACGATTTATATAATAGGAGGTTATCACGTTTTGCAGAATACAAATGAAATTTCCTCCAATCGTGTTCATCGTTATGTTACTACGACTAATTCCTATTTGAGTGATGGTGCAAATATTCCTTTTCCAGTTGATGATCAAGTTCAATGTTCATGGCATGATAGTTTGATTTTTGTAATTACAGGTTGGAGTAATAATGGAAATATTCCCAACGTACAGATTTACAATCCCTATTTTAATACTTGGACTCAAGGGACAGCTGTGCCCAATACAAATCAGTATAAAGCATTCGGTGGTTCTGGCATAATTAATTACGATACTATTTATTATTATGGTGGTGCAAATACAAGTTCAAATTTCCCTGCTACTAATTATATCAGAAAGGGAATTATTAATCCATTAAATCCCACAACTATTACTTGGTCATTAATTCCTAATCCAACTTTGATAAATGCATATCGATCGGCTTGTGTTATCGACAATGGAAACTGGGTTGAATGGATTGGAGGGAGTGAAACTTCTTATAATTATGATGGAATTGCATACAATGGAAGTGGGGCCGTTCCGATTTCGCCTGATGTTCGCATCCTTATTCCATATTTGAATCAGGTTGGTGCTTGTGGTTTATTTGATTCTTTGCCAAATGATTTAAGAGGAATTGCTAAAATTAAAAATTGGCAACAAAGTCAGTCTTCCAATTATATCATTGCAGGTGGAATGTGGAGTAATCAAAAGGTAAGTAATCAAACCTTGCTTTTGGATTGGGAGTGGAAGGGAGCTGTTCAAGAAAACTTCATGAATAATGCTGTTCGCATATTTCCTGTCCCTGCTTCCGACAATATCAATATTAATTTCGAGAAATATCCGAATTCAAAAACAACAATTAAATTAATTGACAGTATTGGAAGAATTATTTTAAGTGAGAGTAGTATCGTTCAGTATAATTCTTTTGACACCAATCTTTTTCCTGCTGGATTATATTGCCTGTTGATTGAAACACAAAATGAAATGGTTTGTAAACCAATTTTGATTCAACATTAATTTTATGAGAAAAATATTAACTCCTTTTTTAGTTTTACTAAGTCATTTTCTATTTGCTCAACAAGTTCCATTCTCAATAGAAATTGAACCTGTCATTGCTGGCCCACTTCCCGGAATGCATTCTTTTGCATTTGCACAATCAGGATCAAAGTGGTTATTTGTTGGCGGCCGTACCAATGGTCTACATGGCTTTTCTACGAATGATAATTTTGATATTTTTTATTCTAGTGATGTCATAACTGTAATTGATACTGCCACTTGGTCTTGGTACTCTTCACCACTTGGAGTTTTGCCTACTGCAGAAGCTGATCCTTTACGTTCTACAAATATGGAATATGTGCGTATTGGTGATTATCTTTATTTGACTGGAGGATTTGGTTGGGATAGTATTGCAAATGGTTATAGAACTTTTCCTGTACTTACTGCCATTCACATCGACAATATGATAAATGCGGTGATGACAAGTTCTTCTATCGCTCCGCATATTCGCCAGATTACGGATACAAATATGCGCGTGTGTGGTGGTGAATTGACGTATTTGAATGGAGAATGTTTTTTATTTGGTGGACATAATTTTAAGAATCGATATTCAGATCCACCTCAACCAAGCTTTCTGCAGCTTTATGCAAATAAAATAAAACGTTTTACAATCAATGATGATGGCGTGAATCTTGCCATTACCAATTTTTCTGCAAGTGTGGATACCAGTAATTTTCATCGTCGAGATTTGAATGTAGGAGCGGTAGTGCATCCCGATGGAACATTTGGTTGGACAGCTTACAGCGGCGTTTTTCGTAAGGATAGAAATCTTCCTTTTCCGTGGCCAATTAATTTTGACCCGATAAATACAACACAAGTTGATTCTTCTTTCAATCAGCAAATGAATAATTACACTTGTGGATTAGAACCATTATATGATTCTATTCAGAAATGTATGTACACCGTTTTTTTCGGTGGAGAAAGTGAATATGATTTTAATCCTGCTAACGGACAATTAACGCAGGATACTTTAGTTCCTTTTGTAAGTGACATTTCGGTGATCGTGCATGACGCTTCTGGAAATTGGGCACAAGTTCCACTACTGGTGCAGATGCCGGGTTTGCAAGGATCGAATATGAAATTTGTTCCAGTAAATACGGTTCCTGTTTATCCGAATGAAGTTGTCAAACTTCGTGAATTGAGTGGAAGAGTTTTAGCCGGATATCTCGTTGGAGGAATTTTAGCCACTCAACCCAATGGACATCTTCTTACGAGTGCAAATGATACTGTATATCGGGTTTGGATTACACCTGATCAAAATTTATTGGCGGTGCATAATTTAGAAGCAGAAGGAGACGTTGATATTTTTCCAAATCCCTGCCTGATAGGAACGCAGCCTGCAAATGATTTTGTAACCGTACGCTCGCATAATACAGTTGAAACTGAAATTTCAATTTTTGATCTTCAAGGCAATTTGGTTTTTAAATCCGCGCACTTTGGAAGAAAGGATGAAAATATTTCAATTGCTAATTTCGCTCCGGGAATTTATACCATCATGGTAACTTCAGAAAGTGCTATTGTGCAGAAGAAACTGGTAATCGTCCGTTAAATTTAAAAGTTAATCAAGCATGTCTCGCGTCGATTATTTCGTTGATCTTATTTTGCCGCTTGCACTTCCCAACCTGTTTACGTATCGTATTCCACAGGAGTTAAACGGGAAAGTGGAACCAGGCATGCGAGTCATTGCGCAATTCGGAAAAAGTAAATTGTATTCTGCGATTGTCATGAAGGTGCATCAAACATCACCTGATTATGTCACAAAATATATTGATTCAGTTTTAGATGAATTTCCAGTTGTAACTGAAACACAATTGAAATTCTGGGAATGGATGTCGCAATATTATTTATGTGCGAAAGGGGAAGTGATGACTGCTGCACTTCCTTCTGGTTTACGCTTGACCAGTGAAACAAGAATTTTATTGAATTCAAATTGGGAAGGTGATCGCAAAGAATTAGATGACGAATCATTTTCTATTTGTGAAGCTTTAGATGTTCGTTCTAATTTGACGCTCGACGATCTAAGCGAAATTCTCGGAAGGAAATCAGTTCACTCTCGAATCCGAAAGATGTTGGAAGATGGAGTGATTTTAGTTTTCGAAGAAATACAACAGCGTTATCAGCCAAAATATGAAACGTATGTTCGTATTTCCGTTGAATATTCAGAAGAAGAAAAGTTAAAAGAAATATTCGCTCAATTAGAAAAACGGGCTTTTAAGCAGGTGCAGTTGTTGATGGCTTTTTTGCATTTGTCGGAGCATCATAATAAATCACCTAAAGCCGTTCGTAAAGCTGATTTATTAAAATCTTCCGGATCGGGAGATAGTGCGCTTGCTTCATTGGTAAAAAAGGGAGTTTTAATTTCAGAGGAATTAGAAGTTTCAAGAATTTTATTAAAAGAAAGTGCAAATAAAATATTAACGCTTAGCGAACACCAGGAAAAAGCAATTTCAATTCTTCGAAAAGATTTTGAAACTAAAGATGTTTCCCTTTTACATGGTGTTACCTCCAGCGGAAAAACAGAAGTTTATATTCGTTTAATTTCTGAACAATTGGAAAAAGGAAAACAGGTTTTATATCTGCTTCCTGAAATTGGTTTGACTACTCAATTAATTATTCGCCTTCAAAAACATTTTGGAGAGAAGGTTTTGGTTTATCATTCCCGCTTTAATGAGAATGAAAGGGTAGAAGTTTGGAATGAAGTTTTAAAACATAAACCTGCCGTTGTTATTGGTGCGCGTTCTTCAATTTTTCTTCCTTTTGGTGATTTAGGTTTAGTGATTATTGATGAAGAACATGATTCTTCTTTCAAGCAACATGATCCTGCTCCGCGATACAATGCTAGAGAAAGTGCAATCATGTTGTCTAAATTGCATGGAGCAAAAACTGTATTAGGTTCTGCTACACCTTCCGTGGAAACTTTTTATCATGCAAAAAATGGACGTTATGGATTTGCAGAATTAGCAGAACGTTATGGCGGAACTTCTCTTCCCGAAATTACTGTTGTCGATATTAAAGATGCTTCTCGAAAGCGATTAATGAATTCTCATTTTTCACCTTATTTAATTTCGAGAATTGAAACTGCACTGCTCAATAAGGAACAAATTATTTTATTTCAAAATCGTCGTGGATTTGCTCCTTCAATAGAATGTCAGGATTGTGGACATATTCCGCATTGTATTCGTTGTGACGTAAGTCTGACGTATCATAAGAACTCGAATCAGCTTCGTTGCCATTATTGTGGATGGACAACTCCGCCACCGGTACAATGTTCCGCTTGTGGAAGCACAGAATTGAAGATGAAAGGTTTCGGAACAGAAAAAATTGAAGAAGAATTACAATTGATTTTGCCTACTGCGAAAATTGCACGAATGGATTTAGATACCACCCGCGGTAAATTCAGTATGCAGAATCTTGTAAATGATTTTGAAGCGCAGAAGATTGACATTCTTGTTGGAACTCAAATGGTGACAAAAGGTTTGGATTTTGGAAATGTTTCACTTGTAGGAATTCTTTCTGCTGATCAATTAATGAATTACCCCGATTTCCGCTCAGGTGAACGTGCCTTTCAATTAATGGCGCAGGTAGCAGGTAGGGCAGGACGTAGAGATAAAGTGGGTGAGGTGGTTATACAATCTTACAACCCGGATCATGCCATTATCAAATGTGTGATTAGACATGATTATGAAACCATGTACCATTCGGAACTAACGGAGCGATTGGAATTTCATTATCCACCTTTCCATCGATTGATACGATTGACTTTGAAATCGAAAGATCATTTGTTATTAGATAATGGCTCGCAATATTTTGCCGAAGTTTTACGGGCACATTTCGGAGATCGAATCCTCGGACCTGAATTTCCTCCTGTGGGAAAAATCAGAGATGAGTATGTAAAAAATATTTTAATTAAGATTGAGCGAGAATCAAACAGTAATAAAGTGAAGGAGATTTTAGCAGGAGAAATTTTAAAGTTTAAAGCGAATGCTGATTTTAAGAAAGTGAGAGTGGTGGTAGATGTTGATCCGGCGTAGGAGTTAGTTTTCTATTTAATTTAATGCATTTGTTAGGAATAATAAGACTGAAATCCCTTATCTATTTGTCGCTTAAAGACAGACGACCAAAACGAAAAGAACGTTCTTGTATAGTGTCATTATTTATATCAGGCAAGTAGTAATAAGGACCGCTTTCAATAATAAAAGAATCATTATGATCGTCGGATCGCATTTCTACATGAAGTTCGAACTTCTCCTCCGTTTTCATGGAGCGTCCATTTTTTGTGAAGTAGAAATAGGTTCCAAAATATTCATAGCGCGAAATATTTGTATTGAGAGACACAAAGCCCGAATATAGTGAAGCAATTCCTTCTGTATCTGAAATAGACTTAATCCCATCGCAAATAAATGGAACAACTTCATTTCCAATACTGTCGATTACGCCCCATTTTGTTTTGTTATGCGTAATAAAAAGTCCGTTAAGAATTGGAATTAATGTATCGTATTTTATTTTTACTACGTTAAAAAAATTGACTTTACTATTAACCGAAGTGTCAGAAAAATTATTTGAAGAAGAAATGTGTGGTACTGCCTTGTTTGAAAAGCTAGTCGAGACAATCAATATGCTGAGAATGAAAAGGAAGCGAGTCATAACAATTTTCTTTTTTAAATTTTTGCGAATGTTGTAGCTTTAATCAATTGGTTCCAACAACTGAACTTTGTTTCCTTCCATGTCCATAATGTGAACAAACTTTCCGTAATCATATGTTTCGATTGTGTCTACGATGGTAACCCCCTCTTTTTTTAATTCAGCAACGAGTGCTTCCAAATCATTCACTCTATAATTGATCATAAAATCTTTTTTGGAAGGCTCAAAATATTTTGTGGTTTCAGAAAATGGTGTCCATTGCGTTTGACCTTTCTTTGTCGTATCAGCACTTTCGCACCACTCAAAAGTTGCACCATAATCATTTGTATTTATTCCAAGATGAGTTTTATACCATTCTCTCATCTTTTTAGGATCTTTACATTTGAAAAAGACACCGCCGATTCATGTTACTTTTTTTATAGTTGTCTTGTCAGTAATTTGGTTAGTTAAAATTGAATTAAATGCAAAACCAAAACCGAAGGTTGTTGCAAGGACCAATGTAATTAATATTGATTTTTTCATGTGGTTATATTGGAATAAAAAAAGTAAATGGCGAAA
Source organism: Bacteroidia bacterium (assembly GCA_038237845.1). Classification (GTDB taxonomy): domain Bacteria; phylum Bacteroidota; class Bacteroidia; order Palsa-965; family Palsa-965. The sequence continues at coordinate 17,761 of JBBRYH010000062.1, forward strand.
TGGGAATCATTTTCACTGTTTACAATTTAAAACGCGCCATAAATATTCTTGGAACAGAAAAACTCATTGAGAAATTACGCTCCTGGAAGCCGAATTACAAAAAGGTGATCGGGCAAAAAACAAAACCGGCTTTTTTTCGCGCGATATGCTGCATG
>JBBRYH010000063.1:0-17698 GCA_038237845.1 Bacteroidia bacterium
TATGTTGATAAAGTTGACCAGACTATGAACAACAGTGCTGGACAGCCAACACAAATATTGAAGTCATATGTTCCAATGAGCTCAATTGGTTTGACAGTTGGTTTGCATTTTGCATTTGGTGGAACTGAAGCTGCAAAATAAGCAAAAGTCCAAGAAAATAAGGTTGTTATAAAAAGCAACTACAATAACAAAACAAAAACCCTCTTTTTAAACAGAGGGTTTTTGTTTTGAATTAATTGTGAAAATAAATTTCCCAATCGTACCCCAAAGACAATTCCACTCTTCATAAATATCAAAACCCCAAACCCTATTCGCAAACTACCAATCACCAATCACTAATTACCAATCACTAATAACTAATAACCTCCGCCTAGGCGGAAACTAATAACTACCTTTGCCCTGCAGACTATTCTGTCGCTGCCACAGCAATGTGGGAGAGGAAAGTCCGGGCAACATAGAGCAGCTTGCTTCCTAACGGGAAGAAATTCAACAGGAATGTTGAATTATGGAAAGTGCCACAGAAAAGAAAACTACCTTCAACAGATTCTCGGCTTCGCTCGAACAATCTGTTGGTGGAAAAGGTGAAAAAGTGCGGTAAGAGCGCACTCGGCAATTGGCGACAGTTGTTGTGGTAAACCCCAGGCGTTGAAAAACCAAATAGGTTCTGATTCTGCGATTGCTCGTCGCATTCCTTCGGGAGATCAGAATGGGTAGGTTGCTTGAGTCCAATAGCAATGTTGGACCTAGAGAAATGACAGAAGCTTTCTTGACTCGTTCAGGAGAGAAACAGAACCCGGCTTATCGGTCTGTATTTTTTACAACAAGGGCATTTTCCGAAAGGGGAGTGCCCTTGATCATTTATGGCAATTTTGAATTTTGAGTTATGAATTTTGAATTTATTGCACGTCAAATTCTCTTGGCCAATTCAAAATTTAGAATTCAAAATTCAAAATTAATTCAAGCAACAACTCCGTCTTTAATAATAAGTTTCCGATCCGCCATTGCTGCTAATTCTTCATTGTGCGTAACGATGACGAAAGTTTGTCCTAGTTCTTTTCGTAGCGTAAAAAATAGTTCGTGCAAACTTTTTGAAGTGGCAGAATCTAAATTTCCTGATGGCTCATCGGCAAAAACAACTGCGGGATTATTAACTAATGCACGGGCAACTGCAACACGTTGTTGTTCTCCACCCGATAGCTCAGATGGTTTATGCGTGATGCGATCTGCTAATCCTAATAAATCTAATAATTCTTTAGCTCGTTTTTCTGCTTCGGCCTTTGGTGTTTTCGCAATAAAAGCAGGCATACACACATTTTCTAATGCAGAAAACTCAGGAAGTAAATGATGGAATTGAAATACAAAACCAATTCTTTTATTACGAAAGGCTGCAATCTGTTTTGCATTTAAAAGTGAAATATCCTGATCATCAATAATCAACTTTCCACCATCCGCACGGTCTAAAGTTCCTAAAATTGTAAGTAGGGTAGTTTTTCCTGCGCCGGAAGCACCGACAATAGAAACAATTTCACTTTTCAATATATCAAGTTCAATTCCTTTTAAAACAGGGAGTGATCCGTATGATTTGACAATACCGCTTGCAGAAATAAGTGACATGTTGGTAAAGATAATTGTTTAACAATTACCAATTACCGTATTACCAAATACTGTTATTTGTATTTCTCAAGTTTGAGAGAATAATAGTATGGTGAACAGGTTCCTTTAACGATTTCATGAGTTTCATAAGTAAATATTGCACCAACTTTGAACTCGTATTTTTTTACTTCAGCATCGGTTGCATATTTTGAAAAATAAGTTCGATATGAAATTGTATCAAGTCCATTTTCATTTTCCACGCGGAATTGAATTTCATTAGTAACAGAATCAGTCCTGTCAACACTTATAACCGTTGCAGGAGAGGTAATTGTTCTATAGGAACACGGACCTCCTTCTGTAATCTCATTCGATTTACATGACCATAACAGCAATGAAAATAGAATAATTCCGAAAAATGATTTGAATAATAATTTCAATTGATTGTGTTTAGTTTGGGTTGAATATTTATTTCCGCTTTGGAGAAACGTATTTTTCCTTAAGAATAATTGCACTATAAAAGTTGGAACAGTTTTTATTCAATCCGAATTCTTCTATATAAGTTAAATCATCGCCCTTTTTATAACTGTTTGTGTTGATTTCAGTATTGGAAATATAGCTATGGTTTATCTGAAAATAAGTCATGGTATCAATTGAGTACTGTCCGTAAATACAAAAGGTAATGTCGGATTGAATAGAGTCAATTGGAGTAATAGTTAATATGTGCGCCACAGATAGAGTTTTGGAAGTAGTGCAGGAATTTCCATTTTCATTTACCGCATGATCTGGAATATATTTTACTATTTGAAATTGTTGAGTTCTCGGAGAGCAGGAACCACTAACTATATTTCCTTCAGTGTAAGTAAAAACATCACCTCTTTTGATATTATATTTTCGAATGGTATCATTTGAAAGTGGACCATGATTTACGGAAGAGTAGGTCATCGTATCCGTACCATAACTAGTATGAACAATAAAAAAAATATCGGAAGAGTTAAACATACCAGGAAGAACGAACTCTACAATTGCAGGTGAATGAGTGTAGGAGTAGCCACATTGTAAGTTAAAAGCTATTTTATTTTCTTTCGAAAATATTGAACCGGGTATAAAAAGAGTAGCGAATATTATTTTAATGAACTTCATAAGTTTCATATTTGATAAGTGCATAATCAAATATCATGCTATTAAGTACAAAGTTCAATACTGCACATGGCGTATTTAAAAAATCCCTTAATGAGCTTAATTAAAATGATCGCAATTACAAGGAGCATATTCCTTGTTTGTGGCAGGCGATTTTTTAGAAATATGTTTGTGATGATGGCAACCTGTGATACAGAAGGAAGCTGCTAAGAGAAAAACAATTAATCGTATACGAAGATTCTCCATTTTGAAGAGTTTATTTGCCTGCACCATTACAGCCACAACCACCAGGTGTCTTTTCCGTTTTATGATGTCTTGCCTTATCACCAGGTTTTTGCCCAACACAAGAAAAACTGAACATTATCAGCAGAAGAATCGTAGAAATGAGCAAATGTTTCATTCATGACTAAATTAATGCTTTTATAGGTACAATGCCCTGAACCCGTCGAAAAACGGGCATTTTAGGCTCATTATTACCAAATAAAATTGTCATATTTGTAATGTAACCTCGACAGAAAAATTTTAGAAACTCTGCCTTTATGAATAGCGAAACCCTCTCTATAAACATTCAGAAAACTCAACACTCTCGTTTACCAGGTCTTGATATTAATAATCTTCCTTTCGGAAAAGTTTTTTCTGATCATATGTTCCTTGCGGAATATCATGATGGAAAGTGGGGAAAATCAAGAATTGTTCCTTACGGAAATTTGCAAATGTCCCCTGCAAGTTCGGTTATGCATTATGGCCAATCTATTTTTGAAGGTTTAAAAGCATATCGTTCTGATGATGGAGAAGTTTTATTATTCCGACCAACCGAAAATCAGAAAAGATTGAACCTATCGGCTGTTCGGATGGCAATGCCTGGAGTGGATGAAGATGTATTTATGGAAGGCCTGATTGAAATGTTACGTCTTGATCAGAATTGGGTTCCTGCCGGTGATGGTCGTTCGCTATACATTCGTCCGTTCCTTATTGCTACTGATGATTATATCGGAGTAAAACCTTCTGATTCTTATATGTTTCTCATTATTGCTTCTCCTGTTGGAAATTATTATGATCATCCGTTAAAAGTAAAAGTGGAAAAAACATTTTTCCGCGCAGTTGAAGGAGGAGTTGGTTCTGTTAAAGCTTCGGGAAATTATGGTCGTTCACTTTATCCTTCAGCACTTGCAAAACAGGAAGGATATGATCAACTAATTTGGACCGATGGACGCGAACATAAATATGTTGAAGAATCCGGAACAATGAATTTGATGTTTACCATCGGTAATAAATTAATTACTCCAAATCTTAGCGATACTATACTTGCAGGTATTACTCGTGATAGTGTATTGACCCTCGCACGTGATTGGGGTGTAGAAGTTGAAGAGCGTAGAGTAGAAGTTAAAGAAATGGTTGAGGCCTTAAAAAATGGAACTCTGACAGAAGCCTTTGGAACAGGAACAGCAGCTACAATCGCGCATATTTCTCATATTGGTTATGATGGTGTTGATTATACACTTCCTGCCTTAACAGATATTTCATTTTCAAAACGTGTAAGTAAAGCTTTAGATAATATCCGCCGCGGTAGAATCGCTGATCCACATAATTGGGTTTACAAAGTTTGCTAAAAATAATTTGCTGATACGCTGATGGGATATTGTGCGGATTTTTATCTCAAACATTATCTAGAAATCTGCGACTTCTGCTAGAAAAAAAAACTTCAGCTTAAGAGATGAATTACAAAATTTCTTCCGTTAACCCCACCTCTCGTTATTTGCAGATTGCTGCAACCACCGAAAATCCTGAAAAAAAGAATATTGAAATTCAGCTTTCTTCCTGGAGACCGGGTCGTTATGAATTAGGAAACTTTGCAAAAAATGTTCGCAATTTTCGTGCATTTGATGCGGACATGAAAGTTTTGAATGCTGAAAAAATTACAAAAGATCGTTGGTTGATAAACGCAAAAGGTAGTTCAAGTGTAACCGTGCTTTATGAATATTTTTCCAATGAATTAAATGCTGGTTCCACCTTTGTTGACGATGGACAGATTTATGTAAATCCTGTAAATTGTCTTGTTTACAATCCCGAACGAATTTCGGAAGAATGTCGCGTTGAACTCGAAATTCCATCCGATTGGAAGATTGCCTGCGCCCTCAAAAAAGAAAAGAATATTCTGGTTGCAAGAAATTTTGATCATCTAGCCGATTCTCCATTTATTGCCAGTAATTCTATAAAAAGAAATCATTTTGTATTGGATGGAATTGAATTCAATTTATGGTTTCAAGGTCCGACAAAGCCACAATGGGGAAAAATCATTTCCGACTTTTTTATTTTCATTGCTGAACAAATGGCAATGTTCGGAAGTTTTCCTTGCGAAGAATACCATTTCCTTTTTCTGATTCTACCTCAAAAATTTTATCATGGAGTTGAACATACAGAATCAACCGTAATTGCACTTGGACCTGCTTACAAATTAATGGAAGGAGAAACTTACAATAATTTATTAGGTGTAAGTTGTCACGAATTATTTCATGCATGGAACATCAAGGCTATTCGTCCAGCAGAAATGATGCCGTATGATTTTACAAAAGAGAATTATTCGCGTTTAGGATTTGTATGTGAAGGTGTGACCACTTATTATGGTGATTATCTTTTATTCCGTTCTGGTGTTTGGAAGGAAGATGAATTCTGGCCAACTTTCAATGAGCGAATGGATCATCATTTTGAATCACATGCACGACATTTTCAGCCTGTTTCGGAAGCGTCTTTTGATTCTTGGTTAGATGGCTACGTTCCAGGTGCACCACATCGTAAAACTTCAATTTATCATGAAGGATGTTTATTGGCATTTGTAACAGATATGTTTATTCGTAAAAATACTTCCAATAAAAAGTCGCTTGATTCTGTGATGAAAAGATTGTGGACAGAATTTGCTTTGCAAGGAAATGGATATACCGAAGCAGATTATAAACGTATTATTGAAGAGGAAAGTGGTGCCGATTTTTCTTATTACTGGAATAATTATTTCTACAAGGCGAATTCTTTCGAACCGATCCTTGGAGAAGCTTTGAATATAATTGGATGCGAATTCAAATTTGTCGAGAGTACAAAACATCATGAGCGCTTATATGGTTTTAAAGTTTTAGAACCAGCTGGACTTACAAAAGTTTCCGAGATTTATTATGGATCGCCAGCAGAAAAATTACTTTCAGTAGGTGATGAAATACTTGCAGTAAATGGAATGCAGGTAAAAGCTGATATGGCAGAATGGATGAAATTTTTTGATGAGAAACAGGTTGAATTTGTTGTTGCAAGTGGCGGAAAAGTCAAAACCGTAAAATTAATGGCGGGAAAAGAGACTTATTTTGCAAATCCAAAAGTCACCCGAAAACAAGTTCCTGACGATTTGCAACTAGAGGCTTGGGAACGATGGAGTGGAAAAAAGTATTGACAACTACTTTAATGTGCTGTATATCAGCGAGTAGATTATGTTGATAAAATGGCAGATGAAGTGTTTGAAAGTCTGTTAAAAAGGTCTTTTTTTGCTTCAGTCAAACCACTAAAAAAAACAAACGAAACATTATGGAACAATCAAACGCTCCGGTCGCTGGAACACGACCAACCTTTCTTACAGTACTTTGTATCCTTACTTGGGTAGGATGTGCTATTGCTATAGTTGGAAACGCAATTGCTTACATGGCAGTTGGTGCAGTTTCTGCATTAAAAGATGCAACTGTTGATGGTTTTAAAAACATGGCAGATAGTCTTGGAACTACAGTAACAGGTGCCGATGCTGATAATATGAATTCAGCCAATGATGCTGCTAATGCTGCAATAGCTAATGGAGCAACTGTTGCATTAATTGGAATTGTTGCTGCATTACTTTGCCTTGTTGGTTCTGTAATGATGTGGCAGCTAAAGAAAATGGGATTCTATATCTACACTGTTGCTAACCTTGGTGCTGTTATAGCTACTGCGGTGCTTCTTGGAGGCGGTGCTTTCGGTGGAGCAATGGCTGTTATGGGAATGATTTTCCCTGTAGCATTCGTTGTTATGTACGGATTGAACCTTAAACACATGAAATAGGCTTTTCCTATTATAAAAAAGGGCTGATTCAAAATGAATCAGCCCTTTTTTTGTGCACTTATTTTATAGACTTTAAACTTTAGTCAGTTGACTAGCTTTCTTAAATCGCTCTGCCAAAACTGGATTTTTAGGATCTGAATAATCGTAAAATCCTTTTCCTGATTTATTTCCTAGATGACCAGCCATTACCATATTTACTAAAAGTGGACAAGGTGCATATTTCGGATTTCCATATCCATCATTTAGAACTCGAAGAATTGCAAGACAAACATCAAGACCAATAAAATCAGCAAGACGTAAAGGTCCCATCGGATGCCCCATTCCTAAACGCATTACTTGATCAATTTCTTCAACGCCAGCTTCGCCTTCAAACAAAGTAATGATTGCTTCATTAATCATCGGCATCAGAATTTTATTGGCAACAAATCCGGGGTAATCATTTACTTCAACAGGTTCTTTACCCAGTTTTTTGGATAATTCCATAATGATCGCAGTAACTTCATCAGATGTGGAATAGCCTCTGATCACTTCAATGAGTTTCATCACAGGCACTGGATTCATAAAATGCATTCCGATAACTTTATCCGCACGTTTGGTAACAGAAGCGATTTTAGTAATAGAAATAGAAGATGTATTTGAAGCTAAAATTGTATTGGCTGGTGCATTCGCATCAATGTCTCGGAAGATTTTTAATTTTAAATCAACATTTTCGGTAGCGGCTTCAACAACTAAATCGGCATTTTTTACGCCGGTAGCCAAATCAGTAACTGGACTGATTCTTCCAAGTGTTGCAGTTTTATCGGCCTCAGAAAGTGTGCCTTTAGCAACCTGACGATCTAAATTTTTTGTAATTGTATTTATTCCTTTGTCGAGCGCTTCTTTTGAAATATCAATAAGCGTGACATTGTATCCGCATTGCGCAAATACATGAGCAATCCCATTGCCCATGGTTCCTGAACCAATAACTGAAATATTTTTCATAATCTGTTTTTTTTGAAAGTCAACAAATGTAGAGATTGTGTATGGATTGCAAATAAAAATCGAATAGTTATGAATCTAAACGGAGGCAATCCGTAACTGTTCGTACAAATCTGTAATCCCCTCTTGGCTTATTTCCCTCGACCTTGAACTACAATCAACACTGTATAAATCAAAATCTTAAAATCCACATACAGGGACATATTCTCGATATATAAAAGATCATATTTCAAACGTTCAATCATCTGCTCCACATTTTCTGCATAACCGTATTTCACCTGACCCCATGAAGTAATGCCTGGTTTAACTTTATGTAAATGGCGATAATGTGGGGCAATTTTAATAATCTGGTCAATAAAATATTGTCTTTCCGGTCGCGGACCAACCAATGACATTTCTCCAATCAAAACATTATAAAACTGAGGCAATTCATCAATACGCATCTTGCGCATAAATCTACCGAAGGGAGTAATCCTCGGATCATGTTTACTAGAAAGTGCTGGACCACTTTTTTCAGAATCAACGAACATAGATCTGAACTTATGAATCATGAACGGTTTACCATGTAATCCGATACGTTCATGGCTATAAAAAATTGGTCCTTTTGACCCGAATTTCACGAAAAGCGCAACAACAATATAAATAGGTGAAAAAACAGTAAGCGCGAAAACAGAAGCGGACACATCAATAATTCGTTTGAGAGATTGTTGCCAGGTCGGCATAATTTCTCTTTTAATTTCAATTAAAGGAGCACCATATATAGAGGTGATCTTAACCTGACCCGAAAGGATGTCATACATGTCGGGCACAATTTTTATCATCACTTTTGTGTTTTCTACCAGATTAATAATTGAATTCAATCGATCATGCTCTGAAGTTTCGATTGCAATAATTACTTCATCAGCCTTGTTTTCATTTATAATTTTATTGAGTTGTTCGACTTCACCTAAATGTGGGATTTTTGATTTTAATTCTTCAGAATATCCATTTCGTTGATCAACGTGAACGAAACCGACAAATACATTTCCCCATGATTTGTCTTGTGATTCGAGTTCTGTATAAAGCTTCAATGCATTGACATTGCTTCCGATCATAATGGTGTTAAAACCAATTTTCCTGTTTCGGATTCTGCTATTAGTAATGGATGAGAAGAAGAGTCTGCCAGTTGCAGTGAATAAGAAATGAGCACCAAATAAGGTGAGGATGCTCAAATAATAGGTTCGATAATTTATAACCGTATCATCTAATAAAACTGCAAAGAATATAATCAGTACGCCAATAAGCGTGATTAAAAAAGTTTGGCCAAATTCTCGAAGCCTTGATTTTCGATAAATGTTGAGGTAAGTTCCTGTCAGTAAATAGAGAATGATCCAGAAAATAGTGACCGCTATTAAACCCTCTTTGAATTTCTGATCATAAATTACTGGAACATCAATTCCAAACTTTACAGATTCTACATTAACCTTTCGATAGGTGTAAAATAAAATCCAAGCAGCAGCAGCAGCAAGAGTATCACTTAAAAGATATTTTATGACCTGTAGGGTCTTATTCATAAAATACTTTATTTCAATAACTTAATGTTATCCAGATAAATGTATGATTGAGATTGTGTACTAGGGTTTTGTGCGGCAATATATATTTTATAAGGAGTACCTGAAGGATTAACCCCATCGTTCGCTGCTTGAGTTAAAGCATCTGTTAATCGGACATAGATTTTTCTCCAGTTGGAATTTGGTTCTACTTCTAACCATGGAATTCTGTGGGAGGTATTGAGGGTTTCTTCAATTCCAACCGTAAACGCACAATTACTTTTGTAATTGAATTCAATCCAAGTGTCAATAGTTGGGGGCATTAAATAACCGACAGAATTAGCCCCAATAAAAAATGTAGTATCAGTATTGTTTAATTTAATCAATCCTGAATATGGTCCTTCAAATGAATTGGGAATAGTATCTAAAACAACAGTCCCTGATGAACTGGCTTCCGGAACAAGACTGGTTCCTTGAAGATCAAAATCCAACATCCAGGTATTTGCAAAATCAATTCCACTAAAATAAGTAACCGAAGGTGATATGATGGTTTGTTGACCACGGGTTAAAATGAGAGAACCTTCCCAACCTTTCCATGAAGGATAAATTGCCCGTGTGGATGAAAGGCCATTCATCTTTACGCCACCCCTTATGACAAATACGTGTGTTCCTTCCGCAAGAATGGGAACATTGCAAGGCAATTCAAAAGCGCCTAATAATTTTCCATCCATAAATATCCATGCATCAGTAATATCGGAAGTGCTGGAACCTTGATTTCCGGTTGCATTTAAAGAGATGGAAGTAATCCTAAGGTAGGAAGGTATTTCTTCGGAAGGGTCGAATACAGAGCATCCCGAAAGAAAACCAAAAATGATTCCTCCGAAAAGTAATTTACAGAAAGACGCAGCTAAAGATTGTTTCATGCAAGGCCACTTGTATAACGCCCGGTTTTAGGCAATTATTGTTTTGGTGGCCGCAAAATTAGCGTTAAGACGGAGTAGTTCGATAATTTTATTTGCAACCGCCATCGCATGGTATCCATCATCAATTGGAACAAGAGGTCTTGTATTATTTAAAATGGCCGCTGAAAAAGACTCAAGCTGAAGCTTTACGGCGTCATAAACTGGCACATCAATCTTTTTTAATGATATGTTATTCAGTTGTTTAACATTAGTGTCTTCAAGTAATGATGTAGTATTATTTTGATCCGCAAATTCATTATTCAAATAAACAATTTGTGCTGCATTTTCTTTGAAATCAACATTAACATATGCATCCCTTTTAAAGAAAGTGGTGTGATGTTTATTTTCCAAAGCAATTCGATTTACCGACAAATTTGCCACAGCCCCATTATCAAATTCAATTCTTGCATTTACAATATCTGGACTTTCATTTACTACAGCAATACCTGTTGCATGTAACGTGCGGATGTTAGCTTTTACTAAACTTAGTACTATATCTATATCATGAATCATTAAATCCATAACCAAAGAGGTTGAATCTGAAATGGTATTTACAGTGTATTGTCTTTGGGTTTCAATTAATAACGGATCATTAATATGTAAACGAGATGCGATAAATGCGGCATTAAAGCGTTCAGTTTGTCCAATTTGCACTTTACTATTTGCTTCCATGGCAAGACGTATTAATGCCTTGGTTTCAGAAACACTATTTGAAAATGGTTTTTCCAAAAAGACGTGAATAGATTTTCGGAGGGCCTTCTCTGCTACTTTGTAATTAGCAATTGTAGGGGAGGTGATGTCGATTACTTCACAAGCTTCCAATAATGCTTCTGGAGATGGAAATGAATAAAGTCCAAATTCTTCAGAAACAGCATCAGCAATTTTCTTTGAAGGTTCAAAAAAACCTATCAATTTATAGGCGTCTATTTCCTGAAGTAATCGAATATGCGATTTTCCCGTTATTCCGGCACCGAGCACACCAATTGTCAACATAAGCCGTTTGATTTTTTACAAAACTATGGTTACGAACAGGACATTTCTTCGTATACATTCGTAACATATCAACATGCATTTGTTGTTTAAGTTCTAAAATCAAAATGGGAAAAATCATCTTTGGGTATTGGAAAATTCGTGTTCTCTCCAATGAAAGCTGTATAATTTACCCTGCGATTTTATTACACAAATCATCGAATTAAAGCTATTGATAAGTCTGAATATGCTGGATACCTATAGACACAAAGGACTTCGGAAGAAGTTAGTTGAAGAAATTAAGGCAAAAGGAATTACCGACGAAAAAGTAATAAAGGCCATCGGTGATATACCTCGTCACTTCTTTATGGACGGTGCTTTTACTGAATTCGCATATGCCGACAAAGCCTTTCCGATTGGAGCGGGTCAAACTATTTCACAACCTTATACAGTAGCTTTTCAAACTCAAGAACTTCAGATTAAAAAAGGAGATAAGGTTTTGGAGATTGGTACCGGATCTGGATACCAGACAGCAGTCTTATTAGAGTGCGGCGCTAGGGTCTTTACCATTGAGAGGCAAAAACTACTTAGCGATAAGGTTCGTACATTATTACCGCAGATGGGATATCATCCTAATTTTTTTTATGGCGATGGTTATAAGGGACTTGCATCTTTTGCGCCATTTGATAAAATATTAGTGACGTGTGGAGCGACTTTCATTCCGGAGCTGTTAGTTAATCAATTAAAACCCGGAGGAAGAATGATGATACCAGTAGGTGAAGGAGACGTTCAGGAAATGACTTTACTAACTAAGTCTATTGATGGTCAAGTTGGTACAGAAAAATTAGGAAGTTTTAAATTCGTCCCAATGTTGGGTGATAAAGAATGGAAATAGGGGTTATTAACATAAATAGGTGAATAAGTAGGGGATTGTTGACAACCTACAATAGGGTCATTTTGCAATATCTTTGAATCAGGTACATTAATTTTAAGCCAAACCAAAATAAACCAAAACCACATGTCTATGAAAAAATCAATGATGTTACTTGCTGCTGTTGCTTTTTCAGCTACTGCTGCATTTGCTCAAGATCTAACTTCTAAAAAAGGAGAAGCATTCCTTCCTGAAGCTGGAGATTGGTCAATCGGAATCGAGGCTACCCCTTTTCTTAATTACATAGGAAATTTCATTGGTGGAAACGGCCTTAATACTGCTCCTTCTTGGAATTTCTTAAATGGTAACAACACTATCATTGGAAAAATGTATTCCACTGAGACAATGGCTTACCGCGGAATTCTTCGCATAGGTATGACAAGTTCAAGTTCAACAGCACAAATTGCTGATGCAACACAAACAACACCTCCAACTTACCCAAATCTTCCTGCAATGAAAGAAGATAAGATGAAAGCTGGTTCTCACTTCATCGGTCTTGGTGCTGGTATGGAAATGCGTCGTGGCAAAACACGTTTGCAAGGTTTCTACGGTGCTGACGCTATGTTCTGGTTGTCTGGTTCAAAGTCAACTTACACATACGGAAATACACTTTCTACAGGGGCTACTCCAGTTGGTGTTGGTTCTTCTACAAACTTTGGATCTAACTTGACTTTTGATACTTACGGTAATGCTGCACGTATCACAGAAATGAAATCAGGTGGTACAATTGGAGTAGGTGTTCGTGGATTCATTGGATGCGAATATTTCATCGTTCCAAAAATCGCAATTGGCGCTGAATTCGGTTGGGGTATCGGTTACACAATGACTGGTGCTAGCTCAACTTCTTTAGAGTCAATCGGTGGTGGTCCAGCTACAGTTGGAACACAAACACTTGATGGAAACAAATCTTCAAGTCTTGTTCTTGACACAGACCAGAATGCTTTCGGAACAGGAAACGCTTCATTGCGTTTGAATTTCCACTTCTAGTCAAACAGTCGAAAGACAAAACAATAAAAAACCCTCCCCACAGTAATGTGAGGAGGGTTTCTTTGTTAAATGAATTGTTATTTAAATCTTCGATCGGTTTCCCTCTGCATATCCTTCGTCTTAATATCTGCTCTTTTATCAAACAATTTTTTCCCTTTTGCAAGAGCAATTTCAAGTTTTGCCCAGCCTTTATCGTTTATAAATAATCGTAAAGGAACAATGGTTAATCCCTGATCTTTCATTGCCCCCTCGAGTTTTTTGAGCTCATGCTTGTTCAACAGTAATTTTCTGTCTTGTTTGGGAAGATGATTGTAATGAGTTCCCTTGTCATATTCATTGATTTGAATGTTACGAGCAATTAATGCACCATTCTGAAAAACACAAAAGCCATCGGTAATGTTTGCTTTTCCTAATCGAATGGATTTGATTTCAGTTCCGGTTAGGACAATTCCAGCAATATATTTGTCTAGAAACGAAAACTCGTAAGAGGCCTTTTTATTTAAAACATTGATGTTTGTTGGCAAAGCCATAAAGTGTACGAATTTCGTATAATGAGCGAATTTACGAATTACGAATTCGCAAAATTTCGCCAAAGGTAAACAAACCATTTAACTCCTAAATAATCAAACACTTCAGAGGAGAAACGCTTAGGTCGGGTCAGGTGCTTTTAGGTCGCTTTTGAGGGATTTTGTTACCCCCATGTTACTCGGTTTTTTTCAAGGGTTCACGAAGGTTCAAGAACCAAGTGAAAGCTTTTCGGTTCGCCTATAATTGCGGACTGAAGGGCAATGTTAAACCCTTTAAAACCTAAAAACAATGGGAGTCTATTTGAGAGAAAAAAAATTGGGTGGCGGTCAGGTGTCTTATTATTTAGACATCTATCACAACAAAACCCGATGGTACGAATTTTTAGAAATCCGCACCAACAAAAATCATCCGACAGCGCAGGACAAAGAAAAAAAACGGCTTGCAGTAGAAATAAGAGCCAAGCGCGAGAACGAATTAATCGTTCAGGACAACGGATTAATTGACAAGAGCAAGAAGAAAGCAAACTTTGTGGTGTGGTATGAAAATTATATCAATGCGAAGCCGAGGACGAATACCCACAGGTCATCTTCGCTTGCCCATATCCAAAATTACATGGGCAGTCGCCCACTTCCGTTTACTGCATTAACTCCGCAATGGATAAAAGATTTTACAAATTATCTTCTAAAAAAAATGAGCAACAATACCGCACGCTGTTATCTGATGGATATGTTTACGGCATTGGAAGATGCGGTAAGACAGGATATAATTCCCTTCAATCCATTCCGAAAAATTGAAAAGCATGAAAGAATCCGACAACAGAATGTTTTCCGTCAGGCATTCACGTTAGAGCAACTTCAGCAGCTTGCCGATGCGCCCTGCAAGATTCATCCGCAAATCAAGCAAGGATATTTATTCAGTTGCTTCACCGGGTTAAGATGGAGCGATGTGAACCAACTTCGTTGGGCAGAAGTAATCAGGAAAACTATTGACGACAATGAAGAATGGTTCATTTATTTCGAGCAGGAAAAAACCGAAGGCATAGAATACCTCCCGCTTTCTGAACAAGCAGTAGATATTATTAAACAATGCGAAAAAGAAGCGAAGGAAAACAATGATAAAAACCTTTATGTTTTTCCTTACCTGAAAGAAACGGACGATAAAAACCAACCTGTTTACAAATGGGTGAGGTATCATCTGAAAAAATGGGCGGAGGCAGCAGAACTAAATATGCCCCTCACATTTCATTCAGGCAGACACACCTTCGCTACGAATGTTTTGGAAAACTGTCCCGATGGAGATTTATGGACAGTCTCAAAATTACTTGGACATAAAAACATAAACTCAACCCAGATATACGCCCACGTGCGCGACAGGAAAAAATCGGCAGCCGTAAAAGCTCTGCCAAAACTCAATTTAAAATTGATGCACGGAAAGGTTGCCTGATTGAAGCAGAAATGAAAAGTTCTCCGATTTTGGAGAACTTTTTTTATCCATAAAAACAGACGTCTGTAAACGTCTAAAGACGTCAGAATACCAATGAAAAGCACTTGAAATTAGAATCCTTATTTTTGTAATATGAAAAAGACAGAAAGAACCTACGAGATCAATCTCAACCATCTAACCGCAGCGGAGTATTTTAAACATAAAGATACGTTTGAAGAATATAAACAAGTGGTGATCGCTCTGCTTAAGGTAAAAGATATTTTTCTTTATGAGAATGAACTTTTAAAAGAGATGGAAAAGGAATCTTCAATAAAATCGGAACTTAAAGACAAGCCGATCACGATAGAATTTGTAAGAGGACATTTTCCTGATCGCTTTTTTGGTGCAGGGCATCGCAGAAAGAATAAAGATCACAAAGAGTTTACTGATATTTGGTTTGATCTGTGGGCGTATATGGAAATCACTCCCAATTTTCCGCTCTATGATTTATTCCTGTGCTATCACCTCAGAAATACTGACCTGTTGGAAACGGACGACTTTTTGGAATATTCTCTTGAAAAATACTACGATTCCGACACTACTCAGTTTATCCGCTTTCTTCAACTTGCTTTAAGGAAACATGAGAGAAATATTTTGAAGCCAGAAATTGTTCAAACGGTTAATGAATGGATTGTCAAAAAGGAAAAACAAGAAACGCTCTCAGGAACAGAAAACATTAAAAGCAAAGGTAAGATCAAACGTGAGCGCGATGACAGGGCAACTCTACTCAATCAGGAGCAGACAGCCCTTTTGATTTACTGCCTTCGTCAAACGAAAATAATTTTGAAAGATGAGAACCTGAATAATAAAGAAGCAGGTCTTGCATTTTCTGTTCTCACCGGATACAGCGCAGATACACTCAGACAAAATCTGAACAAATCAGAATTGGGTCGGATTGCATCCCTTAAAAACGTTGAAGCAGTTTCAAGGGCATTGAAGGAAATTCAAAAATTTATTGTGGACGAGATAAAGCCCGAAGAAGAATAGCTTTCCACCCTTCACGAACCTTCACGTACCAAACAAAATCCAAACAACAGCCCCACCTTCGTTGCGAAAACCAAAACAACGTAACGATGAGTGTACAATTTTTAACCAACATTTCCGAGAAGGAGTTCAAGGAATTCCTAAAGGATGCGCTGAAAGAAATCTTAACAGATCAGCTGGGCGCAATCAAACAACAGTTACCTGATATTCTTAGTGTACAGGAGGCAGCGGAATTTCTCAAGCTGAAGATCACCACCCTGTACGAAAAAACTTCCCGCAAACTTATTCCTCATTTCAAGAAGGGGAATAAACTCTATTTCCATCTTTCGGAATTGCAGCAATGGATTCAGCAGGGAAAAGTAAAAACACATTATGAGATTGAAGGCGAAGCTGTAACCTTCACCTTGAACAGCCATTTGAAAAAAGCTGCTTGATTAAAGCGAAACCAAAAAATGTCAAACAATTAAAACCAAAACAAAATGAGAAAAGCAGAATTCCTCGTGCCATCAGAAGCAATTGTAGAGTTCACTGATGAAATGGCAAGCAGACACCTTGACAACACAGTTACGGGAACCACCACAGAAGGTGAAATAGTATTAGAGGTGAGTTATGAACGCGATGAAACGGATGAGGTTGATGAACTTGAGAAAATTCTCGAAAAAATCCGTGAGGAAATGAATGAAGAAAATGAGCAAGAGAAGTAATCGGTAGTTGATTAACTAAAGCGGTGAAGAAAAATACTTCACCGCTTTTAATGGTGAAAAAAAACAGACGTCTGAGACGTCTTTAGACGACTAAATATTCGTCATTAATAAATAAAAAATGGAAGCAAGAAAATGTTTGTATTGTGGTGATCCAGTTCCTCCTGAAAGAAGAGCCGATTCAAAATTTTGCGATAACACCTGCAAGGCAAAACATTGGGAAGAGAATAAGGGCAAGAAGAAATCTCCCGAAATAAAACCATCAACTGAAAAGGAGCAAGTAAAAACACAAGCTGAAAAACCGCTTGAAGGATTGCGCGGGGTGATTGAAATAAATGCGAAAACAGACGTCACAAACGTCAAACAGCCGTCTGTTCAGATGAAAACCAATATTGTGCCTCTAATAAAAAAAGAAACGCAGGCATATAAGGATGCGCTGGAAAAAAGGGGGAAATCGGAATCCGATTTAAGGCGCGTAGAGAATCTGCTTTTGCAATGCAATGAAAATCTGACCCACTGGAAAAATGAAATGGCGAACCTGCCGAAGTTAAATCAAAATAAAAAACACACAGCTTGGCATAATGATGTGGGGGATTTAGACGACAGTTTTTGGGATCAAACGGTTGAATCAGTAAACAGGAAGGAAAGAAAAGGAGAGATCGAGGAAAAAATATTTTCGTTGAATGAGACTAAAATAAAACTGGAAGAGATGTTGCCAACAGCGAAGAAAATATTGGATGCTGCCGAGCAAAATCTAAAAACAATTCCACGCTTTGAAAAACCTTCTCTGCTTGAAGTAGCGAAAAGCATGGGATTGTTTCAGAAGAAAACTCAGCAGGAAAAAAATGA
>JBBRYH010000064.1:0-17268 GCA_038237845.1 Bacteroidia bacterium
TAAACATCAACACCGTGTCAAATGGTTTTGCTCCTGCGTTATTTTTTTTATTCGTGTTCAATAATTTGTTCTCTAAGGTTGAACGAAACATCTCAAAATCCATCACCTTACTTACCATCTCTAATGGATTACCAATTTCTGATAAAAGTTCTATCGAGTTTTGTTCGTCAAATAATCCCTTTTTTCCTCGTGTTTTGTAGCATATTAACTTCATTTTGCCTATCTTGTTTATAGCATATAATATAGCCATAATTATTTGATAATCACAAAGTTAAATTATTACTTGCTGACAATTTGATTTTTAGAACTCCCCTACAATAAATGAGGAAGGTGGAGAATCATTTAATCACGGTTCAGATCCAGGAACATTTAGTTTGAAAATTGGAGAAACTAAACTTGTTGCAAACGTTTTGGGTTGGGAGTGGGATGGACATGTCGGGATGGATATTGAATTTCAAGAAAATGAAACTTCAGAAAAATATAAAAGAAGTTATAATTTAAAATCGAGTAAAGGGGATTTTAGAATTGAATCATTGCAATTGGATGGAAGAATAATCGAAGCAGAGAAATTTTAATATGACGAAGATCATTTTTCGCCAAATGTTATATTTTATAAATTGGTTTCAACTATAAAACCAAAACGACATTGGACCAACAAGAGTTTCTGAAATTAAAATCAAAGGCAATGGAATTATTGTCGCATCACAAAGATCTCATCGAGACTAAAGAGGAGTTGATTGAAATCTCTAAAAATGAAGCGTTGGTTTCGGAAGTTATGAAGGAAGTGAAGAAGGAATATTATGCAGCTCGGTCCAAGAAGGGTTTACAAAAATTGGTAATTGGTTCTGTACTATTGCTTACCAGTTTCCTTGTAACCTATATTAATTTTCATGCAGGAAATTCCATCACCTTTGTAATGTATGGTTTTACCTCAGTCGGTTCTGTTCTTATAATTTGGGGCTTGTATGAGATTATCGGATGAACTAATCCTTCACTAATTTGTAAGTTGTATTTCCAATGGTAATAAAATATATTCCTGGTTTTAAATAAGAAATATCCAGAGTCGTAGAAGTAGAATGATTGTCACAATGCTTATGCACTACTTCTTGTCCCATGGAATTTGCAACAGTAATCACAATCCCGAATAAGGAATTTTGATCAGTAGAAACGATTAATTGATCGGATGTAGGATTTGGATAAACAACGAACTTTGTGGTTTCACTTTGATCAATTGAAATAATTCCTGAACCAACACCAGTAGTATCAGAAGTTTTAGCAAAGAAAATATTCAGATTTCCTGTGCGTGTATCACCCCAAGCTGCATAAATTGTGTCATTTACTAATTCAGAAGAAAGGAAATCGTTTCCGGACTGTTCTAAAATTGAATCGAAAGCAGCAGTCACATTACTCAATCGAAGATTCGGTTGAAATGTATTTCCATTATCGATAGACACTGCACAATAAATATCGGTATTCTGATAAAAACCAGAACCAGAATCATTTCTTCTATCTCTCCAAGTAACTACAAGTTTGTTGTTAAGATCATAACTAACCCAAACCATATCTTGTGATTTTCCATTGCTGAGTGCATCATCATTGACTCTGACTGGCGTATTCCAAGTTGTTCCACCATCATTGGTTGTAGTAAGAAAAACGTCAGGATCGCCGTTTGGTCTTGCAAGAAAAGCAAGGGCAAGTTGATTAGGGTTTTGTGAATTCGATGCCAAGCGATAGCCTAATTTGTAAAGAGTATCCTGAACAGGAACGGCATTGACAACACAATCATTGTATTGAAAGGTTGCACCTCTTGAATAGGATTTCGCTAGAAATATTTTAGGAAAAATAGATTGTGTAGTAAGATAACTTGGAAAGACAGCACATAAGGCTCCATCTGCTGTTACTGTAGGAAATGCCATTGGTGCAGCAATTATATTTCCTACTAAATGACCAGTTGTGTCTAAATATCTATAAGTGCTCCAAGTTTGTCCGCTGTCAGATGAAGTTTTTAAATAGGGACGGTTTGGTGGAGCTATCCAGGGAGCAGGTTTGGTTGTAATATAAAACATCCCATCGTTTATGGATCCGGAATTATCTACTGCTAACCAGGGTCGATCCAAAGGTCTTTTTGTCGGATCTTCGATTGCAGCATTCCAAATTTGAGTAGGTGTGCTCCAAGAAATTCCTCCATTCAAAGAATGCGTAATGTAAACTCCACCGGAATCAGGTTGATGAGAATCGATATAACTTAAATATAAAGTTCCATTTCTGCGAAATTGCATTGACACATCAGCAGAACCCCAATTGCTACCGAAGTGGGGTTGCACAAAAGAATTTCCCCAGGTTAATCCCCCATCAAAACTTGCTTTTGATTTAATACTTAATCTAAATCCTGTTGTTGCATCAAGCGCCATCCAAGCAACCACGACATTCAAATGGTTTGTGGGATTTACGGCCAAATATGGTTCTCCGCCAAAAAGGGAGGTGTTGGAAAGATTAATGTTATTCGGCTGTGCAATTGCGAAGACAGGAAGGAAAAGTAGAATTGAGAAACGGAATAGTTTATTAAACATTTGTAAGTTTTTTCTGTTGGACGATTATAAATGCAAATGGTTTAAATACAATGCTTATATGATAAATTTAATGCAAAAAATTAGCTTTTTATAAACGGAATTAAAATACTCAGAATTAATCTCTGTTTCAATAGAAATTTGGAGAAATTGTAGACTACTTTTATTTAATTCAAACGGACTATTTTCCATTCAATTTTATTTTTTTTCAAGCAAAATATTTAATTGATCAAGACAAAGTGTAATTCCCTGTTCAAAGCCCATTTCAACAATTGCCTGCAAATCTTTTTCTGTTGCATACGTCATTTTGAATTCAACTAATGTTCTGTTGGCGGTTTCAGTAAAGTTCATACTTCCTCTAGAGACTGGTAATTCCGGATTGGAATTCCCATCTGCATCACAAAACGCATCTTCTATTGTAAAGCTTTTATGAAGGTCAATTGAAATATAATTCATGCTTCCCCAATGTTTTTCATTTTCTGGTCCGACCATTGCATATAACCAATAACCGCCGGCAGAGAAGTCCATATGTTTTGTTTCTGCTTTCCATGGTAATGGTGCCCACCATTGCATTAAAAGTTCTGCCTCTGTATAAGCACGCCATACAAGTGAAAGTGGAGCATTAAATTCCCTTGAAATTAAAATTGATTTATTTGTGAAATCCTTTGTGACACTCGTTTTGTTTTTACTTTCCATTTTTATTCTTTTTTAAATTTAATAAAATTTTATCAAGTTGATTATGCTTTGATTCCCACATTTGACGGAAGGGCTCTAGGAAATCTGATACCTCTTTCATTTGTTTTGGATTGAAATGGTAATAAATTTCTCTGCCCGATTGTTCTTGTTTAATAAGCTTGCATTCAACCAATATTTTAATGTGTTTGGAAACAGCTTGCCTGCTACTGTCGAAATGTTCGGCAAGTGCATTGGGTGTCATTGCCTGAATGGCAATCAGGGTTAAAATTGCTCTTCTAGTAGGATCTGCTATAGCCTGGAAAACATCTCTTCTCATCTGTAATTTGCTTATTAAGTAATCGCTTGGCAGCAAATATAAGCAACTAATAGGTTGCGCAAAATATTTATTAGAAAAAACGCCTCGACAAAGATGCCGAGGCGTAGGATATTAAACTCAATATAAATACAAGCCGTAAACTACCTTACAATAATTTTTTCATAAGATACTTTTTGTCCATTGTTCATTTTTAATAAATATATACCCGATACAATATCGTAATCCAAAAGTGATTTGATGGTTTGTTCATCACCAGTTCCATTTCCTTCAAAAATGTTTTGAACGAATTTGCCTTCGAGGGAATATAATCCGAAATTAATCTTCGATCCCGCTGCTGCACTAAAATGAATATTTAATTCGTCTGTTGCCGGATTAGGAAATATTGTGAAAGGTTCGTTTTCAGAAATTGATTGGAATATTCCTGCAGGAACTTCACTAACAACTAATGAAGTAGAATAAATGTGATCACCAGGCTTGTCATTATGATTGTCTGCACCGTTTCCTGTTGCATAAAATGTTATATTTCCTGTTCCTGCAACAGGTGCAGTCCAATTAAATGTGAACGTGTGTGAGTCATTCGTCAAGCCTCCATTTGCTTTATGGATAACATTTGATCTGCCATTGGAGGAATTTGCAATTTGCATTTCAGTAGAATTAGTAACCGCGAAAGTACCAGCTGAAGTATTTCCTGCTCTTAAAGCTTCAATGTCAAATCCAAATTCTGGACTTCCACTTCTGTTGACCGTTACACTAACTGAATATGTTTGACCAGGAGTGTAGGCATTGCCAGGCATATTTGTTGAAATACTTACGCTCCCTAATCCATCATTTAATGCAAAAGAGGTATGACAAAAATTGCATTTGTTTTCTCCTGGAGCACCGCTATAACCTGATTTGCCATTATTGCTTTCAATATCAAAACTCATCAGCAAAATGGATGCTATGATGAATGAAAGACTTGCAGTTACAATTTTAGATTTTTTCATGGTATTGATTATTACTATTAACTCAATTGCTTAAGTCAAAAGTAAACCCATGAATACTCTTAGGAAATGTACATTTCGGACAGAATCATGTATTATTCTGATACAGGGAAGGGGAAATCCCTGTTTGGGTCTTAAAAAACTTCGAAAAATGAGCCGGATCATCAAAGTTCAATGCAAATGCTGTCTCCTTAACGGAAATACCCGTATTCAATAAACGTTTAGCCTCCATGGTAATTTGATCGTAAATAATATCGCTTGCACTTTTTCCGGTCTGCTTTTTTACCAATACGTTCAGCGACTTTTCTGAAACGTTCATCATCTTGGCATATTCATTTACTTTTTTAATTTCTCCGAAATGGTCTTTCAGAATTTTTCTGAATTTGAAATATTCTGAATTGCTCGAACTCAATTGACCACCCTTCAGCTTCATGCATTCAATACAAAAAGCCTGAGCTTCATTTGAAATACTTAATTTATCCAGAAGTTTACCGTTCTTGTAATAGTTGGTAATACTCTCCATTCTGGAAATGTTTGAAGATTTTGATTCGGCTGATAATTTGTAAGTAGGATTTAATTCTCCTGCATCCAAACAAATATGTTCAAACAGAAAATCTTCAATTATGGATGGGGCTTTAAGGGAATTCAATTCAAAAAGCATAACAAAACCTTCAGAATCCAATTCACGCATCATTTGATGCACTTGTCCAGGTGCAACTATATGAACAGAGTTGGTATGAATATCAAAATCTATAAAATCAATTTTGTGTTTTCCTCCGCCATTTTTGAAATAAAAAAATTCAAAATAATCGTGACGATGTGGTGAAGTATGATCATATTCATTTAACAAAGTCAAAGGATTTACAATAATTTCCTTTTGTTTGGTTTCATTTAAATGATGTGTTGGGATCATTTCCATAATTGTCATTTAAGCAATGATAGTTTATTGATTAAAAAAATTCAATCATTCAATCCTTTTCCACTGATAATTTGCGTCACATATTTTTCAACCCTTGACGCTCTTGTCTTTGCTTGTTTTGGTGCAGAAAAGAATAGGAGGTAAGCACGCTGTCTTCCTGGAGTTAGTGAATGAAATGCAGCTTTCAAGGATTTGTTTTTGTTCAATTCATTTTGAAACTCTTCAGTGACGGGGTATTCGGTGCTTTTTTTTAATTCTTCTTTTAAACCGGCCTTTTCTACTTCAATGGCTTCAAAGATATAAGCCTTTAAGGTAGCTTTTAGTTTTGCAATTTCCTGAACACTTGTAAACCGAAGCTGTCGTGCTGATTGTACATTTGCGGTTTGTTGTATTAAAATACTTTTTGCATCCTTCAGCAATACACCTTTGAAAAACAAAACTGCGCAATAGTCCTTAAAAGCATGTATCAAAACAATATTACTTTTTTGTAACGAGTAACACGGAACACCCCATTTCAATTCTTCCGTAAGTTGGCAATCAAGAATAATATTTCTCAATTGCATCATTTCTTCTTGCCACTTCTTCGCTTTATTAAAATAAAAATCAACTTTTGGATTCATTATAATCTTTCTTTTTGTAGTCGTTCTGATTTATATAAAGTTGATTTTATTCCTTATTTATTGTTTAATAAATTTAATTGCTTTTGAATTTCCTTCGCTACTTACAAGTTGGAAAAAATAAATTCCATTTGCCAAATAGGAAATATCAATAGTCACTTCAGATTTATTACTTCCGAATAATGCATCCTGTTTTAAAATAAGTGCTCCGATTGAATTTGTAATTTGCAATTGGGCAGTGATATCCTTTTCATAATTAATATTCACATGTAAAATGTCTGAAGTTGGATTTGGATAAATGTTGAAATAAATCAAACCTTCAGAATTTTGAACTACACCTGTTGAAATGCCAAGATCAGTTTGGTAAACTCCACGTCCGTACGTAGCAGCTCTGATTTTTGTAGGTGATGCTGCAGATATTTCCATATCTAAAATTGGTGTATTAGGCAATGAAGTATTAAACAAAGTCCAAGTCACAGAAGAATTATCGATGTAATAAACGCCTGCATCCATTCCAACATAAATTGCACCATTCGTACTTCCTCTTTCAAACACAGAACAATTAGCAGGAATATTTGGAAGGTTGTAAGAAATATTCAACCAGTTTACTCCGCCGTCAATTGTTTTGAAAACTTTATTTCCGTTTGAATACCCACTGAAAGTTACCCAAGCAATAAGCGGATTTACTGGATCAACTGTAACAAATGAAGCTGATGCTAGTGTTGTTGGTAATCCATTACACAAGGTCCAGGTAGTTCCTGCATTTGTAGTTGTGAAAACGCCTGTTGTTCCATGTATCGCGTAAATGTATTGATTGTTCGACGGAGCAATTGCGAATTCTGTGATATACTGATTCGCAACAACAGGACTCATTGTTCCAGGAGTTGCGGTCCAAGTTCCAGCTTGATTAACCGACACATACATTTGTGCGCGACCGGCATATAAAGTATTAGCATTAGTTGGATCTTGTTTCCAAGGGGTCATCCATCCGGTTCCAGCAGGTAATCCAGTAACGCAAGCTGTCCATATTCCCCCACCATTTGTTGATTTATAAAATTGTCCTTGTGTTATGGATGCATACATGTTTTGATCATTTGTACGATCAATAAAACAATCACCACCATCTGCAGCTAAACTTGCATTATAAACACCAGCATTATAAATATTTGAGCCATTATCCTGATGACCTGTGATCCATAAATTTGGTGAGAGATTAGAAAGGCCAATCTTATAAATCTGTGCAATGTTCATTGGAGAACTATGATCTATCCATTGTGTTCCTGTGTATTCAAATATTCCGCCATCATTTGCACTATATAAAATACCTGCTGCAGTATATTCTAATTCCTGATGATCAGTATGAACATAAGGAACGGGACTGCTCCAATTATATGCACATCCTATTCCAGCCCATGTTGCTCCACCATCTACAGATCGCCAAACACCTAAACCTCCAACCACAACTTCATTTGCATTTGTTGGTGAAGCATCAATTGAAAGATTGTACCAACCTTGACCAGAAGTAGAAGTAATAAAACAATCACTTGCTACAACATCTGGTGTAGTTGCCATTAATGTGAATGTTGTTCCTCCATCAGTTGAGCGATACACACCTTGTAAACCAAAAGTTGTTGTAGCCGCTGAAACCACATAAACCGTTGTTGGGTTTGCGGGCGTGACTGCAATTTCCATTCGTGTTGAACCGCTTGTAGGAATTCCTGTTGAAATTTGTACAAACGTCAATCCTCCATCAATAGATCTTCTGAAACGTAAACCACCTGCATAAATAGTATCCGTACTTCCGGGTTTGAATTCAAGATCAAAAGTATTTGTTGCTTGTACATTTGTCCATGCACCGGCTCCTCCATTTGCATTTCTGAAAATCCCACTTGAAGTTGAACACATAACAATTAAGGGATTTAATGGATTAATGATGATGTGGCGAATTTCTACTTTTTGACTTAATTGAAAAGTCAATCCTGTTGCTGCCCATGTTAATCCACCATCAATTGATTTTAAAATTCCAAATGTAGATGGATCACGGAATGAACCATAGCCATCACCGGTAGCAAGATACATGATGGATGAATTTGTTGGATCAATCGCTAAATCTGTACATCCTATACTGGATAAATAATCTGTTGAAGTACTCCATGTTTGACCATTATCAATTGTTTTCCATAATCCACCTGCTGCGGCTCCTACCCAATATGTATTTGGACTGCCTGGCAAATAGGTCACAAAATTTATTCTTCCTGCTTTGCGTGGAAGTCCATTTGTTGCCACTCCAGTAAGCGGACCGAATGGTCCCATTGCTACCCAAGGAGTTGATGCCGTTTGATTTCCGCTGGAATTTCTTTGTAAATTTCTTTCCTGAAGAAATTCGTTGTAGTTAATTCTTGAATTTGATAATAATGATAAGTCGCCACTTGGGTAGACACGTGGTGCAACAAATGCTTCCCATCTTTTATATTGCTCATATCCTGGAAACATTTCACCTTCTTCTTTTTCGCCCACTACAGTTTCATCGGCATCAGCCTGATTTAAGTGATTTGCTAAATAAGCATTAAAAGAATCCTGTACTGTATAAAAATTATTTTCATGATTCCAAGTGTTTATCCATTCTTGTGCAAAGGCATTGGAAAAAGAAAATAAAATAAAAAGGGTGATGAAGGCGAGGGGGCGCGTAGCGTTTATCATAGGGGGTGGGGGTAATATGACTTTAAAAAATATTCTTTTATTGAGACTTAGACGGTTTACGGATTGGAATGTTAAATTGTTTGTTAATTAAGACTAAGCATTCCGAATGTTTTATGCATGTTCGATTTATTTTAAAAAATAATTTTTTCATTCTGAAAAAGTTGTAAATAATTTCCCCTTTTAACAAGCCGAACTTACAAAACTTTATAGTTGGCATTTGAAGTATAACTTCTGAAACCTGAAATGTTTTTTTTGTAAATCATTTCCCTTGCATTGCCTTTATTGATAAGACATATTTATTTATCGCATCCTTTTGATGGGGAGTAATTTGTGCTTTTATTGCTATTGAATCCAATGTCATTGGTCATGTTTCATCAGGAATGAAATAGATATTATTTGCGTTATGACAATTTGTGCAAACTCCTGTATAAAGTGCATAACCATCTGTAAGTGTTTGCATGTTAACTTCAGAAAATTGTTTTTGAATAGCAATCAACTCCTCATTTCCTGGCGCATAATAACCTTCAGATGATATCATATTGGGTGTTGGTCCTTGTACAATAGGAGTTGTAGTAGTAGTAATTGGTGTTGCTGCAGTTTGACTTACTGTTTTTTTTGAAGTTGAACAGGCATTCGAAATTATTGTAATAATTAAGATAAAGACAATTGCAAAAAGATGATTTCGGTTCATTTTGAAAATTTAAATTCTGGGTTTTTAAAAATTAACTTCATACTATTTTATTTCTTATTTCTGTTGAAGATAAGTTAAACTATCTATGTTTCAATTGTAAAAAAAACCGCTCCGACATTACTGTCAGAGCGGTTTTTAGTTTTAACCAAATAAAATCAGGGAAATGGCGAATCAAAACCAATCAACCACGACAAAAGAATTTCTCCGTCATTTCCCAATTCCCTTAAATCACCCTCTCCTTCGGAGAGGGCCTGCAAAGAATCCTTCACTCACCACGGAAGTTTCAGGGTGAGGTTAAAATCGCCCTCTCCTTCTGAGAGGGCCTGCAAAGAATCCTTCACTCACCACGGAAGTTTCAGGGTGAGGGTCTGCAAAGAATCATTAACTCTCCACTGAAATTTCAGGGTGAGGTCTATGCTTCTACAAATTCCTCAACTGGAGCTTTACCTGAAAGCGTTTCTCGAATTTGTCTTTCAATACGATCCATCAAATCAGGATTGTCAATGAAAATTTGTTTTACAGCATCACGACCTTGTCCAAGTTTTGTGTCTTCATAAGAGAACCATGATCCTGCTTTTTTGATGATGTTATGTTCAACACCTAGGTCAATGATTTCTCCCAATCTTGAAATACCTTCTCCGTAAAGAATATCAAATTCTGCAAGTCGGAAAGGAGGAGCCACTTTATTCTTCACCACTTTAACACGTGTGCGATTTCCCATTACGGTTTCGCCATCTTTAATTTGTGTTGAACGACGAATATCTAATCGTACGGATGCATAAAATTTCAAAGCATTACCACCCGTAGTTGTTTCCGGATTTCCGAACATCACACCGATCTTCTCACGAAGCTGGTTGATGAAAATGCAACAACATCCTGTTTTTGAAATAGTGCCAGTTAGTTTACGTAAAGCTTGCGACATTAAACGTGCATGCAATCCCATTTTGGAATCACCCATCTCGCCTTCAATTTCTGATTTTGGTGTAAGAGCCGCTACAGAGTCGATTACGATAATGTCAATTGCGCCGGAGCGAATTAAGTTTTCTGTAATTTCTAATGCCTGCTCACCATTATCAGGTTGTGAAATCAAAAGATTATCAGTGTCTACACCCAAACGTTGTGCATAGAAACGATCGAACGCATGCTCCGCATCAATGAATGCAGCAATACCACCTGCTTTTTGAACTTCCGCAATGGCATGAATAGCTAATGTTGTTTTACCTGAAGATTCCGGTCCATATATTTCAATGACGCGGCCCTTTGGGTATCCACCAACTCCGAGTGCAATGTCGAGGGTGAGTGAACCTGTAGGAATAACTTCCAGTTGTTCAACCGGACTGTCTCCCATTTTCATAATGGTTCCTTTACCGTAAGTCTTCTCCAACTTGTCTAATGTAAGTTGAAGTGCTTTCAGTTTCTCTTTGTTTACTTCCTTGTCTTTGTCTTTGTCCTTGCTCATAATAAGTAATAATTAGCGCGTGAATAAATAAGTTTTAATAATGATTACGAGACAAAATTAGAGTTTAGATTAATATTAGCAAATAAATTAGCGTTAAACTTATTAACAATGCTTAATAATTGTCCACCGTAAGCTATTTAAATCTTTGTAAATCAATAGATAAGGTTAAATAAAATATTTTTGAAATTAATATTTAAATTATTAACTATAGCGCTATTCTGGTCGAAAAGGTGCATTATTTCCTTTAATCTTCAACTAATTCTCGCAGATTTCACAGAGTCCGCTGAAAGTTCGCAGAGATTCAATGTGAATTGTATACTAAATTTCAAATTTCAAATTCCAAATCCCAAACCCCAAACCCCAAACTCCAAACTCCCAACTCCCAACTCCGAACTCCCAACTCCGAACTCCGAACTTCCAACTCACTCACCCATTATCTGTGAAGCATGTTCTCCAGTATCCACTTTAGAAATCACTTCTTCAATCATTCCTTTATCATTAATTACAAAAGTTGTACGCAGAATTCCGTCAAACACTTTTCCCATAAACTGTTTCTTGCCCCACACATCGTACGCTTTTATCAATTCCAGTTTTTCATCAGCAATCAAAGGAAAAGGCAAATCATACTTTTTAATAAATTTCAAATGTTTTTCCACACTATCTGCACTTACACCAATTACTTCATAACCTTGTTTCTTCATGTATTCGTAATTATCACGCAAACTACAAGCCTGGGCAGTACAACCCGCAGTTTCATCTTTGGGGTAGAAATATAATACAACCTTCTTTCCTTTTATACTTTTCGAGTCAAAGGAAGTTCTATCCTGCAAAATTCCTTTTATTTCGGGCGCTTTATCTCCTGCTTTAAATTTCGTTTCGTACTTCTGGAATTTTCCTTCTAGTTTACTTGTCGCCTTCGCAATTAGTTTTTTAATAGTCATAGACAAAATTAAGGCTTAGGAGCACGGACATTTCAATTGTTCACAAACATTTCTCTCCGAAGGAGTCCTTTGGACCCGCTTTCGCCAGTCGCTTCCCCACAATGCTGTGGGTAGAGCTCCAACAATGGCTCAATCCGGGCTAGTTAGGAAATTTATATGTTTAATTGCTTGTCTACAACGTCACTAAGACACAAAGAAAATTATCAAATCGCACTTCACCTTCCTATTTGTATCCTAAAAAATTCATCACATATTCAGATAATACTCCTTCGTCAATTCCTTATACTCTTCCGTATAATGCTGTGCATTTAAATTGTCTTGTTCAATAATTAATGTCGACTCTGAAACTTGTGGTTTTGAAATAAATCCAAATTGCATGAGGAATCGTTTCTCTGTTTTTTCAGGAGTAGTTTTTACACGTGTGATTCTACGCAAATGCAAACCTTTTGCTTCGGCCATTTCACGAAATCGTTCTCCTTCAATATTTGGAAGAATCACATAAAATTTCCCTTCTTTTGAAAGTAATTTTTTTGCCCCATCAATCAAATCAGAAAAGGGGAGGAGCACTGTATGCCGTGCTTTGGTTCTCGATTCTTCTGTGGTCGGTTGCGCATCACTGAAGTAAGGAGGATTACTTACAATCAAATCATATTTATCATCTTGCAGTTTTGTATAATCCTGTAAGGAAATATGATGCACATGAATCCGATCGTTCCATTTACTATTTGAAACATTTTCTTTGGCTTCAAATGCACTAGCTTCATCAATGTCAATCGCGTCAATTGTTGCGCCACATTTCTGTGCGAGCATTAGCGCAATTATTCCTGTGCCTGTTCCGATATCTAATGCGCGACGAACACCATACGTTTTAGCCCAGGCGCCGAGTAATACAGCGTCTGTGCCCACTTTCATGGCGCACTTATCCTGATGAATTGTAAATTGCTTGAATGCAAAACTGTTTGCTGACATAAAAATGTACTATGTCTAAGCTAAGAAAAATGTGGGTACGAATTACGATGGGTACGAATTGCGAATAGTTGCGAAGGGTCTTGATATGATGTACTAATTCTTAACTATTCGCCATCATTAGTAATTCGTACTCCGATTAACTATCAAGATCATCTGGCTCACTCTCATCAGGAGTGAGATAAAGTTCAATCAGACCCTCAGGAGATGTAACATATAGTTTTCTAGCCGCTCGATCTACTTTTTGAATGGCGCTATCGGGTAATGGAATCATTACTTCCTGTTTACCATTTCTGATTTTAATTACTGGTTGCATTAAACGGTCCAACATTTCTTCCGCAATTCCAACTACTCCAAAGCGTTCATCAATTACTTCAAAGCCTACAATTTCATGGTTGTAAAAACGATTTTCATCAAGTACAGGTAATTTTTCAAGCGGAAGATAGACAGAGCACTTCATGATTTCGCGTGTATCATCCGGCTTGTCAATACCGTCGAGTTTTACTGTTAGTGAACTGCCATTGAGCTTTGTTCCTTTTACAAAAAATGGAACAAGAGAACCGTGAAGCTCCAAAAAAATAGAATCAAGCTTTTTGTATCGTGTTGGATCATCAACATCCATTTCAATAACTACTTCGCCCTGCACACCAGAAGCACGAAGTGTGTAACCTAAAAGAAAACAATCGTTTTTATTCACTGGCTTTTATTTCAAATTTTATTTTGTGTGTTTGCGCACAGTGCACTGGACACTATTTACATCACTTCTTCAAACCAAAATAATTTCTTATCACTTTAATATAGTGTGATCCCGGAAATACATTTTGTTCTGCTTTTATGTTTTTTCCTGTACTAGAAAGTATGACTCCATAATTTACAGTATCTCGATCGATTGTAAGTGGACCGCCATTGCAATCTACCAACGTAATATATCTTTTTGTAGAAACCATTGCTTTGAGTTTCTTAAAATCTTTGTTCTTTACAATGGTATCAATCGCCATAGAAATTGCAAAACCGAAATCTGAATCTGCTTCGTAAATGCCGGAGTGCAATTCATTTTTATAGCTTTCAAAACGTAACGAATCAGGACGAAGGAAAATTACCCAATCACCTTTTACGAGCATCGTATCGCTCAAGTGTGTTAATACAAGTTTTGTCGAATCGTGTGCAAAATCTGATTTGGTTGAGTCTGCTTTATACTTGCCGGAATCTACTATTGAAATAGACGTCGAGACGTTGTTTGTTTGCTCTGTTACTTGGTTACAACCGAGTGCCAGAAGTGATAAAAAAAGTATTCGCTTCATGGGAAGAGACTTTAGACTTGAAACTGATTTAATAAACGCAATGTCCTATTCAAAAGTATAAATTCCTTTTTTGTTTCTGTAAGAACATAAAAAAAGACCCGAGAAAAATCTCAGGTCTCTTATTTCATAAGTCAAATATTGACTATGCGTTATCTGTATTTTCAGCTGCTGGAGTTTCAACTTCTGCTTGCGCTTCAGCTTTTGGCTCTTCTGCAACAGGAGCTGCATTCTTAGCTGCGATTTTTGCGGCGCGTGCTTCGTTTGCTGTTTTCTCCATTTTGATACGATTCTTGCCTTCGTTGACAGCTGAATCAGAAAGACCTGTTTTTTTGCTTTCGATTTTTGCTGCTTTTTCATCCATCCACTTTGCAAGTTTAGCGTCTGCCTGTTCTTGTGTAAGTGCTCCTTTTTCTACACCGCGATGTAAATGGTGACGCATCATTACTCCTTTGTAAGAAAGGATTGCGCGACATGTGTCAGTTGGCTGTGCACCAGTTTTGATCCAGTTAAAAGCGCTGTCCATGTCAATTTCAATTGTCGCCGGGTTCGTGTTCGGGTTATAGGTGCCTATCTTTTCAATAAACTTCCCATCCCGTGGGGTACGACCGTCGGAGACAACAATGTGGAAGAATGCATAAGCTTTCTTTCCGTGACGTTGTAGTCTGATCTTCGTAGGCATTAGTTAATAGATTTTAGTTTTCCCAATATTGGGGATGCAAAAGTAGGAATTTTATCCGGATTTGCAAGGAATTAAAGGGAAAGTGTCCATCTGCTTAAAGGAGGAAAGTGCTTTAAAGTATTGATTATCAGATTTTAAATAAAACGAAGTTTTCATCGCAATCTGGATTTAGTCATTTGCTAATTTGCTCTCAGCTATTATTTGCGTGAAGGATGGAGGCATTGTTGGAGCTCTCCCCACAGGATTGTGGGGAAGCGACTGCCGAGAGCCTGACTCCAAAGGAGCACGCCCGAAAAATTGAATTTAGAATGTAGACTATTGAAGGAAGAATAATGAAATAGATAACGACAATTGGCAACTTACCACCGTCTTTATTTAGCATCAAAATCACTCGAAGTGTGAAACTGAATTTCTTTGAAAAATTCTTTAGCTGCATTTAAGGACCATTCGGTATCTGCGAAAAATACGGGACGATCGTGAATATCGTAGGCAACTGAAGAGGCTTTTCTTTGTAGAAAATCTTCCATCGCATTTTTATTTTCGGAAGAAACCCAAAGCGCTTTGTAATAATTCAAAGGACGAAACGAACATTTTGCACCGTATTCGTTGGTAATTCTGAATTGAATTACTTCGAATTGAAGTTCACCAACCGTTCCAACAATTTTTCTTGCCCCAGGTTGTTGAACAAATAATTGAGCAACTCCTTCTTCTGTTAACTGACGAATTCCTTTTTCTAATTGTTTACTCTTCAAAGGATCTTTATTCTCTAATTCCTTAAAAATTTCTGGAGAGAAACTCGGAATGCCTTTGAAATGCAAATCTTCCCCTTCAGAAAGTGTATCTCCGATTTTGAAATTTCCAGTATCGAATAAACCAACAACATCACCCGGATAAGCATTCTCAATTAAGGTTTTTTCATTGGCAAGAAAGGTTGTTGGATTTGCGTAACGCACTTTTTTCTTCAGTCGCGTATGGTAATAAAATTTATTACGTTCAAATTCTCCGGAACAAATTCTTACAAATGCAATTCGATCGCGGTGATTCGGATCCAAGTTGGCGTGGATTTTAAAAACAAATCCGGTGAATGGTTTTTCAGATGCTTTTACTTCGCGTTCTTCTGCCATACGAGAAGCAGGAGGTGGGGCGATTTCTAAAAAGGTATCGAGCAATTCCTGAACGCCGAAAGTATTGATTGCACTTCCGAAAAACAAAGGAGCTAATAAACCATCGCGATATAATCCTGCGTCGAAAGGTTCAAAAACACTTCCAATCAACTTTACATCTTCACGTAATTTAATTACCAAATCTTCATTGACATATTGCAGAATTTCCTCACCGAAAACATCATTAATTTTTATTCCAGGTTCCGATTTGGTTGTTTTGTGTGGTGTAAAAATATTCAGTTCTTTCTGGTGGAGATTCTAAACGCCTCTGAAAGAACTTCCTTTGCTTATAGGCCAAGAAAGTGGCGAAACAGTAATGTTTAATTTCTTTTCAATTTCTTCAATTAAATCAAACGGATCTTGTCCTTCCCGATCTAATTTATTTACGAAAATCATCACCGGCGTATTGCGCATGCGACATACTTCCATCAACTTCTCCGTTTGTTCCTCAACTCCTTTTACACTATCCACAACAAGAATTACAGAATCGACAGCAGTTAAGGTGCGATAAGTATCTTCAGCAAAATCTTTGTGACCAGGAGTATCAAGAATGTTGATTCGTTTTCCGCCATATTCAAAAGCCATAACCGAGGTAGAAACAGAAATTCCTCTCTGCTTTTCGATCTCCATAAAATCGGAAGTAGCAGTTTTTTTGATTTTGTTGCTTTTTACCGCTCCAGCTGTTTGAATTGCACCACCAAAAAGAAGTAATTTCTCAGTGAGCGTGGTTTTCCCCGCATCAGGGTGACTGATAATGGCGAAGGTTCTTCTGCGTTCTATTTCCTGTTGTGGTGTCATTCTGTAATTGGCAATGGCTTAAGAGGCGGCAAATTTAGCTTTTATATGTAGTATTTAAACTTGATTTATAAAATTCATTGCAAATACTAAGATTTCAACATTCTGAATTTTCTTTTCTGTCGCGTTTTTCACTTTTTGTTTGCCCAATAAGTAACGAAAAAGGCCATCACTTTTCGTGGACATCAGCGCGCAATTTTATTTCATTATTCTAGATCCTACATTTTACATTCATTATTTTCTTTTCTGTCGCGTTTTTCACTTTTTGTTTGCCCAATAAGTAACCAAAAAGGGCCACACTTTTCGTGGACATCAGAGGCTTTTTTATTTCATTATTCTAGATCCTACATTTTACATTCATTATTTTCTTTTTCTATCGCCTTTGTCACTTTTTGTTTGCCCAAAAAGTAACCAAAAAGGGCCCCACGAAAACCGACTTTTCCATTTGCACGCACGAGCAAGAGCACTATTTGCA
>JBBRYH010000065.1:0-16882 GCA_038237845.1 Bacteroidia bacterium
AGTTTTTTTTCCTGTCTAGGATACATTTCATTTGTCAGACTGAGTAGTCCAAACAGAATTGTTGGGACGTATCGAAGGCTGCAGCTAAGAAGACGTTGTTGGGGTAGTTTTTTTTCCTGTCTTCGATACATTTCCTTTGTCAGACTGAGTAGTCCCAACAGAATTGTTGGGACGTATTGAAGGCTGCTACTAAGAAGACGTTGCTGGGGTAATTTTTTCTAAGAAACCTTTTCCATCATCCTATTCCCCTTCACAACAAAAACTGCATTCTCCGGTTCTATATGATAATCTTTTTCAATTAAGGTTTTATATCGTGCGGTACGCAAAAAATTCTTGAGATTATTCTTCTCCTTAAATTCAATTGCAAATTCTCTTGCTGAAATACCTTCTTTAGGAACGTAAATGGTAGAGTTATAATAATGCCCGATTAATCGATGCGCATCTTTCAGTGAACAGGTTTTTAATTTAACGCAAGCAATTAATTCAGCAGAGTTTTGTTGAAAATCAACACCAGGAGAAACACGATCGAAAATCTTTTGCATTTCTTCTGCATAAATCGGGTCATTCTGTTTTGCAATGGCAGATTGCCCAACTCCATCAAAGAAAATTTCTTCTGCATCACCAATAGTCTGATAAACATCATTGATCAAAGACTGAATCAAATTTTCATCAAAGCTATCAAATTGAAATTTTTTCTTTTGTGTTTTCATGCTCACCGTTTATGGATCGCCAAATAAGGCGAATGCTAAAGTAGTAAAATCAGTTTATCTTCCAACCCGCTTCCGGCACCAGTGTATCTAACTCCTTGAATAATTCATTCTCAGGTTTGACTCGAATTTTCCTTGCAGGTAATTCTACCTTGAGATTTTCGCCAGTATCCATTACTACAAATTTTAATGAAGCATTTCCAGGATGTTTAGAAACAATAGTTTGAATACGTGAAATTAAATCTTCATTAATTGCAGGAAGTGGTAATTGAATGGTGAATTGCTTAACTCGTTTTTCCATAATCTCGCTGAGTAATTCCATAGACTTTGGTTTGAATTCTAGATTTCCTTCCTGACCAAATCTTTCTTGAACCATTCCTTTTATCAGCACAAAATAACCTGGAGTTAATATGTATTTTTTGAATTCCACATAATCATTTCCAAACAAAGCAAACTCGTGCGACTCATTATAATCTTCAAGAAAAAATGTACCGAAAGGTTTTCCTGTTTTTGTCATTTTATGCAGCACGCTCGTAATCATTCCGCCCACAATTAATTCATGACCTTTCCATTTCGGAAGGTCTTTCAACTCGGTAACTTTATGTTTACAGAAAGTTGCCATTTCCACTTTATAATCATCGAGTGGATGACCGGATAAATAAATTCCAATTGCTTCTTTCTCTGCTTTTAATTTTTCCATTCGTCCCCATTCTTCTGTTACTGGAATTGGTGGTTCTGGCATTTCTATTTGTCCGTCATCACCCACGGAATCAAACAAAGATACTTGAGAAGAATTTTTTCCATCTTGATGCGCCTGACCGAATCGAATTATTTTTTCTAAAAAGGTGGAAGAGTTATCACTATCAGTTTTGAAATAAGTTGCACGATGAAGTGTTGCAAAAGAATCCATTCCTCCACCATAAACTAAATTCTCTAAAGTTTTTTTAGAAGCAGCACGAAGATTTACGCGCCGAACCAAATCAAAAACAGATTTATATAAACCATTTTCTTTTCGTTCAGAAATAATCGCCTGGGCTGCATTTTCACCAACACCTTTTATTGCGCCCATACCAAAACGAATCTGCCCACTTTTATTTACGGCAAAATGTATTTCAGATTCATTCACGTCCGGTCCTAATACAGGAACTCCAATACGACGAGCCTCTTCCATGAAGAATGTAATCTTATCAATATTGCCAAGATTATGCGTGAGTACAGAAGCCATGTATTCACCTGGATAATGTGATTTTAAATAGGCTGTTTGATAGGCAACAAATGCATAACAAGTAGAATGTGATTTATTAAAAGCATACTGTGCAAACGCTTCCCAATCCACCCATATCTTCTCACAAATTTTAGGATCAAAACCTTTTTCTTTGGTTCCATCCATAAATTTCCCTTTCATCTTATCCAATGTCACTTTATCTTTTTTACCCATTGCCTTTCGAAGTACATCGGCATCGCCGCGAGTAAATCCGCCCAACTTCTGAGAAAGTAACATGACTTGCTCTTGATAAACTGTAATGCCGTATGTATCTTCAAGATATTCCTTCATCTCCGGAAGATCATAACTGATAGCTTCTCGACCGTGCTTACGCAAAATAAATTTCGGAATATATTCAATCGGACCCGGACGATACAATGCGTTCATTGCAATGAGATCTTCAAACTTATCCGGCTTTAATTCTTTGAGATATTTTTGCATTCCTGCAGACTCAAATTGAAAAGTTCCATTTGCTTCTCCGCGCTGATATAACTCAAATGTTTTTTGATCGTCAAGTGGAATGGTATCAATGTTTATATCGATACCATGATTTTCTTTAATCAATCGCAAGGCATCACGGATAATTGTCAATGTTTTTAATCCGAGAAAGTCCATTTTAATTACGCCGGCATCTTCAATTACTTTTCCATCGTATTGCGTTAACCAAAGTTTAGAATCTTTTGAAATCGCAACAGGAATAAGATCAGTTAAATCCTGCGGCGCAATAATAATTCCAGCGGCATGAACACCAACGCCACGAACAGAACCTTCCAACACCAAAGCTTCTTTCAAAACACTTGCTGCAAGATCTTTTCCTGCAAAAATTGCACGAAGCTTTTTTATATTTTCAATATCGTCACCACCAAATTGTTCAACTTCCTTCAATGATTTAGGTCCGTCCATTGGGGCATTCAATACTCGACCTAATTCAGTTCCGGGTTTATCAGGAACTAATTTAGTTAGCATCAACGATTGATCGAGAGGCAGATCCATTACACGCGCAACATCTTTGATAGACATTTTTGCTGCCATCGTTCCGTAAGTCACAATCTGTGCTACTTGATTCTGTCCGTATTTCTCCACCACATAATCAATTACTTTTTGTCGCCCTTCATCATCAAAGTCCGTATCTATATCGGGCATTGATTTACGATCGGGATTTAAGAAACGTTCAAAAAGTAATTTGTATTTTATTGGATCAATATTGGTTATTCCTGTACAAAAAGCGACTACAGACCCCGCAGCAGATCCACGGCCTGGGCCAATGAGTACACCAATATCTTTTCCATGATTAATAAAATCCTGCGTGATTAAAAAATAGCCGCTGAATCCCATGGTTTTGATCGTAAATAATTCAAATGCGATTCGCTCTTCAATTTCCGGTGTCATTTCCGAATAACGTTTCGCAGCACCTTCCATAGTAAGATGTTTCAAGTATTCATCCTGATCAACAAATCCTGCGGGAATTTTATAATGGGGGAGAAGAATATCTCGCTTCAATTTGAGCGGTTCAATCTTATCTACAATTTCGTTGGTGTTGTCAATAGATTCCGGAACATCAGCAAAAAGATTACTCATCTCTTCTGAGGTTTTAAAATAAAACTGATCATTCCAGAATGCAAAACGTTTTCCCTTTGAAGACATGTCATCATCTGACATTTCTTTCATCGTTGGCGTACTTTGTTTTTCGCCAGTGTTTATACAAAGTAAAATATCATGTGCGTTGGAATCCTCCACATTCACATAATGGGAATCATTCGTAGCAATCGTTTTTACATTGTATTTAACAGCCCATTTCAATAAAAGTTCATTCACAATTTCCTGTTCAGGAATACTATGGCGTTGTAACTCGATATAATAATCTTCACCAAAAAGGTCGAGCCACCATTTAAATACTTTTTCACCTTCAGCTTCCCCTTTGCGAATAATAGTTCGTGGAATTTCAGCTCCTAAACAACAAGTTGTTGCAATTAATCCTTTATGGTATTTTAATACCATGTTTTTGTCGATGCGTGGATACTTCCCATACATTCCTTCTGTATATCCAAGCGAACATAACTTCACCAGATTCGCATAACCTTCTGCATTTTTTGCTAGAAATAATTGATGGTAACGAATATCCTTTTCTTCTCGAGTAAAAGATTTTTTTAGATGATCTTCTACCATATAAAATTCACAACCCACGATGGGTTTTATTGTATTCGGATTTTCTGCTGTATTATATTTTTGCGCTTCTGCAACAAATTTAAACGCGCCAAACATATTTCCATGATCAGTAATTGCAATTCCCCGCATGTTATCTTTAACTGCTTTTTTGTATAAGCCGGAAATACTAGCAGCTCCATCAAGAAGAGAAAATTGGGTATGTACGTGGAGGTGATTAAATTGCACGAATAGAAATATTAAAATGGATAGAAGTTCGGGAGAATGTGAACTATAAAGTTAATATCCAAAGCGAAGAAATTTCTTCTTGTTAATAAGTTATTGAACTAATCTGGATTCAGTTATTTCTATTGGGAAATTCTTTGATATTTTTGGGAAAAGAAATACATATTTTATGAAGAAAATTCTAATTGGACTTTTTACGGTTTTTGCAATTTCAGTTCAGGCACAATACATGGACTTGAAAGGTTTAGTTTTTCAAGCAACAAAGTATTACAATACAGATGATGGTCCAGACAAGGCAGCAAAGTGTAATCAGATTTTTGATATTTCTTTTGCTGATGGATATATGGTGCATAATGTCTTCACCGATGATGGTTCTATAGATCAAGTTCAATTTTATAAGATTTCCGATTTGCGTAGATCTACTGAAAGTGGGAATACTTATTTCAAATTCAATGCTATTTCAGGTGTGACAGGTTCATCCTACAAATATTGGGTTAAGATTAATGCAGATGGGGTTGCAACCATTTCATTAATTTCTTCAGATTCAGATGTCACCTATAAGGGTGGAACTTACAATATCAAGACTTACGACCAGAATAATTAGTAAAATTAGATTTGTAGGGTAGGATAGAGGTGCGTACATTTAGACGTTATTCAAACCCTATGAAAACACGTCTACTATCCCTAATTCTGTCTTGTTTATTCTTAAACGCATCCGCTCAAATTTCTGTAAATCAGAATGATATGCCCTCGCCAGGGGATAGTGTTCGTGTAAGTTTTGCTTCGGGAGTTGGAAGCATTATCTACAGTCTTTCTGGAGCAAATTATATATGGGATTTTTCAAGTCTTGTTGCTAACGCGCAACAGGAATATCGTTTTAACTCCCCGACTGCGCTTCCTTTTAACTTTCTTTCAACTCTTGCTTTCCTCAATCCTTCACCTGATTCTTTACCTGTTATCGGGAACATTCCTTCGAATTTTACTGACTATTTCAAAAACGGCTCAAGTGGGTACCGTCAAAATGGGTTGAGTTTTGAATATACTCCATTGACTACTTTTACTATTCCTGTATTGTATACATCAAGTGATTATGTCTACCGTTTCCCATTAAATTTTGGTGATGCTGACACTTCTGATGGGGCTTATGCTATAAATTTCCCTCCTTTACCTTACATCGGACAAACAATTCATCGTGAAAGTACTGTCGATGGTTGGGGGACAATAATTACTCCTTTAGACACTTTTTCAGTATTAAGAATGATTTCGTACGTTCAAAAAACGGATACCATTAGCCTGGATAGTGTAACTGGATTTATCATTCCTCGTCCACTTGAAGTGCAATACAAATGGATAGCAAACGGACAAAAAATTCCGGTTTTGGAAATTGATTGCCAGGTAATTGCTAGCAATGAAGTAATTACCAATGTAATTTATCAGGACAATTATGACAGTACATTGTTTCAGGTAAATGTTACTGAAATCCTTCCATCGCTTTCTAATGCTACAATTTATCCCAATCCAACTGCAGAAAACTGTTATTTGAATTTCAGTTCTAATAGTTTGGTTCAAGTGAATGTGAGCCTTTTTGATATTTCTGGTCGTGAGGTTAGAGTTTTTGGAAAGCAAATTGCATTTTCAGGAAATAATAGCCGAGTTCTGGATTTAAACGGCATTTCAGATGGAGTTTATCTTATTTATATTGATTCCGAAATAGGAAAAGTTACCCAAAAAATTATTGTAAAGCACTAGTAGTCATAGGTATATGTTCAATTATCGACTATTTTTATTTAGCATCAATTACGTAACCCTGCTATCATAATCTCAGTATAAGGGCACAAGACCCCTACAATCTATTGTAACTATGTTCAATACCCTATTAAAAATATTTTGGTCAATAATCATTGATCGGAAAATGTTGAAATCTCCCATTCCGGTGAAAATAGAACGAATTCAACGAACTATCAGAAAAGCTTAATCCTTGCTCAATACCTAATCATATGAAGAGAATACTTACCCTTCTCGCCTTCGCGACTATTTTTTCATCTGCTGCTTTTGCACAGGATCTGTCTGTAATTAATATGACAGCTCCTGTAAGTTCATGCGCAATGACTGCCACTGAAAATGTGACGATCAAAATTTTCAATTTTGGTCCAAACCTTCCAGCAGCAACTTCATTTAATGTGTCTTACACAATAAATGCAGGTGCGCCTGTAACTGAACTTGTGACTCTTGGAGCCCCTTTGTTGATGAATTCAACACTTACTTACACGTTCTTAACGCAAGCAAATCTTTCCGTTCCGGGTGTTTATACGTTTACTGGAACTGTAAATATAGCAGGTGATATTAATGCAAGTAACAATACATTTTCGGGGTATGTAGTGACAAATACAGCACCTAGTGTAGGAGGTACAATTGCAGGTCCAGCCTCCGTTTGTCTTTCCGGAAATTCTGGTAATCTTACCCTTTCGGGACATACTGGAAGTGTAGTTCAATGGGAATACTCTACAGACGGAGGATTTACCTGGATTAATATTACCAATTCGACTACTACTCAATCTTATAATAACCTTACTGTTCCAACAAAATATAGAGCATTGGTTCAAAATGGAACTTGCACAGCGGTTTATTCATCAATTATTACAATTACAATTAATCCTGTTACTGTTGGAGGAAACGTTAACGCAAGTGCAACAGTTTGTACTGGTGCAAATGGAGCAAACCTTACACTTTCTGGAAAAACTGGATCAGTTATCAGATGGGAAAAATCGACGGATGGTGGAGTTACATGGATTCCAATTGTTAACGTAACAACGACTCAGGCTTATTTAAATCTTGTTATTACAACTCAATATCGTGCTTTGGTTCAAAGTGGTGCATGTGCATCTGCTTTTTCTTCAATTGCAACCATTACTGTAAATCCATTGTCAGTTGGTGGTAATATTACACCCCTGGCTTCAACTGTTTGTAGTGGTAGTAATGCTGGAACATTAACATTAGCTGGTAAAGTTGGTGCTGTTGTACGTTGGGAATTTTCAATTGATAATGGTGTAACATGGAACAACGTCGCTAACGTTACAACTAGTCAAGCTTATTTAAATTTAGTAAATACTAGATGGTATCGTGCGCGTGTTCAAAGCGCGCCATGTGCTGTTGCTTATTCTGACACTGCAATTGTTACAGTAGTTTCTTCTACAGTTGGAGGTTCACTTTCTCCTGCAGCTTCATCTGTTTGTACTGGCATTAATGGAGGTACAATCACACTTAGTGGAAGTAATGGAACAGTTACCCAATGGGAATTCTCAATAAATGGAGGATTAACTTGGACTGTAATTGCAAATATTACATCTACAAATAACTATGCAAATCTTGTAACAACTACACAGTTTAGAGCACTTTCTCAGAACGGCGGTTGTACTGCCACTTATTCGACTGTGGCCACTGTAACTGTTAATCCAACTTCTGTTGGTGGAACAATTTCAGGTGGAACTACTGTATGTGCGTCCGGTAATTCAGGAACGCTAACCTTGAGTGGACATACAGGTTCTGTGGTAAGATGGGAATCTTCTACAAATCACATTGTATGGACTTCAATAGCAAACGTAACAACAACTCAAGCGTTTAACAACCTTGTGGTAACTACTTATTACCAAGCCATAGTAAAAAGTGGAGTTTGTACAAGTGATACTGCTATCGAAGACACGGTTATAGTTGATCCTGTTTCGGTTGGAGGTTCAATAAACCCTGTTGCAACGGTTGTTTGTAGCGGATTAAATTCAGGAAACCTTACACTTGCAGGTAATGTTGGTACTGTAGTGCAATGGGAATATTCTACTGATGGAGGAGTGACCTGGATAAATATTATAAATACAACAACTACTCAGGCTTATAACAATATTAATACAGCCACCATTTATCGTGCACTTGTTCGAAGTGGAGTTTGTACTCAAATTTATTCAGCTCAAGCAACCATTACTGTAAATCCACAGGCAGTTGGTGGTACGTTGTATTCTGATGCAACTGTTTGCGGCGCAGCGAATGCTGGGACTTTGACTTTAGTTGGTTTTAGTGGTTCGATTTCGCAATGGGAAAGTTCTATTGACAATGGCGTTACTTGGAATGCAATTGCAAATACCACGAATACTAACAACTATCTCAATCTCATTGACACCACTTTATATCGTGTAATTGTTGCAAGTGGTGTTTGTCCTACAGATACTTCAACAATTGTTACTGTAACAGTTGATGCTCCTTCAGTTGGTGGAGCTGTAACAATGGATGATACAGTTTGTGCCGCAGCAAATGCAGGCTTATTGAGTTTAAATGGTCAAACAGGAAACGTAGTTGGTTGGGAATATTCCGTTGATGGCGGAGTTACTTGGATTAATATTTCTAATACTACAACTTCTCAGGCATACAGTAACCTTTCTGTAACAACAATGTATCGTGCCCGCGTTGGAAATGGTGTTTGTCCTTCTGTCGCTTCGGCATCAGCTACTATTACTGTTGATCCAATTGTGATGGGTGGTACAGTTTCTGGAAATGCTACTGTTTGTGCAACTGGAAATAGCGGTTCATTAATGTTGAATGCATATTCAGGAACAATAGTTACATGGGAAACTTCTATTGACGGAGGTGTTACTTGGATTGCTGACGGAAATATCACTGCAACAGAAAATTATACTAATCTTCTTGATACAACATGGTATCGTGCAATTGTAATGAGCGGAATTTGCGGAAATGATACTTCAACAGTTGGAGTAATTATTGTTGATCCGGCCACAGTTGGAGGAACAACTTCAGCAAATAATACGGTTTGTTCTGGTGTTAACGGAGGTACAATTTATCTTTCAGGAGATACTGGAGTAATTCAGCGTTGGGAATTCTCTATCGATGGAGGAAATAACTGGATGGCATTATCGAATACAACAGATTCTTTAGTGTATGTAAACCTTACTCAAACAACTTTTTATCGTGCAGTAGTTTTAAGTGGAGTTTGTGCTCCCGCTCAATATTCTACTGTTGACACTATTACTGTAAATCCTGTTTCAAATGCTGGTTCAATTTCAGGATCGACCTCAACTTGTATGGGAACAGGAAGCGGAACTTTAACATTAAACGGATATACAGGTTCAATTCTTAATTGGAATTTTTCAAATGAT
Organism: Bacteroidia bacterium; assembly: GCA_038237845.1. GTDB lineage: Bacteria > Bacteroidota > Bacteroidia > Palsa-965 > Palsa-965. The sequence goes on from JBBRYH010000065.1 coordinate 9,519, forward strand.
GGTGGCATTACTTGGACACCAATCGGAAATGTAACGGCTTCTCAAAACTGGAGTAATCCTCTTGATACAACTTGGTACATTGCAATTGTACAGAGTGGTGTTTGTGCTGCTGATACAAGTGCATCTGCAGTCTTGATTGTTTATCCTAAACCTGTTGCTGGATTTACAGCACCAACTGTATGTAATGGAATGCCAACTGTATTTACTGATACAACTTCAATAGCAAGTGGAGGAATACTTTTCTACAATTGGGATTTTGCAGATAACAATGCATCAGTTGCAACAAATCCAATTCATACCTATGCGCTGCCAAATACTTATAACGTTTCCTTGATTGTTGTATCAGATCACAATTGTTCTGATACCATTCTTCAAAACGTAATTGTTAATGCATTGCCTTCTTCAACCATAACTGCATCAGCTGCATTATCACTTTGTTCCGGTGATAGCATTGAACTAAGTGTGCTTAGCGCTCCACAAAATCATTATCTGTGGAATACTGGTGCGGTTGTAGATTCGATTTTCGTTTCAAGCTCCGGTAATTACTTAGTTACAGTTACGGATACAATCACAGGTTGTATGTCCAGCGATTCTTCAGATGTAATTGTTCTTCCAAGACCATTAGCCTCTGCAGGTCCTGATACAACTGTAAGTGCAGGTTCTTCCATAGTACTGAATGGAAGTGGTGGCCAGTTTTATTCTTGGTCTCCTACTGTTGGATTGAGTGATCCATTCGCAGAAAATCCAACTTGTACTCCTCCTTATACTGTAACCTATACATTAACAGTAACATCATTTAATGGTTGTTCTGACACCGATGCAGTGATAGTTACTTCAGCAAAAGATTACAACGTTATTATTTCAAATCTTATCACAATAAATGGAGATGGATTTAATGACGTTTGGAATATTCAAAACATAGAATTCTATCCGCAAAATAAAGTATCTGTTTACAACCGTAATGGAAATCTTGTATTCGAACAAGAAGGTTATAATAACAGTTGGAATGGAACATTCAACAATCTTCAATTACCTGATGGAACCTATTATTACATCCTTCAGTTTACTGATACAGGAGATACTGTAAAAGGTGCAGTTACAATTATCAGTCAGAAATAATAGTCATAGATGAACAATCGAAAGCCAATGAATATGAAAAAGTTTCTACTAACAGGTCTTGTCATCGTAGCGATCACAGGAACAGTAGGTGCACAACAGTTGCCCTTATACAGTCAGTATTATTTCAATACATTTCTGTATAATCCTGCAACTACCGGCGTAACCAATGAAACGAATGCTTTTTTAGTGCATCGTTCACAATTCTCTGGTATTCCTGGTGGACCAGTTACAAATGCATTTACCGTTGATGGATTTATGGACGACAAAAATGTCGGACTTGGATTTTCTATTTTTAATGATGTGCAGGATATTACCGAACGTCTTGGAATTTATGCTTCTTATGCTTATCGTTTGAAAATTAATGAAGATCAGGCGATTCGTTTTGGACTTTCTCTTGGGTTCCTTGATAATCGTATTGATTTTTCAAAGGCAATTATTAAGGATATGAATGATCCGATGGTTCTTGGTCAATTACAACGCAAATCTTCTTTAGATGCTAATATTGGTGTTAGTTACAATTGGAAAGATTTACGCATTGGATTTTCTGTTCCTCAGTTATTAGGACAGCGAGTGAAATTTTCCAACTATGATGCTAACACCTATTATCAGTTGAACCGTCATTATGAAGGATCTGTGGGTTACAAATGGGTTTTCAATGAAGATCAACAATTGGCACTTGAACCAATGGTGATGGTTCGTTTTATGCCACATACTCCTTTTCAAACTGATGTGAATGTTCTTGCATCTTGGAAGAGTATGGTTTGGGTGGGAGTTTCTTACCGTAGTCTTTATGCAGTTGGAGTTAATTTACGAGTGAAACTTTTTGGAAACTTAAGTGCAGGTTATGCATATGATATTATTACAACGCCATTGAAAACATCAGCTGGAGTAAGTCATGAATTTATGCTGGGTTATAAATTTGGTCAAATGTCCTCTGGTGGAACAGTAAGTGGTGGTCACGAACGCGGAAAATACGATTAGTTGTTTTATTATTAATCGTATCTATTTCAAAGAAGTTTTAATTTTAATCGACATTAAAGAACTAAACTATTTTTTGTGAAGGCTAAGCAAATTTGCATTCGAATAATTTCTATTATGCTTTTGGTTGTATTTCAACCTAGTTTGATATTTGCTCAAGCTGGAAGCGAAAAGACAATGGTTTCGCATGCTGATGCTTTGTTTGCCCAACGCCAATATGAGCAGGCCTATTCCTACTATAATAAATTAAAAGATCTGCACCCTGAAAACAATGTTTTTAAATACCGTGCAGGTGTTTGTTCCATTTATATTGGAGATGGCGAAGGTGCATTGTCGCTTATCAAAGCGAGTTATGATACAGACCCAACTATTCCTAATGTAAATTTCTTTCTTGGTAGGGCCTACCTATTAAATGGACTTTATGATGATGCTTTGCTGCAATTTAATTTGCAATTAGCAAAAGAAACAGATGAATCACAGAAACCGCGACTACGACAATATCTTATAAATTGTCAATCAGCAAAAGAACTCGCTGAGAAAAAAACAAATAATAAAGTTGTAAATGCAGGCAGACCTTTAAATTCTCCAGGTGAAGAATTCGCACCAATTCTTTATCACGGCGATTCTACAATTATTTTTACCTACACAGGGCCTGAAAGTACTGGAGGCAAATCGTATACTTTTGGCAAATCAGATTCTGCTGGAATTTTTCATGAAGACATTTTTCAATCTATGCTTACAGGAGGCGGATGGTTCACACCTCAAGGTTTAAGCGACAATTTGAATAGTACAAGACATGATGCAGCAACTGCTTTATCACCTGATGGTCTTATTCTTTATTTGTTCCGAGCTTCAAGTAGCGATGGTGGAGATATTTATATGTCGAGAAAGGCAGGACCTGATTGGACTTCTCCAGTGAAACTAGGTGGCTATATTAATCGACCTGATTCTTGGGAAGGAAGTGTAACTGTTTCTAAGGATGGACACACCATGTATTTTAGCAGTGATCGTGAAGGAGGATTCGGTGGTAAAGACATTTACAAAGCAACTTTAATCGGTGATTCTACTTTTGGATTAGTTTCAAATCTTGGTATAAATGTGAATACCGATATGGATGATGACTCTCCATATTTAGGTAATAATGAAAATACATTATACTTCGCCTCTCGTGGACATAATAGCATGGGTGGATATGATGTTTTCTTTAGCACAATTTCGTCTGATGGAAAATCATTTGAACTTGCGCAAAACATGGGAGCTCCAATCAATAGTGCTGCAGATGATATTTTTTATCAGCCGTCTAAAGATGGTTACAGTGCAGTTTATTCATCGAATCGTTCGGGTGGTAATGGAATGATGGATATTTATTTTTCTACTCCTGGAGTACCCGCAACAAATCTTGTAACATTGAAAGGTATGGTAACCCTTGACGAAAAGCCGGTGGCGGCTACAGTTACTGTAACTTATACTAATAAAACCGATATTCAAGGAGACTATAATACAAGTGCAGATAATGGAAAATATACAATCAATCTTCCTGAAGGTCAAAATTACAAACTCTACTTTTTAGTTAGTGGTCAGGACGATTATTCGAAAACGTATGATGCAACAGAAATCAAAACATATACTTCGAATGAGATTAATGTTGAGTTTTTCTCTGATGAATATAAAATGATGCATCCTGAAAAATTCGGAAAAATGAGTGCTTCTGATTCCGTAAAGGTCATGCAGGTGAAAAATTCAACTCAGATTATTGATGTGAAAAATAATATTCGTACAGTTAATGATTCAAGTTCTCATTTTACAATGGAAGATAACAGTACTCCGATTGATCCAGGATATTATATTGTAATAGGTTCATTCAAGAACCTTGATTATGCAAAACGAATGGAAGGGAAAGTAGCAGTCAAAACGCAATATCCTAAAGTTCAATTGGTATACAATAAGAATAATAAGTTTACCTATGTTACCGTAGGGCATCCAGAAAATCTTGAAATGTCTATCGCGTTAGCAAAAGAAGCTAGAAAAGAATTTCCTGATGCTTGGATTCAGAATCTACGATAGCAATTAATTCTCAAAATATTTCCTGTAAATCTGAACGTTGCCAACCTTATCGGTTGCGGTGATAATTAACAGATGCTTGCCTTTATTGCAATGCTCATCAAACGTATACCAGATTAATTTTTTCTTCGGTTCGTAATCAAGCAAAACCCATTTACTATCGATGGTTGCATTGAACGTTGCGATGCCTGAAAAATTATCACTCATTCTGAATTGCATGTTTTTCATTGCTGAAAAATTAACTTGAAACGTACCTTTCTGATCAAAATTTATTGGCGTAAGAGTTGGTGCTGTCGTATCAACCGCAACACTGTAAGTTCCGAATTCTTTTATCTCTGCAGTTACTCCGTTTACATTCCATTTTCCACCTGATGAAGTTCGAATTCCTTTTTTATTGGTTAAGGCTAATAATGCTTTACTTTTTAATGAATCAGGAATTGTTGCAAAAACAGTGAGTGTACAGGCCTTTTGAATTGGGACACTTGCATCAAAATTTATTTTTGGAGCATAAGATTTTCCTTTAATCGGATTTACTGTAAAATTTAATATTTCATTTTGATAAAAGGCTCCCGAAGGAGTTTCAAATCGAAATGCGCTTTCTTCAATTAAATTGGTAGTGTCCCAAAGTAATATGTGTACAAAAGGGACGTAAGGTGCATTATCCACAACCGGATTGTACTTTGTTGTTGATTTCACCTTGAAATTAAGATTAGTCGAATTGCCATATACATCGTAAAGCGTATAGGTAAATCGATGTATCGAATCTGTTTTGAATTCGCAATAACCGTTGTTCACCGTCGTATCATAAACAGGAAGCTGATTATTCGGAAGCAGAAAACTCTGCTGATAAAAATGATTGTATTTTTCATTTTCTTCATAGTTAATAAAACAATTAATGAAACGTGATTTGTCGAAAGGCATCCGCTCAATGCGGGAAGAAAAAATTGTTTTGTTGTCGCAGGTTAATCGTATTCCATATACTCCATTTTTTCCTGTTGGCGTTGATTCTTTATCATAAGCTTCAATTGCAAATCCTACCTTTCCTGAAATGATAATATTTTCAGCAGCATCCGCAAAAACATAGGAAATTCCCGAAGCCTTCAATGGAATTTTTTTAATCTCATTTTTGCCATTGATCAAGGTCTGAGGATTGGCAGGTATAATTACTAAGGTTACTGCTACAGGAGCAACTTTATCTTTTACAGGAAAACCAAATAACAGTGGATTTACAGCCTCTTCTGTTTTTGAATCACGGATTTCGAAATGTAAATGAGGTCCACCGGAACTTCCGGTATTGCCCGAGTAAGCAATTATTTCACCTTGTTTAACTGGAAATTGATTGGCTTCTAGAATCAATTCAATTTCAAATGAATTGACTGCATATTGGTTTTCTTTTGCATAAGCTGCAAGTGCACTGTTGAAGGAAGAGAGGTGACCATAAACTGTTGTATAACCATTTGGGTGTGTTACATACAAAACTCTTCCATAACCCCAAGGACCAATTTTTATTCTTGATACATAACCATCAGCTGCTGATTTAATAGGAAGGCCTTCCGCACCGTGAGTGGTAATGTCGATTCCAGTATGAAAATGATTCGGGCGCAATTCGCCAAAATTTCCGGACAGCTCTAAAGGAATATCTACCGGTGAATGAAAATAGTTTTTTGGATAAGCAACCGATTGGGCTGAAATAACATTGGAACAAAATAAAAAAGCAAAAAGCACTTTCTTCATATCATTTGCTAATTCAGTAAAAGTAGGATAGGAGAAGGGCACATTTGTTGCTATTTTTGAGAAGTGTTAACCTTCATTTGTTAATTGATCCAATTCCTATAAGAAATGATCTTCAATAAGCGTGCCGCTAAGTTTATTCGAGTTTTCGGTTTAACTATCGTTTTTGTTTTCGTTTTGCAAAGTTTGACAGCTCAGTCAATGAAAAAAAAAGGACGTGTTACCATCAAATTCGAGAACGGAAAAGTTGAAGCAAGTGGAAAAGTTAAAAATTACAAAAAACAGGGGATATGGAAATACTATTCAATGGATGGCAAACTACAAAAGTTGATTTCTTACAAGGATGATTTGAGAAATGGATTGTTTCAGGAATATTATGTCGATGGAAAAGTTTCCGTGAATGGAAATTATAATTTTGGTTCTAAGGATGGTGAATGGATTTCCTATTATAATGATGGAAAATTGTCTTCAAAATTTCACTATGATGGGGTTGTAATGAAAGACACCTCCCGTATTTTTTATGAAGGTCTACAACAATGGTGGTATGAAAACGGACAATTGAGAGAGGAATCATTTTTTGTCAATCATTTAATTCAGTTTAGGCACACTTTTTATAATGATGGGAAAAAACGTGCAGTAGAAAATTACAAATTAGGAGTCCCTGATGGGACATGGAGAAAATATCCGGAACCTTCGGAAGTAACAGATACACTTCCTGCTTCTATTGACAATTACATAAACGGTAAAAAGGATGGTGTTCATTTGGCCTATTTCCATGGCAGATTATCGGAAGAAGTGTATTATCAAAATGACAAATTGAATGGGACCCTTAAGAAATGGGATGCACATAGTGATTTAGGAATTTCTGAGAATTATGTAAATGGAAATCTGGATGGAATATGTAAATACTTTAATTATGGAAAATGTATTCGCGAAGTAGAATATTTAAATGGAAAAATTAGTGGAACTGAAAAGGAATTTGATGGGAGGGGTGAAATGTATCGAATTTCATGGTTTAAAACTGGAATAATAGATTCAAGTTATAATTATCATAAGAATGGAAAACTTGCAATTTCTAGAACCTATAAATATTATCCGGGATTTGTAAAGACAGAAGAATTTTCTATTTATACAGAATGTGATACTGCTGGTATTTTATTGCTTCGTGGCACTTATCATTTTGAAGCGAAGGACAAAGAATGGAAAACGTTTTATCCTAATGGAAAATTGAAATCTATTACCCCTTGGACCAGCGGAAAAATAAAAGGAGTTTATAGAAAGTGGTACACAAACGGAAAGCTGATGATTGAATTTGAAGTGGATGGGGGCAATGTAGTTACACAGCCTAAAGTCTGGGATGAAAAAGGAAGAGTTGTAAAGGTTGGAACAAAATATTACGATGAAATAGTAGATAGCAGCAAACCAGGTGAAATTTATAATGATCCAAAGAAGTACAAAGAAAATAGAACGACACA
>JBBRYH010000066.1:0-16862 GCA_038237845.1 Bacteroidia bacterium
CCCCGTGAAGCAATTCGGATTATTTTTTTATTGGATTCCATTTAGTGACGTGTGATGTGGAAAGTGTGACTTGAGATGAAGCCGAGATCGAGGAGTGCCGAGATCGAGCGAAGCCGAGATCGAGCCATGTCGAGATCGAGCGAAGTCGAGATCGAGCGGAGTCGAGATCAGTTCTGTCTGAATTCTTCTTCTAGAATTTCTCTTGCCATTTTCATTGGAACACTGATGTATTTTTTCTCTAAGTAACTCAATATTTTATCTAGTACTTCTTTTGAAGCACCATCTAATTGTTCTATTTCTTTTGCAAATACAGAATTTACTGCGGTATCACGAATCTCTTTTACTTTTTTCGGAACATCGGACATTGCCACTTCAACGTGACGCATTCGCAGATCTCCACGAAACTCAATAATATTATTTTCAATAATTAAACGACAAGCTTCTAATTGATTCTCGCGTTCTTTCAAATTAACAGAAGCTATTTCCTGTAAATTATTTACAGCAATAAGATTCACATCCCATTGGGTTAAAACTGTAGGATCAAGATCATTTGGAACGGCAAGATCAATTACAATTTTTCTGGAATTATCTTCTCCAGTGAGAGAACGATAAATATCATTTGTAATGACAATTTCATCGGAACCGGTGCAGGTAACGATTACATCAAATCCTTCCTTGTAATGCGGTAAAGTATATAATGGTAAAGCTGTTCCGTCTAATTCTTTTGCTAATTTTTTTCCGTTTGCAAGTGTACGATTGAAAACAACAAAATCTGTAAAGCCGTGTTTACTCATATATCGCGCCATCGCAGTATTGGTTACGCCAGCTCCTACAAATAATATTTTTGCATTCAATGGAACATTCAATGCACGAAGTTTTCTATAAGCTAATGAAACAACGGAAACAGGATTTCTAGCAATGTCTGTTTGCGTATAAACTTCTTTGGCTGTTTCAATTGTTTTACGAATTAAAACACGAATCGTATCACCCGCTATTCCTAAATCTTTCGATTCTTCGTAAGCCTTTCTCACTTGCGTAATGATTTCACGTTCTCCAACCACCATAGAATCAAGCGATGCAGCAACTTGAAAAATATGTCGTAATGCATCTTCACCAGAATACATTATTGCATTCTCACTTGCAGTATCACTAAATGATTTTTCTGTTGGTCCAAAAAAAGCTGAAAAAAATTGAGCTACAAACTTTCTATCCACAACTTGATCGGTGATCATAATAAATTCAACGCGATTACAAGTTGATAGGTACATCAACTCAGAAAGTCCACATCCATTTTTTAGATGATGTAAAACCTCCGCACGTTTATCATCGGAAAGATGAAAACGACCAATTTCAGAACTATCAAAGTTCTTGTGGGTTAGGGCAATTACGTGAATACGATGCATAAATGTTTGCTACTTCAAATTTCCCTATAAAATGGACTGTTTTTGTCACGTAATTGTCAAACTCCCTCAATAATAAATCCAAATAAGGAAACGGATACCTTGATTTACAGGCTTTTCCAAAGGACATGAGTAAGGTCAGTCCCAAATAAGACCTGTAGCAGGAATGAGAATCGACTTTTATTCACTTGTCAAATTTGGAGTTCCAGGTTACAGATTGTACCAAAACTTCCGTCCAATTCCATAAAGACACATTAATATTTTATATTTATGCGCATAATATTTACTCCTTTAGCTTTGCATGATATGTTCATCAGTCGATTAATTATTTTCATAGCGATTTTGTTCTTGCCTTTTCCTACCATTGGACAATTAAACATTGATAGTCTTAAAGCAAATCTTTCTGAGTCAACAGCAGATAGTAATACTGTGAAAACATTAAATAGACTAGCTTGGAATTTACGATCCATTGATCCCACTTTAGCAATGGGTTATGCTTTGCGTTCTGCAAAACTGGCGACGGAAATAAATTTTGACAGAGGAAGAGGTGATGCCTATAATTCAATTGGTGTGCTGCATTATCGGCGAGGCGAATATGTTGAAGCGACCAAATCACATTTACTTGCGTTAAGCATTCGAGAAAAAATCGGTGACCGTGAGGGAATGGCATTGAGTTATATAAATCTTGGAAATGTTTATAGCGATCAACTGAATAACCAAGCGGCGATTGACAATTATTTATTAGCAGCAAAACTTTTGACTGAAACCGGAGGACAAAGTCGGTTGTCATTTGTTTATCTGAATATAGGTGCTGTATTTCTTGCCGAGGATAAATTTGAAGAAGCAATTCCCTATTGCGAAAAAGCAAAAACTGTTGCTATAAATAATAAGGATACAGTTGTAGAATCCGAAGCGTGGAATAATATGGGGGTTGCATACGAAGGAATGCAACGTTTTGATGATGCGTTAATCGCTTATAAAAAATCTTTTACGCTTAGTACTGCTATCGGCGATCAAACAGAAATGACAGATAACATGACGAACATTGGAAATATGTATCGTCAGAAAAAAGAATTTTCCACCGCCTTAGAATGGCATTTCCGTTCAGAAAACTTATCTCGGAAAATTGCTTATCTCGAAGGATTAAGAGTATTGTATCAAGATATTTCAAAAGATTATGAAGCAATGGGAGATTTTAAAATGGCTCTTCTTTATCACAAACACTATAAAATTTTAAGCGATTCATTATTTAATGAAGAAAACAGTACGGCTATTAATTCGCTTAATGATAAATGGAAAAGCGATAGAAATGCAAAGGATCTTCTTGTAAAACAAAAGGAATTATCCGAAAGTAAATTTTCCGATCGAGAAGGCGAACAAAGACTTTGGGTAATAACTACAGGAGGAATTATTCTTTTGCTTTTTTCAGGATATGCTTATTTCGCTAGCTCTCGGTTAAAAAGATCGCAATTAATCATTGAAGCACAGCAAGAAGAAATTTTACGAATGAAGAATAGGTAATTATTCACTCAGATTTTAACAGCAATAATCAGAATATCATCTACCTGTTCTAAATTTCCTCTCCAGTTTTCAATGGTATCACCAAGTACTTTTTTTTGTTCGGCCATTGGTTTCTTGTGAACGGCAAGGATTAATTCTTCTAACTGTTTGTATTTGAATTTTTTTCCTTTTTCTCCACCAAACTGATCAGGATAACCGTCTGTAAGCGTATAGACCACGTCTCCTTCTTCAAGATCTAAAACATGTGTTGTGAAAGGCACATCTTCTCTTGGTGATTTTCCAACTGCCATTTTATCTGTTTTACTTTCAATCAATTCATTATTACGAACGACATAAAACGAATTATTTGCAGCGGCGTATTCGAGTTTTTTATTTTTAAAATCAAAAGAACAAAGAACACAATCCATTCCATCTTTGGATTCTACATCTGTTCCTTCTGGATTCAGCGAATGAATAATTCCCTGACGTACATTGTCCAAAATTTTTCCAGGATCCGAAATGTTTTTTTCAAGAATAGATTCATTGAGATTGGAGATTCCAAGCATACTCATAAGTGCCCCAGGAACACCATGTCCGGTACAATCTGCAGTGCAGAGATAAAATTTTTCGACGTCACTTCCTGCATGCTGTTTTGAAAGTGCATAATAAAAATCTCCGCTTACAATATCTTTTGGCTTGTAAAGAATGAAGAAATTAGAGGGAGTATTTGCTTGGGTTTCCATAGGTGTAAATTAAGAATTATTTTGTAATCGGGTGAGGTTTTTGATTATATATTTTTCGGTTGGTAAAAGCGCCCTTTGGATCTTCTGGGCATAATGAATGCTATCCATTACTTCTTTCTGCTTTTCCTCAATGAGCAACTTTTGATGTACAACTATATCCTTGGCTTTTTCTACTTGATGTTTTTGAATTTCAATAAGTTCTTTTTGTCTTCGAGTTACACGAAAGCGATTAAACATAAAGAGAGCGAATATAAAAGTGAGCAAAAGTCCGCCGTATAAAGCATATCGTTGGGTTTGCTCCTGTGCCAATTGTGCATCTGTTATTTTTCGGTCATCAGCTACTTTCACGCTATCTGCTGCCTGTTTTTTACCAAATTCATATTGCATTTGAGATTTTACGGTTTGCCTAGTATTCTCTTCGTTAAAAATACTATCTCTTATATTTATGTATGCAACATAATGATCAAATGCTTTTTGGGGTTCATTTAATTTTAAATAAATATCACTTAATCCTTTTTCAGCTATTTGAACATCCAATAAGGAGTTTACAATGCGCGCCATTGCAAGTCCTTTGAAAGTCCAAACTATCGCATCGGGATATTTTTTTTGTTCCAAATAAATTCCGGCAATATTATTATAGGTTAATGGGAGATCCTGATCATTTCCTGTATTTTCCTGAATTTCCATTGCCATTTTTTGATATTTCAGCGCTAATTCATACCGCGAATTCATGGAATCTTTATTGGTAAAAAGGGAAGCCTCAACATCATAAACGTTACCAATATTGTTATAGCTTAATGCCAATCGTTGACTATCTGCTATAGCCACATAAACATTTAAGGAAGCAATGTAATATGACAACGCTTTTTGAAGTCCCGCTTTTTTGCCGGGCATTTCAGTTTCTGATTCTGCCTGATCCTCAGACAAAATACCCAGCGCAACATAAGTGTCGGCCAAGCCTATTTCCTCATTTATTTCACGGAATATTTCAAGACCCTTTTTGTAATTAATTTCCGCTTCTTCAATACTTCCTTGATTTGCATAAACATTACCAATTGCACAATAGGAAGCAGCCACGCCTCTCTTGTAACCAATTTCTTCTCTGATTTTAAGAGAATTAAAATGATTTTTTAAAGCTTCAGGATAGTTTCCTTGATTATTATAAATATTCCCGTAGTTATTATATGCATTAGCCAACCCTCGTTTGTAAGAAAGTTTCAAAGACAAATCTCTCGCTTCATTATTATAAGGAATGGCCTCCTTCAGATTTCCCTGCATATAAAGCATTTTACTGAGCTTTACCAGTTCAAGCACTTTGTTGGTGTCCTCTTTTGCTACAGAAACAAGTTTTGGATGGAGTCAATTTCATTTTGTTGCCCGTATAGAGAAGTAAGGAGTGCAAATAATCCCAAGAACAAAAAAAGAAATTTTTCGCTCGAGTATTTATTCAAAATACTGTTGTTATTTTTTTTCATGACTACTTTTAGCTTTTTCAATAGTTCTGTCGATAAATTTTTCCGTTGGCAATAAACTCTGTTGAATTCTTTTTGCGTAGTGAATCGAATCGAGAATTTCCTTTTGTTTTTCTTCTACTAATCCCTTTTGTTTTTCAATAAATGCCTTTTGTTTTTTTACAACCTGCCATCGCTTGTAAATGATGAATGAGAAAACAATAACTACCACTAAAATGATTAAAGCAGCATATATTATTAGCTTTTGCTGTTGGGCCTTTTCTACACTTACTGCTTTTTCTTTTTCAAATTCTTTTTGGTCTACCGCCTTTTGTTTTTGATAATTGTATTGCATTTCCTGTTGCATCACTTGCCTTCTGGATTCTTCATTTTGCATGCTATCTCGGAAAACAAAATAATGTTCATAGGCAATGAGAGCCTCCTTGGAATTGCCTTCCGTTTTATATACAGTGTAAAGGGAAAATTGAGCATCACGCATAATGCCTAAAAGTCCAACTGCAGTTGCAATTTCAAGTGATTTTGTAGCATACTTAATCGCAGAATTGAATTCCTTTTTCTTTGCATAAATCTGGCTTAGATTATTCAAAACCATCGCCTCCCCTTTTTTATCCCCGAGTGCTAAATAAATAGAATAACTTGAACGATAGTGCGCATCTGCTTCTTCTGTCAATCCCATACTTTGCACAATATTTCCAATATTATTTTCCGCATAAGCTATTCCTACCTTATTATCTATTTTCTTATAGATGGCGAGCGAAATTTTATAATATTCCATCGCACTTCCGAAATCACCTTTGGATTTATAATTTACACCGATGTTATTCAAAAAGGTTGCCTCATTTTTAGCATCACCCAGCTCCCGTTCAATTTTTAAACCTTTTGTATAATGTTCAATTGCCTTGTCATAATACTTCTGTTCAGAATAAATATTACCGATGTTGAGTAAACAAGCGGCTTCTCCTCGTCTATTGTTAAGCTCTTCATAGATTTTCAAGGCCTCCCCATAAAACTCCATTGCTTTAGAATATATTCCACGCAGATAAAGAGAGGCTCCTTGTGTTTTTAAGGCTCCTGCCATGTATTTTTTTATTCCCTTTTGTTTTGCGTAATCATACTCTTTCTGTGCAAGAATAAATGCCGTGTCAGGATTTACAAATAAATAATTATCCCAAATCCACCCTTCAAGTGCATCGAGGCGAATTGTGTCATTTTTTGTTTTATCGAGCCAGACATTTTTAAGTGAATCATTTGGTGACGAACTTAAACGTATGGACAATAAACCCACAAATAAAAAAAGTAAAACAATATTGCGATTCAATTTAATTCTCAATTTTTTAATCGGTTAATGTTGTTGTCGATATATTTTGTGGTAGGCAAAAGGCTTTGTTGAATCCGTTTCGCATAATGAATACTATCAAGAATTTCCTTTTGTTTTTCTTCCACCAATGCTTTTTGATGGGAAATAATATCATTCGCTTTTTGTTTGTTTCGGTAAGCGCGAAAAGAAACGCCCGCCACAATCAACATCAAGGCAAAACCAATTCCGCCACCAAAAGTATATAATCGTTGTTGTTGAATTTCTTGATCGTGTTTGAGTTGTTCATGTTTGAGATGTTCGGTGTTCGTTATCGAATCGGCTGCTTGTTTTTTCTGGAATTCGTAATTCATCTGACTCTGAACAAGTTTTTTTGTATTGGTTTCATTGTACATACTATCCCGATAAACAATATACAATTTGTAATGCTCCAAGGATAATTGGAAATTTCCTTTTGCACTATCGAGCGCGGAAAGTCCAGCATAAATTTCCGTTATCTCATCTTTACTTTTTACTTCTAATGCAATCGGTAATGCCTGATTATAGTATTTATTAGATTCAGCAAAATTTTGAATATTAAAATTCACATTGGCTAAATCAATATAGGTGCCTGCAATACCACGTTTATCACTAATCGCTATAAATATTTCAAGGGCATTGACAAAATTATCGTTTGCGCTTTCGTATTCCTTCTTCAGAATATAAGTTGAGCCCATTCCTGTCAAGGTGTATCCTTCTCCTCTTTTATTACCACCGTCTTTGCGAATACCAAGTGCAACAGAATAGTTGCTTAGCGCTTCGTCATATTTCCCTTGCATTCGATTCACTAATCCAATACTGTTGTAGCAATTTCCAACACCTTGCCTATTTCCGCTAGCCTTATACATAACCATGGAGAGATTAATGTACTTCAATGCTTCAGAATAATTTCCTTGTAGTCTATACACTACACCAAGATTCTGATAATCAATTGCCATTCCATTGGTATCCTTTAGCGTTTCGTTATGTGAAAGCGAAAACAAATAGTTGGTAAGTGCCTCTGGGTAATTTCCTTGGTCGGAATATACATGACCAATATTGCCATAGGTATTCGCAACCCCCTTTTTATCTCCCAATTCCTGATAAATTTCCAAAGAGGCTCCGAAATTTATTAACGTCATACCATAATTTCCTTGTTCACCATAAATAATTCCAACACTTCTCAACACACCCGCTTTTTGATTCAAATAAAAATTTCTTGAATTTTTCGAAGTGTTACCCAAGCCTACTTCACACATTTTTAACACGGAATTAGCATAAACCATCGCTTCGTCATACTTCGCAATTTGCCACAGCTCAGTAGTGATAGTGTTCATCAACTTTACCTTCTGTGTATCCAACTGCATTGATTTCAACACCATTTTCATGGAGTCAATCTTTACCGTTTGTGCGTTACACAGCTGGAAAATAAAAAGAAAACAAGCTATTATACTTTTTCTCATTACGATCTTAATCGTTTTAGAGTATTTAAAATATATTTTTCTGTTGGCAATAAACTTTGCTGAATTCTTTTTGCGTAATGTATAGAATCCAGAATTTCCTTTTGCTTTTCTTCGACTAAAGCTTTTTGAAGGGAAATAATATCATTCGCCTTTTGTTTGTTCCTATATGCGCGAATTGAAACTCCTGCCACTATTAACATCAATGCAAAACCAATTCCTCCACCCAAAGTATATAGGCGCTGCTGCTGAATTTCCTGATCGTGTTTGAGTTGTTCGTGTTTGAGTTGCTCTGCATTAGTAATAGAATCCGCGGTTTGTTTTTTATCGAACTCGTAATTCAATTCATATTTCACAAACAGCTTTGTGTTTTCTTCTGAAAAAATAGAATCCTTCATCGCTACATATTTTTTATAGTAATACAACGCACGAGCTTTCATCTGATTCATACTTAACTGTTTTCCGCCGATTGTATCTTTTAATGGAATTGTTGATGTGCTGTATAACTCACTTAAATAATCATAATTATATTTCAAATTAAGTTTGGCGCCAATGCTGTCATTTATTGCAAGTGCCTTAAACATGTAGTTTGCCGCTTCCTCGAATTTTTTTTGTTCTGAATAAAGCGAGGAAATATTTGCGAATAATATGGTCACGTGATCAATATCCCTGGTCTCTTGAGCCAATGACAAAGACTGCAAAAAATAGTCTTTCGCACTAGCAAACTCTTTTTTGTCAAGATAAACAAGTGCAATACGATCGAGCCCCCTTGAAATCGAATTTTTCCTACCAAGAGCTTGGTTGATTGTAAGAGATTTTTTGTACCACTCTAGTGCCAAATTCAAAAGGCTATCTTTTTTTGATGGGGCGCAATTAATGTTGTCTCCTTCTTGAAAATATGAAACTCCGATATTGCCAAAGTTCCTCGCAAGCCCCTCTTTTGCTTCCGCTTTCTCATTGATACGAAGGGCACGGAATAGATAAAGGCGGGCCTTGGTATAATCTTCTTGATCCTTATAAACACTACCAATATTATCCAACACAATAGCAGATGCTAGACTATCTCCTAACTGCCCATCAATCTTGAGTGCATTAAAATAATATTGCAACGCTGAAACATATTCACCTTGATAACTGTAGATAAGTCCGATGTTGCCATATTCAGTGGCAAGTCCTGCTTTGTTAGAAGCTTTTGTATAATGAAAGGTGGATGCTTTATGAAATTCGAGTGCTGCAGGATAATCTCCCTTAGTAAATTTGAAAATTCCTAGAATCGCTTTCGTCGCGCCCATTCCCTTCTCCCAGTGCAACGAATCGGAAATGGCAAATCCCTCTGCGCAAAGCCTTTGAACAGTATCGCCATTAGAATTAAACATTGCTTTAGATAATGCAATAAGCAAATTTACTTTGTTAGAATCATTGCATGAATTTCGGACCATAACTTTCAACGAGTCGACATCGCGAGTTAATGGATATTTTACATAGGGAGCCTCGCTTTTCATCTCGAGTGAATCAACTTTACGTGCTGCTCCAGAGCCACACGAAAACTGCAAAAACACAAAAAAGAAAAAAGAAAAAACACCTAATTTCATTCGCTTAACCGTTTAAGTTTTGAATCAATATATTTTTCAGTCGGCAATAAACTTTGCTGAATTCGTTTTGCATAATGAATGCTGTCAAGAATTTCCTTTTGCTTTTCTTCAACTAACGCTTTTTGAAGGGAAATAATATCATTCGCCTTTTGTTTGTTCCTATATGCGCGTATTGAAACTCCGGCTACAATCAACATCAATGCAAAACCAATTCCACCGCCTAAAGTATAAAGTCGTTGCTGCTGAATTTCCTGATCGTGCTTAAGTTGTTCGTGTTTGAGTTGTTCTGAATTTAAAATTGAATCTGCCGCTTGTTTTTTGTCAAATTCAAAATTCATTTCAATCTGCGTTTGCTTTTTTGTATTCTCAGAATTGAAAAGAATATCCCGTGAAGCAATATATTTTTTATAATACTCAAAGGCTTGCTGATGTCGATTCGTTAAAGTATATAATTCGGAAAGACCTTTTTCTGCATCTTTAAAAGTGTCGGGAGAATGCAAACTATCCGCTAAGGCCGATGCTCGTAAAAGGTAAGGTTCACTTTCTGCATACTTTCCTAAATGAACATAACTCATACCAATATCCACAAATAAATAAGCCATTGCAGCCCTGTTTTTTATCTCCTGTGCAATTGCCAATGATCTTTGATAATAATCCAATGACTTCGGATAAAAGTCAGTAAAAGCAAGTTTTTTATTTCCCGCGGCCAATGCCGAATCGCCTTTGAGAGAGTAGACGCTTCCAATATTTGCAAGTACAGTAGAAATCGATCTAGTAATTTTTAAATCAATATTCATTTTTAAAGCTCTAAAATCGTAAACAAGGGCTAATTGAAAATCGCCTTTATTACTATAACACCAGCCAATATTTCCAAGTTTTGGTGCAATGCGAACACTATCGTGTAACTCTTCAACAATGCTTAAGGCTTTAAAATAGTATTCAAGTGCTTTCTCACTATCCTTTTGCCTGTCATAGATCAACCCAATGTTACTGTAATTATCCGCGACCTTTGATTTCTTATTTAATTTTTCAAAAAGTTCTATTGCTTTTAGATAGTGATTCAAGGCCTTGGGATAATTTCCTCTCAAATAGTTTCCACCACCGAGATTCGCATTAGAAATTGCAATTCCAAAAGACCAGTTTAATTTTTCAGCAAGTTGCAATGCTTCGGTACCCAAAATAATAGCAGTATCAGGGTTGCTATATCGGATTTCACTTGAGAGTAAATTCAGTGTACGTACTTTATTTGTATCCTCCTTATTGTTTTTCAAAACCACAAACAAGGAATCAATTTTTCTATTTTGAGCATAAGTATTCACTCCACCCAAAAGCAAGAAAATTAGTATTACAATTAAAGATGAAAACCTTAAGCGTAATTTAATCATTCAAACGATTTATAGTTTTGTGTATGTATTTTTCAGTCGGCAATAAACTTCTCTGAATTCTCTTTGCGTAATGAATACTGTCTAGAATTTCTTTTTGTTTTTCCTCTACCAAAACCTTCTGAAGGGAAATAATATCATTTGCCTTTTGTTTGTTCCTATAAGCACGGAGTGAAACTCCAGCTACAATTAACATCATTGCAAAACCGATTCCTCCTCCTAAAGTATATAAACGTTGTTGCTGAATTTCCTGATCATGTTTCAGTTGCTCTTGTTTCAGATGTTCGAAATTTGTAATTGAATCTGCTGTTTGTTTTTTGTTGAACTCATGATTCATCTGCGTTTCAACCGTCAATTTTGTATTTTCATCATTGACTAGACTGTCGCTATATAAAATATACATTTTGTAATTCTCTAAGGCAGATTTGTAATTTCCTCGAATACTATCAACCATTGTAAGTCCTTGGTAACACTCCTTGATATCTTCTTTATTCTTGATTTCGAATGATAGTAACAGCGCTTTCTTGAGATGTGATTCTGCTTCGATTATGTTTTTTAACCGGATATTTAGGGTGCCTATATTAATATAAAAACCTGCCATCGCTTCCTTGTCGTCGATTTCCTCCACAATTTTCATTGCAGCAGAATAATTTATTATGGCTTCCGAATAATTTCCTTGCTCTTCGTAAATAATTCCGATGTTGCTTAAAGAACCTGCAATATCCTGTTTGTTGCCTAAAGCCTCTCTGATTTTAAGTGCTTTCAAAAAATATTCTAATGCTCCATCAACATTCCCTTGACTATATAAGGTGTTTCCTAAATTATTATATAAGGAGGCGAGCGTTTCATTGTACTTAACTTTCAAATTGTCATTCGCTTGGGCACATAAATTTTCATAGGTTTTAATTGCTTCAGAATAATTTTTAACTGCCTCCGGAAAATTTCCTTGATATAAATATACGTTGGCAATATTGCCATAAGATACTGCTATACCTCCTTTGTCATTATTTGTTTCTCTTATTTGCAAGGCCACAAAATAGCTCTTCAGCGCTTCTGGATAATTTCCTTTATACCATTGAATTGTTCCCAAATTATCTGATCCAAATGCAACTCCTCTATTGAATTTTAATTTTTTTGATAGCTGAATTGCAAGGCTGGCCTGAATCATCGCTGAATCATATTCGCTTTTTTGCCAGAGTAACTTACTGTAGTTATTAAGTAAATTAACTTTATTGGAGTCCTCTTTTGCCAACGACAATTTGTGCAAAACAGAATCAATTTTCGAACCTTGGGCTTTACAAATTGAAATTGAAAAACAACAGAAAATTATAATGATAATTCGGGGTAAATTCATCTGGTCTAATCTAAGCAAACAATTCCCATTTTCCATATGGAATTAATCCCTTTTTATTGCTGATTTATCAAGGAAATTCATACTTTCATTGCTGCTTTACTAAACTATGCTCCATCACTTTACTTTAGGTATCCAGGAACGACATAATGTTTCCATTTCTTTTGATAAATTTTGGGGGAAGTTTGAACTCAAAGTGGATCAATATGTTGCTATCAGTAATTATTTGATTTTCAGTTTTGGACTCACAAAAACCTGGGAGATCTGGGTTGGCGTTCAGGAAAAACATTTTTTAAGAGTGGAAAAAATCAGGCCCCTTCTTTTTGCAGGATTTTCTTCACACACTTATAGAATTTATATCGACGGAATTTTAGTTCAACAATTTGAAGCTTAGCTTTAAAGAGTTTTCCACATTTTCAAATTCCCATTGGACTCTCCCTATCTTCGTCGACGAAAAGAACTACTGTTCGCTATAGTGGCAATGTGCCTTCAACTCAGCGGATGCAAATTACAGATTATCAGAATTTTAAAATGGCTAAAATAAAATCATCTTTCTTCTGTCAGAATTGCGGCGCTCAATCTGGAAAATGGATTGGGAAATGTCCATCCTGCAATGAGTGGAATACTTACGTAGAAGAAATTGTTCAGAAAACCGATGATACGCGAACTTCCGGTTTTGGATCTCGCTCCACACAACGTGCGCCGAAACCTTTACGACTTGATGAAATTACCGCGGGAGCTGAACATCGCATTCCTATTTATGATAATGAATTGAGTCGCGTACTTGGTGGCGGATTAGTCCCGGGTTCATTGGTATTATTCGGTGGAGAGCCCGGAATTGGTAAATCAACTTTGATGTTGCAACTCGCTACCAACCTGAAAGGATTAAAAGTACTTTATGTTTCAGGTGAAGAAAGCGAACAGCAAATAAGAATGCGCGCAGAACGAATCGGAATAAAAAACACGGATTGTTTTATTCTTACAGAAACAAATACACAGAATATATTTCAGCAATGCGCATTGATTGAACCACAATTGATGATTATTGATTCCATTCAAACTTTACATACTGCTCATATTGAATCTTCGCCAGGAAGTGTTTCGCAAGTGCGTGAATGCGCAGCAGAAATGATGCGTTATGCGAAAGAATCAAATGTGCCTGTTTTTCTAATTGGACATATTACCAAGGAAGGTTCACTCGCTGGACCAAAAGTGTTAGAGCACATGGTTGATACGGTTCTTCAATTCGAAGGTGATCAAAATCATGTGTATCGATTATTGCGCACTACAAAAAATCGTTTTGGTTCTACAAATGAATTAGGAATTTATGAAATGCAGGGAAGTGGTTTACGCGAAGTAAGTAATCCATCTGAAATTTTAATTACTACAAGAGATGAACCTGTCAGCGGTGTTGCGATTGCAGTTTTATTGGAAGGACTGAGACCGATGTTGATTGAAACACAATCTTTAGTTTCTACAGCGGCGTATGGCACACCACAACGTTCTTCAACAGGATTTGATTTACGTAGATTGTCGATGCTGCTGGCAGTGTTAGAAAAACGTTGTGGATTTCGTTTAGGCGCAAAAGATGTTTTCCTGAATATTGCCGGCGGATTAAAAGTGGAAGATCCAGGAATTGATTTAGCTGTGGTCTGCGCTGTTCTTTCTTCCAATGCCGATATGCCAATTCCACAAGGAGTTTGTTTCGCAGGAGAAGTTGGTTTGAGTGGAGAAATTCGTCCTGTAAACCGAATTGAGATTAGAATTGCCGAAGCTGAAAAATTAGGTTTCAAAGAAATTTATATTTCAAAATATCATAAGGGATTGAAAGCTGGAAATTATGCAATCAAATTAAATATGGTAGGAAAGATGGAAGATGTGTTTGCGGGATTATTTGGATAGCCACAAATTCCGCAGCTTTGCCGAGAAGATTTAATAGCAAATAAAATATTAATATAATTCTGAAACATTGGAGACCGTCGAGATTACCATTCAGTCCGCTTGGCCACTTTGGCGAAAAATAGCTTTCCGTTTCTTTTTTATTTTCCTAACGCTTACAATTTCTCCCTGGACCTGGCTTGACAGTATTCCTGGAGTAGGATATGTTACGCAATATTATTACTCATTTATGGATTGGGCTGTAAATGCAGCCAACAAACATTTTTTTCATGTGAGAGAAGTACTTGTTCCACTAAATGGCAGTGGCGATACTTCATATGGTTGGGCTCAACTCTGGCTGATTCTTTCTGTTTCTTTTATGGGATGTATTATCTGGAGTTCTGTTGATTTCAAACGCGGTAATTATTCTAGTTCCGATTATTGGTTACGTGTTGTGGTTCGATATTACATAATAATTATTGCTTTGAGTTATGGAATTATCAAACTGTTTGCATTACAAATGACTTTCCCCAATCTAAGTCAACTTGCTACACCTTTGGGCGATTTTTTACCTATGCGATTATCGTGGCTGTTCATAGGATATTCCAAACCATATGAGATTTTTTCGGGAGCCTTGGAAGTTCTTGCGGCATTATTATTATTAAATCGTAAAACTATTACGTTTGGATTAATTGTGGCAACTGCAGTCTTTCTTAATATAATGGTGTTGAATCTCTGTTACGATATTCCAGTCAAGATTTTTTCAATGCAAATAGTTTTCTATTGTTTCTTTCTTCTAGCCAATGATAGCAAACGTTTGTTTCGTTTCTTTATTCTGAACAAAGGAACGACTGAAGATACTTCTTACAATTTTGCTTTTTCAAAACGATGGATGCGCATCACAAAAATTATTTTCAAATCAATATTTGTTGTCCTCATTTTAATTTTGCCGTTCTACGATACTTGGGAAATGAGCAAGGAACATGATAACGAACCCGTTTCACAGATTGTAAAACAAGGCGTTTATGATGTAACTCTTTTTGTTTTAAATAAAGACACTATTCCACTTTCAATGGCCGATACGCTTAGGTGGAAGGATGTCATTTTTGATAAGGGTGATTTGGGAAGTGTTAATTGTAGGGATACAGTATTCAGACAACGTTATCATCGAGGATATTTTATATACTCTGTAAATGCTGCTGAACACAAAATTGATATCCAAAAGAATCAAGGAGATAAAGATTTAATCTTTTCACTTCATTATACTATTATAGATACTAATACAATGTTTGTTCGGACAAAGATTAGAACAGATTCAATACAAATGAAATTTGTGAGAAGCAATCGCAAGTTTCAGTTAACTGAGAAACAATTTCATTGGCTTTCAGAAAGCAACAGGTAATCTAGGTAAAATGAAACCAACCTTCCTCACGGCCGAATGGAGAAAATTAGCAATCGCAAATTACTACATCGATCCTGAAATTTTAAAGCCTTACCTACCCGAACATACAGAACTCGATCTTTGGAATAGTAAGTGTTTCGTCAGTTTGGTTGCGTTTCGTTTTCTAAATACAAAACTCAAAGGAATTCCTATTCCCTTTCATTCTGATTTTGAAGAAGTAAATCTTCGATTTTATGTTCGTCACAAACACGAAAATGGTTGGAGACGTGGAGCCGTTTTTATAAAAGAAATTGTTCCAAAACCTGCTATTTCATTTGTTGCTAGAACAATTTACGGAGAGCCTTATGTGACAATGCCCATGAAACACAAATGGGAGTTAACTGAAAAAGAGATTTTTATAGATTACCAATGGAAATTTAAAAATAACTGGAATCGTTTTTCCATTAATGCAAATTCTATTGAAATGGAAATTCCCCTTGGCAGCGAAACGGAATTTATCACTGAACATTATTGGGGGTACACTAAAAAAAGAAAAGGTATTACCTCAGAATATGGTGTTGAGCATCCACGATGGAAAATGTATCAAGTGAAGGATCATTCCATTCATTTAAATTTTGAAAAACTATATGGCCAAGATTTTAAATCTTTGGATCAGCTGCAACCCAAATCTGTAATGTTAGCTGAAGGTTCGGAAATATTAATACGTAGCGGAAGAATAATTAATTTATAGTCTGATTTTATTGCTTTACAACACGGCCCGGATAAATCAGGTTTTTACCTATAATACGAATAGAATAAATTTCGCTTGCCAATTCGGACAATTCAATTTCCACTGATCTTCCGTTCAATTTCGGATCTGCAATTTGTGTTTTCACCACCCTTCCCATAACATCGACAATTTCTATTGAATAATCTTTATCAATAGAAATTGGAAGTTCAATGTTGCATTTTTCCAAAGACGGATTTGGATAAATTTTCAAATTACCAGTCTGAAAGATTTGTTCGTCAGTACCTAAAATTAGATTCCAATTAAATACTTCAATTCCTCCATGAACACCAATATATGGCCAATTGAATGGGTTGTGTACAAGTGCAGAAACCACCAATCCATTATACTCATCTACTCCCCAAGCCGCAATGCTATCATGATAAGCGCCATATTTCCCCATCAATCTTGGCTGCGAAGGATTTGAATTATCAAATGCAACAACCGCTGCTATCCCTCACGCAAAAGAAAATTATATTTACTTCTTTAGTCATTGCTTGATCGGCGGCAAAAAATGGTTTAACTTTCTGTGGAATAAGCGTTGCATTATTGCGCCTAGCGTGCTGATTTGGGTGGATAGGCG
>JBBRYH010000067.1:0-15913 GCA_038237845.1 Bacteroidia bacterium
ATTATATTTTTCGCACAAACAATCTTCCTATTTTGGTTTAGGAAAAATTACCAAAGAGCAGGTAGAAGATTATGCAAAACGAAAAGGAAGTACCTTAGCAGAAACAGAACGGTGGTTAAGTCCGAACATTAATTATTAATACTTAGGCGGAAACCCCACCGCAAGCAAAAGCGTACTAAAGGCAAGACTGACGCGGGTTTTATGGGTTCTGATTGCAATTCTTTGGATGTTGTTTCGTTCTTGTTATGGTATAAGAAGTCACCCGACTGTCACCCATGTTAAACCCTTTTTATAACCAAAAACATGGCTATTACACGTCAACACAAGACCACCGTAAAATTACGGGAAAAAGTAAATGGTTCAGGCACTAAGAGCCTTTACCTTGACATTCACATGAACGGGAAAAGGCAGAAGCCAAAATTCCTGAACCTTGTGATTTCAAAAAGCGGAAGAACACCGCAGGATCAGGAGAACAAGCGTATTGCGGAAGCAGCACAGGCGAAGTTGCAGAACGAACTTGTAGTTCTTAAACTCGGATTACCGGAAGATACCGTAGAGAACAAGGCAAACGCCTACGAGTACATTCTGGAAGCCTCCAAGAACAACAAAGGGCACATGGCGCAGTATGTAAACAGTAAGCTGAAAGATTTCAGCGGGAAAGATGTTTTACCCCTGAGTGACATTAACCTGTTTTTTTGTACAGGATTTCAGAAGTTTGTAAAGGACAATGTAGCCGAGGGGACTGCCTTTGCAATCTTCTTTGCGTTCTCCTCTTATTTAAACCGTGCATACGAGGATGGATTAATAAAGGAAAATCCGGTGCGAAAAATTCCAAAGCGCGACAGGTTAAAGAAAAAGAAAAGCATACCACAGTATCTAACGCTTGAGCAAATTGAAACGATGTCCAACACGAATAACGGCATCCATCCGCAAGTTAGATTAGCATTTTTGTTTTCCTGTTTCACCGGATTAAGATGGAGCGATGTAAGTTGTTTAAAATGGAATCAGGTAACTGAAATTACAATAGAAAAGAGAAAAGTAAATATCATGTACCTCCAACAAAAGAAAACAAACAACATCACCAACATTCCCCTGAACGAGCAAGCCGATCAGATATTACAGGAGCGCAAACGCATTGCACAGGATGAACCTGACAGCCCTTACCTTTTTCCTTTCTTAGTCGAGCCTGATCCGAAAAGAGCCAAGCGTTACCATCTTGCATCCTCACAGCTAAAGCGATGGGGAGAAAAATCGGGGATAAAAAAGGTACATTTTCACTTAGCCCGTCACACCTTCGCCACGCTGACCATCACATACGGAGGCGATCTGTTTACGGTAAGTAAGCTATTGGGACACGTTAGTTTTCAAAGCACACAGATTTACGCGCACGTTTTAAATGCTCCTAAACTCGCTGCAATGGATAAACTTTCTCAGGCTTCGCGTGACATGAAACAAAACAGGATAGACGAGGCAAATGAACTCAAAAAGAAAGCTAAAACACAAGTCAAAAAAACAACCAAGAGAAAGGCGGCTTAGAAATAAGATTCGACTTCACATCAATAAAAAAACGGGGAGAAACTACTTCCCCGTTTTTTTTATGCTCAAACAAGAGCAACTGATTATATACAGTTACGTCTTAAAATCAGGATGCAAACCTGTTAGTCTTTTCAGGTAAGGGAAAAAGCAGGTTAACTAAGAGCAAAATGTAACAGGCGTGAAACACCTGTGAATTGTGCCGTGAAAATAGCTGTGAAAACCTGTGAACTTCACACCTTAAACCCATGAATAAACCTGTGAAGCCTTACCTGTGAAGTCACCAATGGAATTCACAGGTTTTCACAGGGATTTCACTCACTTAAAAGCGGGGAGAAAAATTAGAGCTGTGAAATACATGAATAGTTTTCACAGGTATATGTACCTTGAAAGCAAGCAAGAGCAAAGCAAAATATAGTGTCGCAGAAAACGTTTTACTTCAAGCTACCCGCTAATCCAATCTTTGTGGGCAGGTGCAACGTATAAAAAGAAAACATGAATATGACTTACGAAGATATGTCCGCTTGGAAACGCCGCTTTTTAAGCAGGGAGTTCAGCAAGGTGGAAAGACAACTAATGGCAAGAGATGATAAAGGGATTCTTCTTACCCTGAAAATTGCCCGTGTAAAGGAATTTCTGATTCTGAACGAACAGGATGTTTATAAGCGCGAACTGGTAAAGCTGTACATTGAAAATTACGGCGGGGATATTTCACTCGATGAAATCCTAAAGCGAATTGAAGAAAGACGTGAGTTGCATCAAAAGGTAAGATACAACGGTGAAAAATTTCCCTAGACTGCGGTGGCCGATGATTTCGTGAATGAAACAAGGGAGATAAAAAAACTCAGTTACATTACAAATTGGTACGCTTGTCAAATTGCTCTTGATGTTTATGTCAGTTTAAAAAATGCTGTGCAAAAAGGTGCAAGCGATAGCGAACTGAAAAAAATTATAGGCAAGTGGCAGGAGCCAAAATCAAAAACGGAGGTCAAGAAAGGGAAAGAAAAATTTCCGACTGGCTTTGAATGGAGCAAGCGGGAAAAGGCATCGGTAAAACTCTACGAAGGATTATTGGCGGAACATTTTATTGATGGCGATACGAACAATAAAAACTTTGAAACAATTTTCAGCGGCCAGCCCGTAGAAGAAAAAGTGCGATGGATCGCAAGCCTTCCGCATTTGATTTACCTGTTTATACAACTGGCAAAGTTTGAATTGAAAGTTCCCGCTTCAATAGATGTTTTCATAGAAAATGATAAGTGGGTAAGAAACGACCAACTGCAATTCAGCGCTTGGCTTTATCCGCGATTGTGCAGCACTTTTGTTAACGAGAAGGGAAAGGAACTATCTTCTGCCAAACTTCGCAACGCATCCAACCAAGCGCATAATAAACCACAAAGAGCTGCCGACATTGATGAGATTTTAAAAACGATGCGATAAGAATCAAAGTTTATTTTTTCATGCAAAGCCAGTCAAGCCCTTTTTGACTGGCTTTGTCATTTTTATCAATCCCTGACAATAGCGCAAAATTTAGCTGATTAGTTGTAACAAGTAGGGGTATCAAAAGGTAAATGTAGCAGAGAGCAACTCCAGCAATGGCAACCACAGCATTAAGATAGCTGTGCGATAGCTGCATGACACGGCTTAGAGTTTGCGCCATATTACACTATGTCATGTTCTGAAATTTTTACTGCCATGTGGCAGGAAATGAAACCAAAGCCTGACAAAAAGTACAAGACAACAACACCGTTAAGATAGCGGTACGATAGCGGTGGCCAAATCACAAATCCCTACCGTATAATTAAGAAAGGGGCATTATGAAAACGAACCGACCACCCTAAGAAGGACAAAAAGGAAACAGAAAGAAAACAAATGCAAAAAGAAACCGCAAGCCTAAACAGGTGCGGATTGAAAGATTACCCCTAACAAATAATAAAATGGAATCAACTATTGAAAATGAAATCTTAAATCGTTTAAAGCATCTCGAAAAAATGGTGCTTCAAAACACATTGCTACAAAAGGCAATTTTAAATCTGGAGGAAGCCGCCGAATACCTGAAGTTATCGGTGTCTTACCTCTATAAATTAACTTCGAAAAAGTCCATTCCGCATTTCAAGTCACGCGGTAAGATTCTCAGTTTTGACAGACTGATGCTTGACGAATGGAACAGGCGCAACCCTGTAAGAACACAGCACGAAGTGGAAGCAAAAGCAGGGAGTAAACTGCGTGAAAAAAAATAAGCGCAGGAAGTAAACCAATAACCTGATAAGATATTTATCAGGGAGTAAAATAAAACAATTTAAAAATATCAAAATGAGAAAATTTGAAATGAATGTTCCGGTAAAAACTTTGCCTGACATTGCAACAGCTATCCACACGGAGGAATTTGTTTTCGTAACAAAGCCTACCGACGATGAAGAAATCGTGACCATTGAAATTCCTTACGAGAAGGAAAAGGACGAAGATATTTCCACGCTCGAAGAGAACATGAACCAGATCGTAGAGGATTTTTACGAAGACGAGGAGAACGGCTAAGGCTGAAATCCCGCTGACAAAGGCGGACGGGAATTTTTCCGTCCGCCCTTTTTCAATTTTTAAAACTTAACAAAATGAATCCGAGAAGAAGGTGTGAGTATTGCGGTGGCAAATTGCCCACTGACAGCCCACTGGCGAAATACTGTAAGGAATCCTGCCGACAGCTTGCCTACCAAAAGCGCAAGAAAGAATCAGGAGCAAATAATCTTTCAGGCATTGAAAGCGAGCCTGCAATTAAGCTGGAAAATTTCCGGTTGGAGAAACAGGACAAGCCACAAGAAGAAAAAAGCGAACCCGTAAGCAATACACCGGAAATAAAAAAGGTTTCACAGGAAAACCAAAAGACCCAGCAAAAAACTTTTTCGAGCAATAAATTTTCCGATTTTCCCCAAGATGATTTTTCCATGTTCGATGATGATTTTTTGGAGTCGAATAAAAACGGAATAAAAACTCCTGATGCTCCTCACAGTTCAGAGAAAAAAAATAATTATCCCGCAAGTGATTATAAACACAAACAGCGGCCAAGCCGCGCAGGACTTACGATAGATCAGCAGATGATGTATGATTTGATGTACGGAAGCAACAATGATGATTTATTTCAGGAGCAGGAAGAACAAGCTGATTTTAATCAGCAGAAAGAGAAACAAAATCCAAACCTTGCGCCTGTTGCCGCACAAAACAATTCGGGCGGATGGAAGCCAACACCATTTGCAGAGCCGCAACCCATAGAAGTAAAACCTGTTTATGAAATAAAATCAAAGCAAATTTATACGCCTGAATCAAACAGGCAGATAGAGGAAAGTAAAACCAACATACAGAAGTTAGAACGCTTCGATTATGAAGAAAATATGCTTTACCAGATTGAAAACCAACTTGTGTTTAATTTGGAAAGGATATGCTCAACATGGTACGGCAGACAACCGGAAATATCAGAGAAGATTTACACGTACCGTTTAACCGGAAATGAATGGGAAGTAAAAAAGTTCGATGAACTTTTAGCACTAGGCACGTCCTTACCAATAGGAACCGGGTTAAAACTTAATTACATCAAAACCGACAACGCAAGCCACGATGGGCAAATGAAGGCTATCTGCGCAAAGTTGGAAAGCTATCGCAGCCTGATCGCGCAATTAAAAAAACGCAATATTGAAATTCACCAACGCTTGCAATGGTGGGAAGCAAAAATGACAGTGAAGGAAAATATCCTTACGAATAAAAATGAATTTGAAAATTATGTAAAACAATTTGAAGGGTGGAAGCAACGGAAAAAATTGCATGATGATAAACAAATAACCGATCGCGAGGAATTTATTAAGCAGCAACAAAGAATCATACAGTTAGGTGAAATTCCGAAAATGCAGCAACCCAAGCAACCGGAAATTATGCAGCAAAAAAATTGGGTAAATACAAGCGAAACCAAAAACACGAACCAAGTTCGTCCAGTTATTGAAACGCCTAAACCCGTCCAAACGCCCAAGCCTGCTCAGACCATCCAACCTAAAACACAACGCAAAATAGAAACCAATGGAATGATTGTTAATAGCTTCGATGTACATCAGTATGCCGAGGATATTTATCCGTTCGACGGCAGATACGGCGATTTCTTAGGGCATCTTTCAGTAAGTTTTGAAATGGCGGTGCATGGAAGACCCGGAATGGGAAAAAGTGTTTTTTGTTATCGTTTTGCCAAACACCTTGCCGACAAATACGGTCGTGTACTCTATATTGCATCTGAGGAAGGCTTGGGAAGAACCACCGAGCAGAAACTTGAAGAACTCAATTGCAAATCACCCAACCTGGATTTGTCCAACTGCCGCGATCTGGAAACGATTTTCGCAAATGTCAAAAAAGGAGATTATAAATTCATCTTTCTTGACAGCTTAAAGCACTTAGGGATTGATTACGCAGCTTATCTGGAGCTTCGTAATCATTATAGCAATGAAGCGATTATTTCCGTTCAGCAAAGCACTAAAACGGGCGAAATGGCGGGAGAGCAAAGCATAAAGCATGAGATTGATGTGGAACTCTCAGTAAGCAAAGGTTACGCCGAAGTAGGAAAAACACGCGCCCTGCATGGACAATCAGGTTTGATATTTGACATTTTTCCGGAAAAAGGTCGTCCTTCTCCGAATGAGGAAGTAGCTGTGATATGATAAATAAAAAAGCGGAAGTGCGTTAACCCCTAACACACTTCGGTCTATGAAAAAATCTCTGCTTTACAGCGAAGGAGACTTTGATGCAAAGTTACTTTTTAATCGAACCCTTCGCTGAAAAACTCTTTAACTGTTATGTCAAAAGCCTCTATCATTTCCACAATACTTAAAAACGTAAGATTCTTTCCGGTTTCCCATCTCCCATATTGCACACGAGAAAACCCATGATCTAATGCAAATTTTTCACCGCTAGAGTAACCCTTTTTAACCCTGAGAGATTTCACCCTTGCGCCTAATTTTTTTAAATACGGATTCGGCAATGTCTTCGCCCCTTTTCCTTTTTTCATACTCTGCTTCTTCATTTTACAAAGCACGGTGTTGGCAGCAAGGAAGTAAACAACACATTTTTAGGCATAGTATATACTTCCAACATATATATGCTCAACATATATATTGTTTTTTTTTATACATTTGCTTTATATAACATATTGGCGTTAGCAAGTCTTGATCTCAAAACCGCGAAAAAGAAAGATCATCCACTAGGCAAGCTCAACGTCCACGCAAGGAGTGGGCTTTGGTTTGCTTGTGGTTGGGGGCTTCGCGGTTCCTGAGATCGGGTGGCTGAGGTTCCACGCCGATTTTTTAGACCATGAAAAACAAATACACAAAGCCTGAACATTTTAAGATTAGCGAACAAAATTCCGAAAATGCATAATGTAGTTGCATTGAAAAAGGTGAAATAGTCCCACAATGTTTAGAAACCGGAGTTTGTCCTACGTTGAAGATTCTAAGTGTGCATAAAGGGTTTAAATGGGCTGAGAATGGCAAAGTTCGTAAAGAGTTTGAAGGGCTTGAGAAAGGAATAAAGGTGTTTCGGAAAATATTTAATGCGATTAGGAAAATAAAATAGGAAAGGATTACAACAAAAAATAATTTGCTTGGTTTTAATAAATGAATCCCTGATAAAATAATGCGTTGGAGTTGTATTCTTTTTCCCTTTGTACCCATTGATAACTCTGGTTTATTGATGAAAAACAGATTATTGAAGATGTAAATACAACGGTTATAATGTTTCGACATGGACAACCTTAAACGATAACTTGCGTCATTAGTAAAAGAATCATAAGATAATGATACACACGTTCACAAACATTTAAGCAACGTGATAATATAAAGAGGGGGAGAATTTTTTTTTCAGGGAGTCTTCTGTTTCCCCAGAGCACTTCCGACTTGCGAAAGCAAGAGTAACGGGTGCGCGTCCATGACTCAAGTACGCGCCCCGTTTCTTACTTACGATGCAAAAATCGTAAGAATAGTTATGGAGGGAAGGAACGAATTTTTTAATGGTAAAATAGCAACGATAAAATCGTTTAGCCTAATAGTGCGATAATTTAAATTCAAAATGAATAACAAATAAAAAAGAGTAGTATAATTCGTTATTAAATATTTCTATAAATCACTAAAATGTTTGACTTTACAAAATTTATTCTTACTTTTCTCGTCAAATTGGAACATATCCTCTGAAAGTTTCAAATAAGGATTTAGTAATTACCCCTATCAATTTGCGTATTCCGCTGGCCAGAACTATATACGAAAACGTAATCCACAACGTGTAATAGTGGAAATCATTCAAACCTTTAAATATGACAAAGCTTAGTAAACTCGATGTATTCGAAAGCAACAAATTAAATGGACTTGCTGATTGCAGTGGTGGATTTAAAATCGCAACCTATCACAGCGGATCTCAATTTGATTGGTTCATGGATTTTGATACACAAAATAGCACAATGCAATATGGTCAGGAAACTCTCCGTGGCGACAATTATGGGATTTAATTAATATTGAAAAATAACTGACCTTCGGGTCAGTTATTTTTAATTAAAACTAAAATATTCAAATGCGGAAAAATCAACTCAGAAGTTCTAGGGCAATCCTTCTATTAAGTTTATTTGTATTTGCTTCATTTATGAGTGCGAAGTTTAATTTTCATGAATATTGGGAACATTACAACTCAACGCATTTTGATTATCAATACAGTAAAGATTATAAAAAAGCATTACGTGGTTTTAAATGGCTGGAGAAAAATGGGAATGAGCAATTCCCTGATAGGTATGATTATTTATGTGCTGCCGTGTGTTGTGTCAAACTTGGTGATACGTCTAATGCAACAGATTACCTAAGAAAAGCAGTGATACATGGTTATGTCAATCTTAAATTGTTTTCTTGGGTTGAAAAAAAGATTGGCTCGGGTCCGCTCAATACCATTCGAAAAGAAATGCCCGATTTAAGAAAAAAATATTATGAAAGCAAAATTTCAAGTTTTCATTCAATGCTAGAAGATAAAAAACACACTTCAATTGACCAATTTGTTAGATCCGCAGAAGTTACAGCAATCCTTACTGAAAAAGACAAAGAAAATCTTGTCAGAGTTGCTGATTCAATAAATATAATACAATTTATATCAAGCGTAAAAAATTTCGAATGCGACGCAGAATCATTTTTGATTTACCATCTCTATGGAAGCAACCAACAGTATGTGCCATTTTTGGATTCTTGTTTAAAATACGATCTTTTCAATGGTAACTTTTCTCCGGAAGCTTATGCATTTTGGTATGACAGACAACGTGTGTTTGTTGAAAATAAACCACAAAAGTATGGTACCTATATAATTAATTATCCAGCTGTTTTGGATGGGGAAATTTTAAATGTAGACTCAATTGACTTTTATAGAAATCAAATCGGATTGCAGCCACTTTGGCAAGCTTCATTACAGAAAAATTTTGCTTTACCAAATGGATATAAAAAATAAAAAATGATTTTAATCATTTCCGAAAAATATGATGGGCAAACTGATCTGGTTATGGATTGGTTGAAACATTATAATTATCCTGTCTTGCGTATCAATAATCAGGATAAAATATTTATTGAAAAAATAGAGATAGGGAATGATACCACCAACTACCTTTTAAAAATAAAATCCGATATAGGTAAAGTAGGATTTGTCGACTCAAAACTTATTGAATGTGTTTGGTATCGGAGGGGAGATTTTACTTTGCCTAGCCTATTTTCTGAGGAAGAAATCAATAAATCCGCATTTGTAAAAACTCTCAAAGATTTTAATAAATCAACAAACGATGATTTACGAAAGTTCTTCCACAATTTATTTTTGGAGAAACAAATTGGGAATTTTTACGATAATACCACAAACAAACTACTTAATTTGGATCAGGCAAAAAAATTAGGTTTACAAATACCGGTAACTATAATTACAACTCAAAAAACTAAGGTCCGGGACTTTTTAAATGCCCACAGCAGAATTATTACCAAAGGAATAAATACTAACGGGTTGGATCTAAAGGGTGGGATGAACTGCACATGTTTAACTAAAGAAATAACCGAACAAAATATTCAAGATTTACCAGATTCATTTCCACCTAGTTTATTTCAGAAACTAATTAATAAAATCCTGGAGATTAGAGTATTTTATTTAAATGGTGAATGCTTTTCAGTTGCAATGTTAACTCAATCAAATACTAAAACACAGCTGGATTTCAGAAATTACGATGACCAAAGACCGACCAGAAAAATACCCTTTCAAATACCAACGCATATTGCTGTGAAGATTAAGGCCTTTATGAATAAAGTTCAAATGAAAACTGGGTCAATTGATTTAATGGTTGATGATAAGGCAGAAATTTATTTCCTCGAAGTGAATCCGGTAGGACAATTTGGATTTATTTCAAATTGGTGTAATGAAAATCTAGAGCAAAAAGTAGCATTAGAATTAATTAAAATTAGCAATGGAAGAGCTTAACAAAATAATTAGAAATAATCAACAGCGGCTTCCAGCACTCTCTGTTTTCTGGGAAATTCAGCAGTTTCCCATTGATACAAGAGTTGTAATTTCTTCTGAACATAACACTAGTTATTTCCGCCCCCGTTCAACATACAAAGCGATATCGACAACGGTTGATCTTTCAATAATTATTGAAAATGAATGAAGTAATGATGCGATGCAGTGACTGTATTCCAGTGGCAGGGGCAAAAGCAGGGATCATTTATGATCTCGGCAGAAATAAATATTTTCGACTCCCAAACGATTTTATTAATTTGATAAAATCACGGATTATTGATTTTAATAAGTTATCCGAAGAATACCCGTCCCAAGAGGAAAAAGAAACCTTAGTTTCTTTCAAAACTTTTCTGTTAGATAATGAGCTTGTGTTTTATTGTCCAGAAGAGCTAGTACATAATTTTATCGATTTTGGCTATGCTTTTAATCCACCGGGGATAATAACGAATGCAATTGCCGATTATGAAAGTAATAGCCCGTATAAACTTGAAGACTTTATCAAAGCATCCAATAGTTTTGGAGCAAAGCATTTTCAAATAAGATCGTATTTCTCAAATTTTGACGAGGAAGAGTTGAATGCGATTTTCTTAATTTTTGAAAATTCTGGAATTAAATCATTTGAGATTATAGCCAAGTATAATGAGCGGATCTCTCAGTTCGCTAAATCAGAAATCGAATTCCAACCAAGGTGCAAGTCTATTGTATTACATTCTGCCCCTATAACGGAATATATTCCATCAAAACAAAACACCGCTATGGGTATTTACGCTTCAACAGTTCAAAAAATATCTGGACCTGAGGATTGTTCGAATAATAGCATGCAATACATGAATGTAAATGCCGAACTTTTTCTCGAGGCAAAGCAGTTTCATACTTACTATTACAAGAAGGTATCAATTGACAATAAGGGATTGCTCAAAAACTGTACTTCTCATTTGCGGGATTTTGGAAAATTTTCAAACGTAGATTTTTTAACTATAATTTCTTCGCAAGAATTCCAGGCAGTATGGTTTGCCAAAAAAGATGAGACAGAAATCTGTAAAGACTGTGAATTCAGATATATGTGTATAGATTCAAGAGAAATATTTCCCAGATCCGCCGATTTATGGTTTCATAAAGAACAATGTAATTATAACCCCTATAATGGAAGATGGTCAAATGAATAATCTAAAAAACCGTGCGCTGTATCTAATCGGATTACTAATTGTTGGAATTTCCTCTCAATTTAATTCTAAATTAATTGCGCAACATTCTTTACAGAATTCTGATAACTTTTCTTTTTCCTTTCAACAATTAAAAACCTGTACAATAGCTGGCAAAATCAAAACCTATCCCACACAGCAGAAAGTTAAAATACTTTTTTTTAATGCAGCTGGAGATACCGTTTTGACTGATTCTACAAGGAGTGATGGCTTTTATAGTGTTACACTTTCTATCGAAACCGAAGAGAAATATTCTTTGTTATTTGATAGTGACAGTTGTATGCCTGTATATAAGATGAATATCCAGCGTGGTTTATTAACTAAAGGAAAAACAATTATTAACGATACTCTGAGACGGATAGGTAAAAACAAAGCATTACGACTAAATAATATAAGTTTTTCCCCTGGTTCATCTGTTTTAGATACTCTGCAGATAGAATCGCTTTTCAGCTTACTTTATATAATGAAAAAATATCCAAAAATGACAATTGCCCTGGATGGATATGTAAATGGTGAGCCGAGTCAAAATACTGCTGGTGCACAAAAGCTATCTTTTGATAGGGCTGAATCTGTTTCTTTGTTTTTAATCTCACGAGGTATTACATCAAACAGAATTGTTGTCAAAGGTTTCGGGACATCCAAACCTCTCGCAGGTCCAAATATTAAAGGCGGCCAACAGTTAAATATGCGCGTAGAAGTTAGGATTCTCACTTATTGATTTACAGCCCCGAAGATGGCATTCAAATTTTATTTGCAAAGGGATGAAATGGACTGTGGACCAGCCTGTTTGAAAATGGTTGCACAAAGCTATGGAAGATCTATTGGTCTCGAAAAGTTGCGTGAGATGTGTAATTATACTAGAAGTGGAGTAAACCTTCAAGGAATTAGCGATGCGGCAGAGTCATTAGGATTTCGAACTATAGGAGTAACCGTTGATTATGAAAAACTGCATAAAGAGGCTCCGTTCCCACTTATTGCCCATTGGAAACAAGAGCATTTCGTGGTTGTTTATAAAGCAAATAAAAAATCAGTGTATGTTGCTGATCCTGCTTTTGGTCTTTTGAAGTATAAAAGGGAAGATTTTTTGCAAAGTTGGCTTTCTCATGAAAAAAACAATACTCGTCATGGTGTGGCATTGCTTTTAGAACCTGCACCATTATTTTATGAAAAGAAAGATGAGGCAGACACAGAAGTAGAGTCTATTCCCGAAAAAAGAGGATTTGCCTTCTTGTTTAAATATCTCACCGCGCACACTAAATTAATTATACAGTTAATAATTGGAATGCTCGTAGGGAGCATGCTTCAGTTACTTTTCCCCTTTTTCACTCAGTCAATAGTGGATTTTGGAATCAATCATCGGGATGTTAATTTTTTATATCTGATTTTAGCAGCGCAGCTCATGTTATTTTTGAGCAGAACTGTAGTTGACTTTATTCGTAGCTGGATACTTTTGCATATTGGTCAAAGAATCAACATTGCACTTGTTTCTGATTTTCTTATTAAGCTTATGAAAATGCCAATTGCTTTTTTTGATAGCAAAATGGTTGGGGATATTATGCAGCGCATCGGTGATCACAAACGCATTGAACAATTTCTCACCGGTTCAACTCTTAATGTATTATTCTCATTATTCAATTTGGTTGTTTTCGGTGTCGTACTCGCATTTTATAGTATGAAAATATTGGGTGTTTTTCTGCTTGGCAGTTTATTGTATTCAATATGGGTAGTGTTGTTTTTAAAGCGTCGTCGTGAATTGGATTTTAAAAGGTTTGATCGTTTGCGTCAAAATCAAGATATGTTATTTCAGATGATAGTCGGAATGCAGGAAATTAAATTATATAACAGCGAAAAGCAGAAAAGGTGGGAATGGGAGCGTATTCAAGCGCGACTATTTAAGATTAGCACAGATAGCTTAAAACTTAGTCAGTTTCAACAAGCTGGTGCAGTATTTCTGAATGAAGGCAAAAATATAGTAATTACATTCTTAGCGGCCTATTCAGTTATTAAAGGTGAAATTACTTTAGGGATGATGTTATCCGTTCAATACATAATTGGTCAGCTTAACAGCCCTATAGATCAATTAATTCAATTTATGCAAACTACGCAAGATGCAAAAATTAGTTTAGAGCGTCTTTCCGAAATTCATAACAAGCCGGACGAGGAACAAGACGAGGAAAGAAGAATAAAGCAAATGCCTGAACGAAGACACATTGAATTTACCAATGTATCTTTCCATTATCCTGGAATGCAAGAGCAATTTGCATTAGAGGATATTTCAATAAATATTCCTGAGGGTAAAGTCACCGCTATTGTGGGTACAAGTGGAAGCGGAAAAACGACACTAGTAAAATTAATGCTGGGATTTTATCATTCACAAAAAGGGAAAATTGAAATTGGGCCGATTGCCTTAAACAATTTAAGTTCTAACCTTTGGCGAAGCAAATGCGGAGTAGTAATGCAAGACGGGTTTATTTTTTCTGATTCAATAGAAAGAAATATTGCTTTGGGAGAAGAAAGAATTGACCGGGAAAAACTACATAAGGCGGTGGAAATTGCTAATATCAAAGAATACATAGAAGGTCTTCCCATGGGTTATCAAACTAAAATAGGACCTGATGGAAGAGGATTAAGTGCAGGACAAAGACAACGTATTATAATAGCGCGTTCTGTTTATAAAAACCCAGATTATATATTTTTTGATGAGGCTACGAATGCCCTAGATGCGAATAACGAAAAGACCATAGTTGAGAATCTTGCTTCATTCTTTAGGGGGCGAACCGTTATTGTGGTTGCACATCGACTTAGTACAGTTAAACACGCAGATCAGATTATCGTGCTTGAGAAAGGGAAAGTGGTTGAAATAGGTACGCATGACACATTAGCTGCGCAACGCGGGAATTATTTCGAGTTAGTTAAAAATCAATTAGAACTTGGAAATTAATGCAACTGGAAATAACCAACCATAGTGAAGAAGTAGATGAAATTCTTTCTCGTCCACCTAAGTGGATGCTTAGATGGGGCTTAACCTTATTATTCGGATTTTTAGTAGTTATTTTTTCGATAGCCTATTTTTTACGTTACCCGGATGTAATTAATGCTCCTATTACAGTAACGAGTGAACTACCACCAGTTTCGCTAATTGCTCAGGAAACAGGAAAAATTGATACACTTCTTATTTTTGATAAACAAAAAGTAGATGTCGGAGATGTTTTGGCAGTTATTGAAAATCCAGCAAATTATAGGGATGTACAAGAATTAAAAAATAAGTTAGATAGCCTAAAACTTTTTTTTCATTCTTCCATTTCCGATACAAAGCTAATAGCTGTTAAACTTCCAAATTTAAGACTTGGTGAAATGCAAGAATTATATAGTGAGCTAAGCAGAACAATTTCAGAGTATAATGTTTTTTTAATGCTCGATGGCTATCCTCAAAAAATTGGAGCAGTACAAAAAGAAAAAAATGCACTTGTCAATTATTTTGAAAAATATAAAGAACAGAATTTAATTCTTGCAGAAGATTTGGAGATTGGCAAAACAAAATTTTTAATGGATTCTACGCTTTACAAAAGTGGCTCAACTTCTAAACTCGATTATAATAATTCCAAAAGTGTCTATTTACAAAAAAGATATAGTTTTCAAAGCGCACAATCAAGTTTGTCGCAAACAGGAATGCAAATAGCTGCACTTGAAAAGGAACAAACGGAATTACAATTGGATTTTGAAAAGGAAATGTCGCAGCATCACGATGAATTCAATAAATCCTTTGAGAGTTTATTAAATCAAATAAGCACATGGGAGCTTCATTTTGTACTTAAAAGTCCAATAAAGGGCATTGCTACTATGTTTAATTTGTCGATCAACCAGCCAGTAAGACAAGGGGATGAATTGTTTATTATCTCACCGGATCATATCGGGCAAATAATAGGTAGAATAAAATTACCTATATACGGATCGGCAAAAGTCAAAACAGGTCAAACCGTAAATATTAAACTTGCAAATTACCCTTATGAAGAATATGGCCAAGTTTCAGGAATTATTAAAAGCATTTCGATTCTTCCAAAAGATTCCTCTTATTGGGTTAATATTTACTTCCCAATGGGATTAGTAACTAATACTAAGCGTCAACTTGAATTCAAACAAGAAATGTTAGGGGAGGGAGAAATAATAACAGAAAACCGAAGCGTATTAAATCGGTTTTTAGGGAAATTATCCACCCTTTTTTAGCTCCATGATCCTTTCAGTAACCCACTCCCATTTTCACCTTTGAAAATCTCCCCTTTCATTGGGGATTTTGCCAATCCAAAATTAATTCTTATCTTAGCTTTAGTTCTTTAAAAAGGTGCGGTTAAATGACCTATTTCCAAACATAGGAAAACAACAACCAAGTAACGGCAAACACCACGTTTGCATCAGAAGTTACCCACGTGCAACCCGCCCATTTCCCTGCAAGCCTCCAAAGCCTATGATAGCAGCGGTTTCCCTAAAAATCCCAAGTATTAATTATTATTCAATTGGTGGAAAAGCAAGCAGCATTTATACTTCAATAGGTTCAATAAACTTGGATATTTCAGAAACTTATATGGATAAATCGCAAAAAACGGAACTAAATTCTAAGCTCAACCTTCTCATTTTTATTA
>JBBRYH010000068.1:0-14931 GCA_038237845.1 Bacteroidia bacterium
ACCCGAACATGCTCGATTTTGTGGTGAATCAATTCGGAGCAAATCGTGTGGCATTAGGGAGTGATTATCCGTTTCCCTTAGGAGAAAATATTCCCGGCGATTTAATTCGTTCTATGAAGTGGGATGAAGCGAAGAAAGAAATGCTTTTGAGTGGTGCGGCGCTGGAGTGGTTAGGGATGAAAAAGGGTGATTTTTTATAAAAGATGTGTGAATGAATTATGATTAAATAAAAGAGCCTAGTTGATTTATTGGATTCTATTTGCTCATACAGATATTCAACACCAGTTTTCTTTTCTTCAAGTGTAACATTCTTCAGCATATTCCCGTCTTACTCCCGAGCAAAGGAAAATAGTTCCGTTTTCCCATTGTTACGTACCTTTGAGGGCAATTCCTGACATGCGCAATTTTTTAATATTCCTTTTCATTGCCCTATTCCCACTTAGCTCTCTTGCTGGAGTTGTAAAAGGGACAATCCGTGATACCACAGGAGAACCGATTCCATTTGTGGTTGTTGGAGTGAAAAATTCGTCTTATGGTGTAAATTCCAGTGTGGGTGGCTATTATTTCATGGAGTTGAAAGCAGGAACCTACACACTCATTTTTTCGCAGTTGGGACTTATTACACAAGAACATGTTGTAACGATTTCTGATGAAAAACCTTCAGTCCTTAATGTTACAATGAAAGGTTCGGCGAAGGAGTTGAATGCTGTAGAAATAACTGCAAAGGGTGATCGAGATAAGGGCAAAGAAATCATGCATAAAGTAATCGATGCTCGAGGGGATTATTGGGACAAAGTTGAAAATTACAAATGCAATAGTTACCAGAAATTTTCACTCGAGAAATTCCCAACCGATAAGGCCAAAATAAAAGCTTATCAGGATTCTTTAACGCATGCTCAGAAACTAACGGCTGATTCATTAAAATTTTCTTTGAAAAAGCAAAAGATAGATACTGTTGCAGAAAATAAAGCGAAGGCAAAAAACTTTGAAGATGCCATTCGGAATAAAAAAATAAATCTGATTGAATCTATTTCGGAAACCTACTTTAAAGCACCCAACGCGTTTAAAGAAAATATTCTTGCGTATCATGATTACACGGAGAACAAACGTTTTGATGGCAGGGGCGCTTCTGCACAAATGGAATATGGAGAACATGAAATTGCACCTGTTCAATACGAAGCAGAAAATCCTTATTTATTAATCAATGATGCCCAAAGCGGAGATTTTAATTTTTACAAAAATCAAATTGACGTTCCAGCCTTGAGTTCTAGGCCATTATTGTCGCCGGCTGCAGCAACCGCATTTTTAAATTACCGTTTCGAATTATTAGATTCTATTGAAGAAAATGGGCATTTGATTTATAAAATTGGTGTAAATCCAATTTTTAAATCAGACGCTTTATTTGCAGGATTGATTTTTGTGCAGCAAGGAACTTGGGCCATTGTGAGCGTAAATCTTTGTATCAATGCTGATGTATTATTATTCTGCAAAGAATTTTGCGTAATTGAAGATTACAAAGAAGTAACACCGGGAATTTTTCTGCCGGTTCGTCGTGAATTCATGTATACCATTCATGAAGGACCATACAATATCATCGGAAATACAAGAGTTGATCTTAGTGATTATGTCGTTAATGGAACACTTCCTCCAAAATTATTCAATGACGAAGTAAAACATTATACAGACGACGCTTTTGATAAAGACAGTTTGTATTGGACAGAACATCGCACTATTTCATTAGACGAAAAGGAAATTAATTATATCAACGAAGCAGATAGTCTTGAAGCCTATTACAATAGTCCGAAATATCTGAATTCGCTTGACTCATCATTCAATCATATTAATGGATGGAGTTTTTTATTGAATGGTGTTGGTCATAGAAATCGGGTACGTGGTACGGAATGGGGCTTTGATCCATTAATAGCGCAAATTGTTCCATTTGGAGTTGGAGGCTATCGACATAAACTCGGAGGTTATTACAATAAGGATTTTACGAATGGAATGTTACTTGAAACCGATGGTCAAATTGATTATGGTTTTATGAATAAAGATGTGCGGGGGAAGGTGGGAGTCGGACTTACGTATGTGCCTTTGCATTTTGTTCGAACCTTTGTTCGCTTTGGTGATTACTACGACATGATCAATAATTTCGCTTCATTGGAATCTGTTTTCAGTAGGAGCAATTATGTTCGTTGTCGGCAATTCAGCGTTGCACAACGTATGGAAATCGTCAATGGATTGTTTGGGGAATTAACCTATGAATTCAGCGATCAGTTTCCAATTACTGATTTGCGTTTAGAAGCTTGGTCAACACTATTATTCGGAGCATTAAATACACCTATTGATTTTGTACGTTATAAAAAATCTGAAATCCGCCTCGAATTAAAATATCGATTCCGTCAGAAATACATTATTAAGAAACACAAAAAAATAATTCTGGGATCAAAATATCCGGAGATCCGTTTTCTATATCGTAAAGGAATACCTGGTATGTTCGGCAGCGAGGTGAATTATGATTACATCGAATTCAGTTCAACCGATGAATTTAAGTTTGCCCGATTCGGGACAAGTAGTTGGAATGTTTTGATGGGGGCTTTCGTAAACAAAAAAGATCTTCGTCAGTTAGAACATAAATATTTCAGAGGTTCAGATTCTTTTATTTTTTCTGACCCTTTGCGTTCGTTTCAATTATTAGGACCAACACTTGAAACTGCAAATGCGTATTTCCGATTAAATTACATTCATCATTTCGAAGGATGTTTCTCCAGTAAAGTTCCATTGCTTCGTAAATTAAAAATAACAAGTTCAGTAGGTGGAGGTTTATTAATGATTCCAAGTCAGAATTTTTATCATGAAGAATTCTTTGTTGGCATTGAAAGAATTGTTAGAATTAAAAAACAATTATTTCGTTTCGGTGTTTTTGCTGTTACAGCAGATAATACATTGGTTAAACCGAGTATTACTTGGAAAATAGGTATCAGTTTTTACAACTCCTTTACACGTAAGTGGAGTTATTGAAAAAATAAAAAATCTAAAGTTCAGGCAACCCAAAGATCTTTTCCTGCATCTGATAAGCAAACAACCTAACTTTACCAGATGAAAAACCTCTACATCCTAGCATTCCTGACTTTTGCCTTGACGACAAATGCACAAACATGGACTCCTCAAACCAGTGGCACTACAAATGACATTTACGGCGTTTCTTTTGCAGATGCCAATAATGGATGGGCAGCAGGTTTTACCGGAACTATTCTTCATACGATTGATGGAGGGACAACTTGGCTTCCTCAAACAAGTGGTGTAACAACACATCTTCGATTTATTTTCTTTGTTGATTTAATGAATGGATGGGCTACTGGAGATGCTGG
Organism: Bacteroidia bacterium; assembly: GCA_038237845.1. GTDB lineage: Bacteria > Bacteroidota > Bacteroidia > Palsa-965 > Palsa-965. The sequence goes on from JBBRYH010000068.1 coordinate 3,369, forward strand.
GGTGATTCTACATACTGCAAATGGAGGAATTGTTTGGACAGCACAAACGAGCAATGTATCCGCCAACTTAAGATCCATTTCTTTTGTTGATCCTAATAATGGATGGATCGGTGGTATTGGTGGCGTATTATTGAAAACAATTGATGGAGGTACAACATGGACTTCTTTAAATTCTACTACTACAAACGCAATCCGTTTTATTTGTTTTACTGATTTGAATAACGGATGGTACGATCACTCTTCGGTTACAGCAGGATTCGTAAATAATTCTGTTAATGGTGGTACAAATTGGAATGCGCAAACAGTTCCTGCTAATGGGAGTTTATATGCAATGGATATGTTAAATGTAAATACTGGTTGGACTGTTGGAGCTGGAGGAACGATTTTCAGTACAATAAATGGAGGCGGATTATGGACTTCTCAAAATTCTACTGTTTCCACTGTAGCATTAAGAGGAGTTGATTTTGTGAGCTCAAACATTGGATGGGCTGTTGGTGATTCAGGGAAAATTGTTGCTACAACAAACGGAGGGACAACTTGGGCTCAGCAAACTTCCGGGGTTTTAAATTTTTTACGTTGTGTAAATTTTGTAAGTGCATCTGCAGGATGGGCTGTCGGTGATGGAGGAACAATTTTAAAATATTCAACCCCAACTGTAATCACTGAAAGTCAAACGAGCAAAAATGAATGCAGTATTTTTCCAAATCCAACTACAAGCAATTTTAGTGTTCACTATACAGCTGAACAAAACGGAGAACTCAATTATTTTTTGGAAGACCTTACAGGCAGAACCGTACTTTCCGGAATTCAATTCGTAGAAAAGGGAGAAAGCAATTTCAGTATTTGTATTCCATGCGATTGTAACAAAGGAATTTATTATTTGTATTTTATTTCATCTGATCAAAAGATCGTTGGCAAAAAAATAGTGGTGGAGTAGTTTGGGTTAACCGATTTCGTATTATTAAAAACGTCAATTACCAACACGGGATTGACGTTTTTTCTTTACCTTCCACTTTCAAAAATTAAAAGTTTCCCACTAAAAAAAGAATCTACATGAAACATTTTTTTACTTTTTCAGCTTTGCTTATTGTTTTCTTTGCGAAATCCCAGTCATGGGTTCCACAAACCAGTGTTTCAACTTTTGATCTTTTTGGAGTTCATTTTGTTGATGTAAATAATGGTTGGGTTTGTGGATTGACAGGCTCCATTGAACATACTAATGATGGAGGTCAGAATTGGTTGTTACAAACAGTGCCGATTACTGACAATCTCAGAAGTATTTTCTTTACGGATATTAATACAGGATGGTGTGTTGGTGATAATGGAAAAATATTGCATACAACTGATGGTGGTATAACATGGATGCTTCAAACTAGTAACACAACCAATCAATTACGCTCTGTGTTTTTTATCAGCGCTACACAAGGTTGGGCTTGTGGTTTCACTGGAACAATTATTACAACAGTAAATGGCGGCACAACTTGGACGGCACAAACCAGTAATTCTACACAAGGTTTAATGTCAATTCATTTCACAGATGCAAATAATGGTTGGGTAGCTGGATCATCTTCACCTGCATCAAATGGTTTTGTTTTGAATACCAATAATGGCGGCACTACCTGGACGACACAAACAACTCCTACCACTCAAAATTTATTTTCTGTTAATTTTACTTCTTCAACAACAGGATGGGCTTCCGGAGCAACAGGTGCATTGTTTCATACTGTAAATGGCGGAGGAACTTGGACTGCACAAACTTCACCAGCAATTCACGTTTGGAGATCAATAGATTTTCCTTCTCCGATGATCGGATGGGCTGTTGGCGATTCAGGATCTGTTGTCAATACAGTTAATGGTGGAACAACCTGGACAGTACAACAAACATTTATTATCAGCTGGATGCGCAGTGTTTATTTCGTCAATAATTTTGCAGGTTGGACAGTAGGTGACAATGGAACAATTCTTCGTTACTCTTCTCCAGGCGCTATTCATGAAAATGAAAATGTTTCTGCACCTATAAATTGTTATCCAAACCCGAATGCTGGAACTTTTTCTTTGAATCTTTCTTCCTCATCTGGAAAATTGGCGTCTTTAATTGTTACAAATATTTTCGGAGCAATTGTTTTTAATGAAACAGTAAATGTTCAACCAGGAGAAAGTACAATTCAACTTGAACTTCCCGAAACTTGCTCAAATGGCGTTTATATGTTGACCATTGACGGGCTTGAAGTTCGTCAGACCGGAAGACTAGTTTTGCAGCGTTAATTGATCAGTTTTTCCCATTCATACCGCTTAAACCGCCTGTCAATAGGTGGTTTTTGCTATTTATCGTTTTGCGCAATTCATGCCTTTTTTAATCTTAAATTTGCACTCCGAATGACGGACTAAATTGAATCTCGATACTGACTTGTTCAGGACCACGAGATTGGAAAAAAAGGGTCAGCGGAATATCCTATGAGTGAAGAAATCAAGCATGAGTGCGGGGTCGCACTTATTCGCCTACTCAAACCTCTTCAATATTATATTGATAAGTATGGCACGCCCATGTACGGGTTGAATAAGCTGTACCTTTTAATGGAGAAACAACACAACCGTGGACAAGACGGAGCGGGTGTAGCAACTATTAAATTTGATGTGCCTCCAGGAACACGATATATTTCTCGTTATCGTTCCACAGCTCCGACAGCCATAAAAGATATTTTTGGTAAGATCAAGGATAAATTTGTTGACGCCCATAAAAAACATCCTGAAAAATTAAAGGATGAGAAATGGGTAAAAAAGAACGTAGCATTTTCTGGGGAACTTCTTCTCGGACATTTGCGCTATGGAACATACGGCGGTAATAGCATAGAAAATTGTCACCCTTTTCTTCGACAGAATAATTGGATCACAAGAAATTTGGTTGTTGCCGGCAATTTTAATTTGACAAACGTTGATGAATTATTTGATCAGCTTGTTGAATTAGGACAGCATCCGAAAGAAAAAGCGGATACTGTTACAGTGATGGAAAAGATTGGGCACTTTCTTGATCGTGAAGTAGATAAATTATTTGGAGTGTATAAATCACAAGGACATTCCAACGAAGAAATTACAAATCTCATTGCTCGCGATCTAAACATTGGAAAAATTTTGACCGATGCAGGAAAAAAATGGGATGGTGGATATACCATGGCTGGAATGCTTGGGCATGGAGATGCGTTTGTATTACGTGATCCGAATGGAATTCGTCCTGCGTTTTGGTATGCTGATGAAGAAGTTGTAGTTGTAACATCAGAACGTCCACAAATTCAAACTGCTTTTAATGTTCCTATTGAACAGATTCATGAGTTGACTCCTGGCTGTGCATTAATCATAAAGAAAAACGGAGAATACGGAGAGAAACAAGTTCGCACACCAAAAGAAAAAAAATCATGTTCGTTTGAACGAATTTATTTTTCCAGAGGGAATGACAAAGATATTTACGAAGAAAGAAAAAATTTAGGTCGACAATTGACGCCGAATGTTTTGAAGTCAATCGGCTATGATTTAAAAAATTCCGTATTTTCTTTTATACCGAACACTGCGGAAGTTGCATTTTATGGATTGGAAGAAGGATTGCATTCCTATTTGAACACAGTTAAGAAGCATAAAATTCTCAGTATGAAAAATGTTTCAGATCCGGAGCTTTCGGAAATTCTGAACATGCAACCACGCGTGGAGAAAATTGCTTTGAAAGATGCAAAGTTGAGAACCTTTATCAGTAGTGATGCAACACGTACCGATATGGTTTCACATGTATATGATACGACGTATGGTGTAATCAAGCCCGGTGATAATCTGGTGATGATTGATGATTCTATTGTACGTGGAACAACTTTGAAACAAAGTATTTTAAAAATTCTTGATCGACTCGGCCCTAAAAAAATAGTCATAGTTTCTTCTGCTCCACAAATCCGTTATCCTGATTGTTACGGAATTGATATGGCGAAGATGGGTGACTTTATTGCTTTTCAGGCGGCTGTTGAATTGTTGAAAGATACTTACAGAGAAAATATTCTCGAAGAAGTTTACGAAAAAGCAAAAGCGCAAGATGGTTTACCTGCCGAGCAAGTGATCAATGTGGTGAAAGAAATTTACAAACCTTTTACTGCTGAAGAAATTTCTTTAAAAATTTCTGATTTGCTTACGCCACAAGGAATCAATGCGGATGTAGAAATTATTTATCAAACCATCGAAGGTTTGCATAATGCTTGTCCGGGCCATAAAGGCGATTGGTATTTTACAGGAGATTATCCAACACCTGGAGGAAATAAGGTCGTGAATCGTGCTTTCATTTATTACATGGAAGGCAAGAATGTTCGGGCGTATTAATGGAATATTCAATTTCGAAGAATAGATTTTAGATCACTCAATATTGGATATTCTAGATTGGAGATTAATTTACTTCTAACCCTTTTCTTTTTTAGAAATAAACAAATAATAACTTATCGCCATTAGCACTAACGTATAAACTACTGCAGAAATCTGTGGATTTATTTGATCTTTCGGTCCAGCTACAAGTGAAGCAGGATATGAATAAGGACTCAAATAAATATATTTCCAGCCTAATCCAATTAATGATCCTATTAATCCTAATAGGCCTACGCCAATTGCAACCAAAAAGTTTTTGAATTTTAGACTGATTAGGTATTGGATAGCTATAATCGGGAGACAGGATAAAAATAGCTTTGCATTGACTTTAATAAAAAACAAAACGGGCACGGGCATCATAGGTAAATGATGATCAAAAATTAGACTAGGAATAATTCCTGAGGTGAAAATTCCGATATTAAAAAATAAAAAGAATTTCATCATCATCAACATAATCACCGAAAATTTAGCAAGAAATATTGTCGTGTAAGATTGTGGCGTAGTATTTAATTGTTTCCAGGTATTATTTTTAAATTCCATTTGTGTGATAAGACTACTCGCTAGAATTACGCCCATTGGTAACAGAAACATCGCCATATTACCCCACATACTTAAAAGCAATTGTTTCCAAATATTCGCGAAAGGATAATAACTATTGATGGATGTTTTTTCTTTGAGAAAAGTAATCAGATAAATTATTGGAACGAAAAATCCACCGATTAAGCTAAGCCAAGAAGCTGCGCTGCGTTTTGTTTTTAACCACTCACTTTGTAAACTATATATAAATTTCATAGATTAATTTTTAGTCATGTCCATAAAAATGGATTCTAAATCATTTTTTATTAATGCAAGCTGATATACTTCAATGTTATTTTCTACTAATGATTTGTTGAGTTTTGCAATCTGATGCTTGTCGATATTGGGAATCATAAGCTGACCATTCTGCAAGGAAGAAGAAAGATTCAAGTCAGATATCAGTTTCATTGATTTTTCCGGATTATTTGTTTCAATACAAACGGACGAACTTTGATTCTGCATTTTATGTAAATCCTCTAAAGTGCCTTGAAACAATAATTTCCCTTTATTAATAATGCCAACATGCGTAACTAGTTTTTCAATTTCTGCTAAAAGATGGCTGGAAATAACAACTGTAATTTTCTGTTCGAGATTAATTTTCTTCAATAACTCACGGACTTCTAAAATTCCATTCGGATCCAGTCCATTAGTAGGTTCATCTAGGATCAATAAATTTGGCTTGTGTAGCAGTGCAATTGCAATGCTTAGTCGTTGTTTCATTCCCAAAGAAAACTTCCCTGCTTTCTTTTTCCCTGTTTGACTAAGTCCAACGATTTCTAATACCTCTGCTACGCGCTCTTTAGGACATTGATAAATTTTCCGTAGTAGAATAAGATTTTCAGTTGCTGTCAAATGAGCATAAATAGAAGGCGATTCTATCAGAGAGCCAATATTTTTTAATATTTCAATTCTGTTTTTATCGAAATTTTTATCGAAAATAGAAATGGAACCTTTTTGTTTTTTAAGCAGACCCAGAATCAATCGCAGCGTTGTGGTTTTGCCTGCACCATTGGGTCCAAGAAAACCATAGATAGAACCTTCTGGTATTTGAAGATTGATGTTATCTAAGACTGTTTCGTTGGGCGAAAAATTATAGGTGATATTTTTTGTTTCGATGGAATACATTGGTTTCGAATTTGAATTGAAAGATATAGGAATTTGAGTGATAAACTCCTTTTCATCTTAATCTGAACTAAGACGGTTTTGACAAGGAATAAGTTACAATAGCTCATCGAATAATAAATTTTCTCGCCGGTAACCTTATTTGCTTTCCATTTTGTTTAGATAAAATCTGATCTACCAAGATTATTGTACCACGTTTAAAAGCAAAAGATTCCCAAATAAAATTTCCGTTATAATGTTTCTCGAGACATAAACCACCGGGGATAATAATGGATGCGGTAAACGAGGTAACGGAATCTCCGATAAAAACCGACGTCCCTTGTGCTATGCTGTCTGTAGAAATCTGGTTATTAAATTTCCCATTTTGAATCTTCAATTCCGTTTTTGCCTGTCCCAGGAGGGAAACAGACTGAATGACAGTGAATATTAATAAAATGAGATATTTTTTCATCAGCTTTTCTCTTCCTAATGTAGAGGCTATTGAAAAGATACAGTGAAATAGGATTATTTTGCCTGTTTGTATACCGGAACCGTAGAACACGGCTCGCCATACATTAGCGACTTCACAATAGGACGAAGTTTTCGAGTCAATTCAATGTAGGCTGACTTTGGAACAGGTTTGTCCCCACATCCTTTAATAACAATTCTTGCATCACGATATTTTTCAATTTCGAATGAAGAAAGTATTTCTGTGTAAAGAACAGTTTCTAAAACTTCAAGTGAACCAAAAACAATTTTCTTTGCAAAGGGTTCAAGTGCAGAAGCAAGTAGCATCCATGTCCAATCAGGAATGATGGCATCTGCAGAACAAGTAAGTGCAACGTATTTGTCTTTGTAAAGCGACCAATCATGCACCTTAATAAACTCACGAAAATCTTTCTCACGAAGAATCAATTCCTGAAACAACTGATCTTTGATATCGAGCAACACACGTTCACCAGGAAGATACAAATCTCCAAGATCGATGGTGATGAGACCACTGTTTTCTACTTTATTTATTATTTCTTCCACTGTAGTTTTTAGTTCGGAGTTGTCAGTTCGTAGAATTTACCTCCGAACTAAAAACTATGAATTCAATACTCACATAAACCCTAATTCCAGTTGTGCTACTTCGCTCATCATCTCTTTCATCCACGGTGGTTCAAAGGTAATTTTTACATCACAAGCTTTTACTCCTTTTACCATTCTTACTTTATCACCAACATCTGCTGGCAATGATTCGGCAACAGGACAATTTGGAGAAGTGAGTGTCATTAATAATTTCACTTCTTTATCATCGTTTATGTCGATTTCATATATCAATCCGAGTTCCCATATATCTACAGGAATTTCAGGATCATAACAAGTTTTCAAAGCATCAATGACTTGTTGCGTCAGCGTTGCATCGTTTGAAATAATATTGACATTCATATCCATCTACTTAATTGCTTTATTCTGCATTACAAATGCATCCATTTTCATTTGTTTCACCATTGCTACCAAACCATTCGCACGGGTAGGCGAGAGGTGTTCTGCCAAACCGATTTTGTTGATGAATGTTAAATGTGCATCTACAATTTCTTTTGGTGAGTGATTTGAAAGAACTCTTACCATTAATGCAACCAAACCCTTTGTAATAATTGCATCACTTTCTGCATGATAAATTATTTTGTTGTCAATCAATTCAGAATGTAACCATACCTGACTTTGACAACCTTTAATTAATCGGTCAGCAGTTTTATATTTCTCTTCGAGTGGCGCTAATGATTTCCCCATATCGATGATGTATTGGTATTTATCATCCCATTGATCGAAGATGGAAAATTCTTCTACAATTTCTGCTTCAGCTTCTACGATAGTCATTTTAAGACAACATTTGTAATGCTTTTTGCAAAGCTGTGATAAATAAATCTACTTCCTCAATTGTATTGTAAAGGCCAAACGAAACTCTTGTTGTTCCTGGAATTCCGAAATGTTCCATTAAGGGTTGGGTGCAATGATGTCCAGTACGAACTGCAATTCCTTGTTGATCTAAAATAGTTCCAATATCGAAAGGGTGAATTTTGTCAAATGAAAAAGAAATTACACCGGCTTTATTTTTTGCTGAGCCAATAATTTTTAAACCGGGAATTGCATTCAGCTTTTCTGTTGTGTAAATTAACAACTCATGTTCATGCGCTTCTATTGCATCTATTCCAATTGCATTGACGTAATCTAGTGCTTTCGCTAGTGCAATCGCACCTTCAATATTGGGAGTTCCCGCTTCAAATTTTAATGGCCCATCGACATAAACCGTTTTTGCAAATGAAACAGTCTTGATTGTACCGCCGCCTGTTTGATAAGGAATCATGTCGTCGATCAAATCTTCTCGGACATAAAGCGCTCCGATTCCGGTTGGACCATAAACTTTATGAGCAGAGAAGCAATAAAATTCACAATTCAAATCTTTTACATTTACCTGCATATGCGGAACAGCTTGTGCGCCATCTACCAATACAGGAACATTCGCGGCGTGGGCAAATTCGATTATTGTTTTTGCATCATTGATTGTTCCCATTGTATTAGAAACATGCGTGAAAGCAAGAAATTTTATTTTAGGAGAAAGTAATCGTTGTAGGGATTCAATTTCCAATTCCCCATTTTCATTAATCGGAATAATACGAAGAACAGCGCCTTTTTCTTCACATAGCGCCTGCCATGGAAGAATATTCGAATGATGTTCCATTTCGGTGATGAGAATTTCATCGCCAGGTGTTAATCTGTTTCTTAAAAAGGAATAGGCAACAAGATTTATACTTTCGGTTGTTCCTCGTGTGAAAATAATTTCATTTGGAGAATTTGCACCAATATGTTTTTGAACGGTTGCGCGCGCATCTTCATAAGCTTTTGATGCTAACTGACTCAGATGATGAACACCTCTGTGAATATTTGCATTGTAGCGTGAATAATAATCTACAATAGAATCAATAACCACTTTAGGTTTTTGTGTTGTAGCGCCATTATCAAAATAGACAAGGGGCTTACCGTTTACCTTTTCGGAAAGAATAGGAAAGTCGGCACGAAATTTCTGAACGTCGTAAGTCATAAGAAGATCTTCCGTCTCGTTTATTATTTTCATTTCAAAATTCTATCAATTCGGCAGTCAATATATTCTCTCAGCTCTTCGATTTTTACTTGATCAACTACTTCTTCGGCAAATGCACGTATTAATAAAGCGCGAGCACTTTCTTTGCCTATGCCACGTGCTTGTAAATAGAACATAGCATCTTCATTTACTTTTCCGGTTGATGTGCCATGCGAACATTTTACATCATCAGCATAAATTTCTAATTGTGGTTTTGTATAAACAGAAGCATCATCACTTAGCAGAATATTTCTGTTGGTTTGATAAGCATTTGTTTTCTGAGCATCCTCGCGAACAAAAATCTTTCCGTTAAAAACAGCTGTTGCTTTTTCGTTGACCACTCCTTTGTACAATTCATTGCTCATACAATTTGGAACTGCATGATCCACTACTGTGTGATTATCTACAATCTGAGAACCAGTTAAAGGATATAAACCGTATAAATGTGCCTCACCGTTTTTCTCCGTGAAAAGAATGTTAAGATTGTTGCGAACGAAATGCCCACCCAATGTGAAAGTGTAAGTATTGTAAAGTGAGTTTCCACAGACGGCAGCATTTAATGTATTTATCTGCTGAGCGGCATCACCTTCCGTTTGTAGACGATAATGATCCAGTTTTGCATTGGCGGCAACAAAAACTTCTGTTACTCCATTTGTAAATGATTTTACAGGACCAATAGATTCGTAAGATTCGATAACAATTGCTTCAGAGAATTCTTCAGAAACAATTAAATTTCTTGGTTGAAAAAAGGAAGCGACTTCATTATCCGAAATGTTCAAAATCTGAATGGGAACTTTATTTGAAACCTTCTTTTCAATATGAATAAAAACACCGCCATTGTTTAATGCAGTATTCAGCGCAATGAACGGATCAGCAATCGACTTTGCATATTTGCCGTAGTGTTGTTTTGCAACTTCATTGGAGTTCATGGCTTCTGAAATTCCCAGAACAGTAATGCCTTGTCCAAGATGATCAGTTATCGAAAGTTCCTCGTTGTAAATACCATTGATAATAACAATTACTACAGCGCCTTTTACGAGCGTAAATTCCTTAATGTCGTTTGCCGTAACGCCACGCATCATTTCTGTGCGAAATCCAAATCCGCTTTTTAAAACGGCTTCTGGATTGATGTATTTGTAATCTTCCGTTTTACGATTTGGAAAACCTATTGCTGCAAAACGTAAAGCAGCATCTCGACGTAAAGTTGTATCGCCGTTAAGTGTAGGAAGTTGCTGCTCAAAATGTACCAGCAACTTTTCTTTAAATGTCAATGTTTCTGTTGCGTTCATAAATTAAGCTTCAACAGATTCAGATTTCAACCAGTCGTATCCTTTTTCTTCGAGTTCCAAAGCCAATTCTTTCGGACCTGATTTTACAATTCTTCCATTATATAGAACATGAACAAAATCAGGAACAATATAATCGAGTAAACGCTGATAGTGCGTAACAAGAATGAAAGAACGTTTTGGGTCGCGCAATTGATTTACACCATTTGCAACAATTCGAAGCGCGTCAATATCAAGTCCTGAATCTGTTTCATCAAGAATTGCTAAGGTTGGCTCTAACATTGCCATTTGAAAAATCTCATTACGTTTTTTCTCACCACCAGAAAATCCTTCATTCACTGAACGGCCGGTTAATTTTCCATCGAGCTCTACGAGTTTTTGTTTCTCTTTAACCATTGCAAGAAATGCTTTTGGTTCGATAGGAGGAAGATTTTTATAAGTGCGTATCTCGTTAATGGCAGTTTTCAAAAAATTGATGTTGCTCACCCCAGGAATTTCTACAGGATATTGAAAGGCAAGAAATATTCCTTCACGTGCACGATTCTCAGGAGAAAGATCCAATAAATCTTTTCCATTGAATGTCACTTCGCCTGCAGTTACTTCGTAATTTTCTTTTCCAGCTAGGACTGAAGCAAGTGTGCTTTTTCCAGAACCGTTAGGCCCCATAATGGCGTGAACTTCGCCTGCTTTCACTTCAAGATTTAATCCTCGAAGAATTTCTTTTCCGTCAACAGATGCGTGTAAATTTTTAATTGAGATCATAACACTTTTCTAAGTTCTATTCCTATTTAAATTTTTGTCAGACTGAGTGTTTTTTGTCACGACCAAATTTAATTTTCAATTAACATTCAGTTTGACAAAAAATGTATCGAAGGCTATCCAACACTACCTTCTAATGAAACTGACAATAATTTTTGTGCTTCCACTGCAAATTCCATTGGTAATTGATTTAATACTTCTCTGCAATAACCATTCACAATAAGTCCGATTGCTTTTTCTGTATCGATACCACGTTGCTTACAATAGAAAATCTGGTCTTCACCGATTTTACTTGTGGTTGCTTCATGTTCTACAACCCCAGTCTTAT
>JBBRYH010000069.1:0-14154 GCA_038237845.1 Bacteroidia bacterium
CTAAGCAAAATGAAAAACATCATCGCCCTCATCGCCCTTTTTCTTGTATCAATAAGTATGCAAGCCCAAGACACACTAAACTTGAAAAATGGAACAAAAGTTCTTGGCGTTGTAACGGAAATTTCAAGTACTCAAATTAAATTTAAAAAAACTGCAACTGGTCCTGTTTACGTTATGCAGAAAGATGAAATTGCATCTGTCTCTTATCAAAATGGAACAAGTGAAGTATTTGGTGTTACTACTAGCATTCCAACAGCAACTACTAGCAACCCAAGTACTGCTCCGAAACCAACAGTTAAAAATACGGAGTCAGGTAAAATCGGGAAATATGATGCGCAGGATGATGGACAACTGCTGGGAAAAAAACATTATGGCGGTCCGAGAATTGGAATGACCATAATTAGCGATGGTTCTATTTCCAAATCCATCGGAGCAAATGTGATTAGTCAATTCGGATGGCAATTTGAAACACGGTTTTTTACAGTAGATAATGGAGCCTCCGGTTTATTTGAATTCATTCCGATGGTTGGTGGAATGGAACGCGGTATTTTTCTTCCAAGTGCAACAGCTTTAATCGGATTCAGAACTGGCAAAGGACATGAATTCGGCTGTGGGCCAACACTTTCTCTTTCTGGATTCGGAATGGTATTCGCAGCGGGAACATCTTTTCAAATGGGTCATGTATGCTTTCCTGTGAATGTTGCTTTTCAGCCAAACATTTCGAAACAAGAATATTTCAGTTATTTTGATGGAAACACTTATATAAGCGGAACTAAAAAAGTGGATACCGGTTTCAAGCTTAGTTTACTAGTTGGATTCAATGCTAGAAATAACTAATTCAATTAAGAGATAAGCGCATTTTAAAACCTAAGACTCATGAAAAACCTAAGCCTTTTAATACTTCTCTTGATTTGCGGAACCAAAACTTTCGCCCAGGATACACTTGTAACTATAAACGGATCAATTCTTCCGGTTTATATTATAGCCAATGATTCCTCCTTTATTTCATACAAGAGTTTGGATACTACCTTGAATGAAATAAACATGATTCAACGTAATGATGTTTTGTTTATCAAACATCAGAATGGAAAAGGAGAGTTGTTTTTTATTCCGGATACTGTGATTACCATGAAGGGGGAAACCATTCTTTGTAAAGTAATGGAACTAGGGCAGGAAACAGTTACCCTTTTCTCCTACAGTAAACACATGAGCGAATTTCAAATGGTCTCCTCTTCAGAACTTTTCATAATACGTTTGAGTGATGGGAACAATATATTAATTGATCATCATGCGAAGCAGGCAGTAAATTCAATTAGTGAAATGGACTATTTCAGAATGGGTGAAAGCGATGCCAAGAAATATTTCAAAACTTCAAATGGTGCTCTTGCTGGTGAAGTAATTTCCGGTGTCGGAACCTATATTTATTTTCTGGGTGCAATTCCTGCAGCAATAATTGCATCTCGTAAACCTGCGAATCTCCATTCTGCAGTAAACCCGAATGATGAGCTGCTTTTTTCTTCCCATTCCTACAAAGAAGGGTATGAAACCGCAGGTCTAAAAAAGAAAAAACACGATTGTTGGATTGCCTACGGAAGTGGTGTATTATTACCAGTTGCTATATTAGCAGGAGTAGTAATGGTTTATAATCGCGGTAGGTACTGATTTCGTTTTTAAAGCATCTGCCAAACATTGTTTAAGATGATATTAGTCACATAGGAAATGACGAACTTCGAGTTTATTTGCAACTAAGCATTTGAGATAAAACTTAATTTGATATGGCACAAGATAAACTCACCATTCATTTCCTTGGAGCTGCAGGGACAGTGACTGGATCAAAGTATCTAATAGAGGTGTTTGGAAAGAAAATACTCATCGATTGCGGAATGTTTCAAGGATTGAAAAAGTTGCGATTGTTGAATTGGGAATTTTTGCCTGTGAATGTAAGAGAAATTGATGCAGTTTTCCTTACGCACGGACATCTTGATCATTGTGGTTATCTTCCAAGATTGGTGAAGTCTGGATTTAAAGGACGCATTTTTGGCACGTTACCTACTTTAGAAATTGCGGAGATTATCCTCAAGGATAGTGCAAAAATTCAGGAAGAAGATGCTGATCGCGCAAATCGGCATGGTTATACAAAACATAAGCCTGCAAATCCGTTTTATGATATGGAGGATGTAGAAGCTATGCTACCACTTTTCAAAGCAGAGCCTCTGGATAAGTGGATTTCATTCGATGAAAAAATTCGTTTTCGTTTTCGTTATAATGGACATATAATTGGCGCAACTTTTATCGAAATGGAAATTAATGAAAAATTATTTGTCTTTTCAGGAGATATCGGTCGCGAAAAGGATTTGTTAATGAGAAGTCCTGATCGTCCTTCTGCGGCTGATGTTTTGTTGATTGAAAGTACCTACGGTGATCGATTACATGATAGTGAAGATGCTGAATTGAAACTCGTAACCATAGTAAATGAAACATTCGCTCGTGCTGGAACATTAATCATTCCGAGTTTTGCAGTGGAACGGATTCAATCAGTCATGTTTATGTTATGGAAAATGTTGGAGAAAAAAAGTATTCCCGAAATTCCAATTTATATGGATAGTCCAATGGGGAAAAATGTACTTGAGGTTTTTCAAAAATACCATGATTGGCATAAGATACCTATCGAAGATTGTATTCGAATGTGCGAACGTATTCGGATCGTAAAAACTCCGAAAGAAACAAAAACAATTGTAAATGATTACCATCCGAAAATTGTAATTGCTGGTAGTGGAATGGCAACGGGTGGAAGAGTGCTTGCTTATCTTGAAAAATATCTTGGCGATGAATCTTCAACAGTTCTATTGGCCGGATATCAGGCGGTAGGAACTCGTGGACGAGACCTAGCAGAAGGAAAATCAGAAATAAAATTACACGGAAAATTTATTAAAGTTAAAGCCCGCATCGAATCAATTGACGGACTCTCTGCTCATGGTGATCAAAGAGAATTGCTCAACTGGATGAGTGAAATTAAAAAGGCACCTTCAAAAATATATATAGTACATGGAGAAGCGAAAGCTGCCAGTACCTTACAAAGCAAAATTAAGGAACGATTTGGGTGGGAAAGTTCAATCCCAACATTATTTAGCATCGATGAGATGACAGTTTAGTGTTAATAATTCCAATCGGATTTAAAAAAAAGAATGGTTTTCTAAGTAATTATTTAATGATTTGCAATAACAAAATATTGCATTTAGAAAAGTAGAACTGAAAAGCTAAATTGTAGGTGATTTCACGCATTCATAGAAACGATCATAACCAATTTTTTTATGCGGATTGAAAAGGTTAAAATTTGGGCAGTCCAATCAATTGGCTGCTCTTTATCTAAAGTTCATAAATCTGTCAAAACTTAACTTTAACTAGTAACAACATTCTAGGGTTTTCGTGCGTAATAAAGGCAGACTAATCTTCATTTTATAGATTTTGGTCGAAAATGGTTCTTAAAATTGTCTTTGCCTCCTTTTTTTTGCTCAAAGTTGTTGATTTATAGCTTTTTGTAAATAAAATTTATTCCCTATATTTAGCCTATAGATACCCTAATATATGAAACTTCAAAAAACAATAAAAGGTTTGGTAATTCTACCAATCTTAATTTGCATGTTATCTTTTAAGCCCGTTCAACCTCCTGTTACAGGATTTTCTACTGTCTTAATAAAAATTGATGCTACCAACGAAAAGAATCTTCCTCAAGTGGAGAGTGCTATTCAAACAGCACCTTCGGCAACGGTTGTGAAATATTGCAACGTCTATAAAGTTTTTGTTGTGCAATATGATGCAACCCGTACAACACCTGATGGCATTGCTCGAATGGTAAGCAATTATAATATTGATTTTAAATGCGAAATAAAAAGCAGCGAAGGATTTGATTCCGATGCTGCAGGATGTATTTCTACAACTGTTTCTACTACAAACCCAAATTAATTAGGTTACCCCAACTACTTAATAAAACAATACAATGATCAAAAAATTACTATTCCTTTTAACCTTTTCTTTAGCTACATCTTTTGAAATAATCGCTCAGGATGATCCCTGTACTGCTACGAATGCTACAGTGGGTTCAAGTTGTGTTTCTACAACTTATAATCTTCTAGGTGCATTAACACTAACCACTACACCAGCTGCACCTGCTACTTGCGGTGGTGGAATTGTTGATGATGCTTGGTTAACATTTACTGCGATTGCGTCCACTACTACTGTTTCTTATACCAACACTTCTAGGGATGCTGGAATTTGGATTTATAATGGAACTTGCGGTGCGCTTACTTACATGACTTGCGTGAATGGAGTTGTGGGTTTAGGAACCGAGTCAATTACTTTTGGAACTACCGCGGGAACCGTTTATTGGGTTAGAATTGGAAGATTGAGTGGTGGTGCAAATGCCCAAATGAATGGGAATTATTGTATTTATTCTTCCAATAATAATTGCGGAGGTGCCACTTCACTCACACCAGGATTTTCCTGCGTATATACTGCTTCAAGTTTAGCAGGTGCAACTGCATCTGCAGGCGCGCCTGCTCCTTCTTGTTCGCCTACATCTGCTGATGATGATGTTTGGTTTTCATTTGTTGCGTCAGCAACTTCTCACCCAATCAGTGTTCAGGCTTCAGCAAGTCTTGACGTTGGATTTCAGGTTTTATCTGGACCCTGTGGTACGCAAGTTGAAATAAATTGTACAAATGCAGGTGGTACCGGAATTACTGAAAATGCAACAGTTGCCGGACTTACTATTGGAACAACTTATTATGTACGTGTTTACTCAATTGGTACTTCAGTACCACCAACTCTAACTTTTAATATTTGTATTTCTGGAGCACCTAATCCTGTCGGCTGCCCTGCTCAATTAGGAACTTTAGGAACAGATTATTTCAGCATAGGTGCTCTCGCTGTAAATTATTCGGTGGTAGGGCAAACAACTTGCGGACATGCCAATAATATTACATCGGCTAACGTTTCCTCTGTTTGTGGATCCTCACTTTATTATGGAGGCTTAGATGATGTCTATACTTTCACTCCCGCTTCAAGTGGACAATCTACTATCTCTGTAACTTCCGCAGGCTCTTGGATGGGTATTATGTTGTATGATGGTTGTCCTTTTACAGCAGGTTCTTCATGCGTTGGAGCTGCACAAAGTTCAGCAGGAAATCAATCGATGTGTGTTAACCTTATTTCAGGGCACGTTTATTATTTAATCATCGATTCATGGCCAGCACCGAATTGTAATCCATATAATTTAACCATTACAACACCTGCTGGAATTCCAGCAGGTACGACTTGTGCTGCCCCAGTTGTAGTTGCTTCTTTACCGTATTCTGTTACAGGTGAATCAACAGCTTGTATGGGAAATGATTATACAAACCTCTCCATCGGATCTTGTGGTTCATTGTATGAATCTGGAGAAGATAAAGTTTATCAGTTCTCTGTTGCTTCTGCAACTTGCCTTGGAATTACGCTTACAAACGCTTCTACAACATCAATTGGATATCAGGTTTATTCAGGCTGTCCAGGTTCTGCAGGTACAGTTTGTATTGGAAGTAATGGTGGTGCCTCTGGTGGAACACTTTCCGGTTCAATTGTACTTCCTGCTGCAGGCTCTTATTATCTTATTATTGATACTTGGTCAACTCCATTCAATTGTTCCTATGATCTTGCAATTTCAAATATTGGATCCGGTCCTACAAATGATCTTCCTTGTAGTGCATCTACAATTACTTTAGGAAATTATGTATCTGGTGATAATAATTGTTCTGGAAATTTTGGGGAACCTGCCGTGCCAGCATGTTGGAGTGGTGGAAACGTAAATAGCGTTTGGTATAAAGTGGTTTGCCCTGCTTCTGGTAGTCTTAAAATCAAAACGGTTTTGGGGTCTTTAACCAACACTCAAATTGCTGTTTATTCAGGCGCATGCGGACCGGGTCTTACTTACGTAAATTGTAATGATAACATTGCAGCATGTGGTTTTTCAAGTTCAAACGAATCTGAATTAACGCTTGTTGGTCTAACCGTTGGAACTACTTATTATATTGTTGTGGATGGAGTAAGTAACCTAACTGGAACTTTTTCATTATTGGTTATTGATGGTTCACTTTCTTATCCACCTCTTGTAGGACAGGATTGTATTGCATCAAATCCAGTTTGTGTTCCAACATTCCAAGTAGCGAATCCTGGTTATGCAGGTTTCGGAAATATTTGTGATTTGCCATCTTCCTATTGCCTTGCTTCAGCTGAGCGAAATGTTGTTTGGTACACTATCCCAATGAATGCTGCAGGTAATTTTATTTTTGACCTTGTTCCAAACGATTTCAATCCGGCAATTCCTGATGAAACAGATTATGACTTTGCGGTTTGGAGAACGGCTGGTGCAGGGGCAGTAACTTGTGCTCAAATACAAGCGGGTACTGCTGTGCCGTTGGCATGTAACTATAGCGGATTGGGAATTACAGGATGTAATGGTGCTGCTGCTCTTAATGCGAATAATTCATTGTCTGCAGCGGTCTGTCCTATGTCTCCAGGCTATAATGCAAATCCTGCATACAATTCAGCTTATGCAGCGAGGATTCCTGTTGCACTTAATGATGTGTTAGTACTTGCCATTTCAAACTTTGCAGGAAGTACTTCCGGTTTCAGAATTGATTTCAGAACTTCCCCTATTGGGTATACTGCAGCTACTGCAACCACCGTGACTTGGTCTGGTGGCTCTAACCCAATTACGACATTAACGACAGATCCCAATAATTGGGGTGGATGTAATGTTCCAAATTGTGGAATTAGCGCAGTAATTGCGGCATTTGCTAATCAACCAACAATAAGTGTAAATTCTTCTGTAAATAATCTCACTATTCAAGCTGGAGCAACCTTGACAATTGCTCCTGGAATTACCTTAGATATTTGTGGAAGCTTGGTGAACAACGGTAATCTAGTAATGGGTGCAGGTTCAACAATTTCTTTTACAACTAATGCAACACATAACATTAGCGGAAATCTTATTGGTGCAAATAAAATTTGGAATCTATTGGTGAATATGTCCGGTGTAGGTGTTGTAAATCTGAATACAGATATGGATGTCGCAGGAAACTTTACAACCTCTAATGCTACTAGTATTTTCAATGTCAATGGGAAATACCTGACACTAGCTGGTAATTTCAATAATTCCACTGGACCAACAACATTTATTGGTACAGCTGGAAGTACAGTAGAATTTAATGGAACAGCTGCTCAGAATTATGTACCTGGAGGTGCCTTAATTTTGCATCATGTTACAATGAATCATACCGGTACTGGTGTTACCATTGTTGGAGCAAACAACATGGTACTAGATGCAACAGGAGTATTGACATTAACGGCTGGAAAAATTATAACAGGTGCTTTATTGGTGAACGTTCAAAACCCAGCACAAACTGCTTGTACTGCAGGAAATTCTACAAGTTATGTTCAAGGTAATCTTCGTCGTTTCCTTGATGGTACATTGGCATCATCGACTTATGATTTCCCAGTTGGTGAAGCAACTAAAGGTTATCAAAGAGCAAAAATTGATTTTACTGCAACACATACGATTGGAAATATTCTTGCAAAATTTGATGTATGGGCACCGATTGTTAATGGACCAGCTGCAAGTGAATGTCCAACAAATACCTATAATGTTCTGAATGCGTTAGACAATGGTTATTGGACTCTTACAGCGAATGCAAATCCCGCATCAGGTTTTTATAATGCCTCCTTATATGGTTTGAATTATACGAATTCTGGAGGTGCTGCAGGTTGGACAGTTATGAAAGCTACGGTTATTGCAGGTCCTTGGGGATTAAACGGCACCTGCGTCTCAACAAGTGTTCCTACTTTAACACAACGTACAGGTATGAATGGTTTCTCCGTATTTGCTATTGCACAATCTGTAACTCCGTTGCCAATTCAATTAGTTGATTTCTCTGGAACAGCAGAAGCAGATTTTAACCACTTGAAATGGAGCACAGCAAGTGAAAATGGAAATGACTATTTCACATTGGAGCGCTCTACCGACGGAATTACATTCAACGAATTAGGAAGATTAAACGGAGCTGGTAATTCAACTCAATTATTGAATTATTATTTCAACGATATGAACCCTTATGAGGGAACGAATTATTATCGTTTGAAACAAACTGATTTCAACGGAAATTATACCAATTCAGCAATGGTTTCAATTGATTTCCATCGCGGAAAAATGTCGGTAAATAATATTCACCCGAATCCTACGAATGGCGAATTGAACTTTGATTTTGCATCTCCGGAAGAAACAACAATTCATTATGTCATTACGGATATGACAGGACGAGTAGTGGCTGATCAGTATAAAGATGTTAAAGCAGGTGTAACCACCATTGCAACATTAATTGCAGATCAAAGTGCAGGAGTATATTCACTAAAAATTGTAGAAGAGAAACACGGATTTATTTCAGTAAGTCGTATTGTGAAGTACTAGTTCGATTAGATTTTAATTTAAAGCGTTCCGACTCTTCTGTCGGGACGCTTTTTTTGTGAACCGTTATTACAATTCATTCGTTTACAAAAAACGACCTGTTAATAATTATTTAACATTCCGAGCCTATTGACGTAGCATTGCTAATCTAGTTTTGTCTAAAATAAAATACTTTGAAAAAGATTTTAATAGTCGATGACGAACCGGATATTTTGGAATTCCTTTCCTATAATTTTCGTAAAAAGGAATTTATCGTTTGCACAGCAAACAATGGTAGAGAAGGAATTGATGTTGCAGTATTGGAAATGCCGGATATTATCCTTTCAGACATTCTAATGCCTGAAATGGACGGACTTCAGTTCTGTAAAACAATACGAGAAAATGAAAATTTCAAATCGACTCCATTTATTTTTCTGACTGCTGTAACGGATGATTATAAAGTTTTGCATGCCATGACTTCAGGAGCAAACCAATATGCATCGAAGCCGATTAAATTTGAATATCTTTTGAATCTTGTTAATGAATTGCTTGAAATTAAAAAGGCGAGTTAAACTTCCTTAGAGCAATTATTACAAATTAAACTTGTAAATATTTACTTCCTTTTACTTCTAAAAAATGCACCTTAAAATCGGGTTGGATGGCTATGAATAATTGACCTGTTTTTTCATTGCTCTTTATAACCTTTCTTAAATCCTTTCGGAAATAATTCCCATCCGAAGTGACCAAATATCTTTTAAAGTATTTACAGGCAAGCCCTAAAATGCGCCATATTCTGACCAGATAGCTCTAATCCACGGAATTTGTACAAAAAGCGGTTTAGATAGCATAATTAGCACCATTTTTAGAAAAAAGACTGGTAATAAGCCACAATGTTCTATATTCACATTTGGTAATTACAACCTTTCCCTGAACAATTTCTTCTTCAGACGCGGCAAACGTTTTAAGAATTGCAAACACAAAAAAATCACCAATGAAAAAATCCCTACTCCTTTTCATATTGAGTTTTGCTGGAATCACAATTTCAAGCGCGCAAAGCACCTTATTGTTTTCTGAAAATTTTCAAACCGGCGGTCCGACTTTCACGCTAAATAGCGGCGGACCAGGTTCGAATACTGGTCCGAATCAATGGATTATCAACAACCAATATAATGGCGCACCAACTTATCCGAATACATTCAGACAGGATAGTACTTACAGCGGAACCATTTCTTTCGCACCCTATAGCCAGAATCTACACATTTATGATTCTCCATCCGGCATAACAAATTGTAATTATAATCCTTCAAATCCTTCTGATCAATTTGCATTTATGACTAGCGGTATTTGTACGATGGGAATTGATTCTGTTCATTATAGTTTTTTCTACCTCTGCGAGGGTTCTCCAACAGCTTATGGCGAGTTGTATTATAGCGCAAATGGGGGACCTTGGGTTCAGACCGGACTCAGTCAGTATAGCAATAAATACAAGTGGAAATATGAAGACGTGACAGATCCTGCATTCAGCAATGTAAATGATCTTCGATTTGGTTACAGATGGGTAAATAATAACGGACCTTCTCCTGATTCAGTTTCTTTTGCTATTGATGATATTAATGTTGTTGGAACACTTAGCAGTAATATTACAATTGCAGTGACGAGTGTTGCGCCTAATCCTGTTTGTCAAGGCGGTTTTTTAATTATTAACTGGCAACTTTCAGATACGTTATGTGATGGCACCTATGCTATAGAATTGTCTGATCAATTTGGAAATTTTACAACAACTTGGGCTTGGGTAGCAAGTATTTATTATCCACAAACTAGTGGTGTATTTGCAATTCTATTACCCAACGCAGCCGGTCCAGGGAACTGTTATAAAATAAGAATAAGGCGAACTGCACCTGCACCGTTCTTTACGGGAACAGCGTCTGCATGTTTTTCAATTGTCACGTGCCCCAATTTAATTACGACCTTACAACCGGTTGTCACGTATGATACCAACGCAGTTTGTATTGGAAGCGCCATTGATGTTCCATTTTTCTCCACCGGAATTTTTCAAGCAAACAATGTATATACAGCTCAACTTTCAGATGCTAGTGGAGTATTCCAGTCTGTACCTCCAGTCATAGGTAGTATTCCAAATTCTGCAACCTATGATCCAGCTTTGGGATCGCCTCCTGGAACAGTTTCTGGTATTGTACCAAACGTACCTCCTGGCTGTGGATATTATATTCGAGTCGTTTCATCAAATGCTGCTGTCGTGGGAGCGCCTTGGGGTCCTTTCTGTATTGGACAATGCGACATCAACACGAATAACTCTATTGATTTGAATTTTTGCGTAAGCGATTGCGCAACTACTCCTGCAGGGTATAATCAATTAATTACGGTTGGTGTAAATACTTTTAATACTACAGCAATCTATAATCCTGGTAATTTATTCACGACGCAATTGCTTAGTAGTTTGACTTTCGGTCAAATCGGTTCGAACGGAATTTTAGGTTCAGTTGCAGCGACAAATGATACAACGCTTAATATTCATATTCCATGTTCCGATAGTTTACCAATCATTGGTGTTCCAATCGGTATGAATTACTTGAGAGTTATTGCGACTAATTCAACTACACCGGATAATTCATTGGGTAGTTTAATTCGTTTAACCATTGGTGCACCAAGAACTAATGCACAAGTAATCACGTCGTATGATTTTACAACTTTTGCTCCGAGAGATACGTTCTGCGTTGGAGATATTGTTGCATTGTTTTTCTCGCCTTATAATTATTCTGATAATTCAACTTACATGTGGTCATGTAGTGGGATTAATGGTGGCACACCTTTCGTTTCACCGTCTGGCGCAAATTCAAATTCCCTTTATGTAAATTTAGGTGGACAAGGTACACTCACCTTTATGGTGCAAGAAACTAGTTATGGTTGTGTTGGACCATGGTCACCAGTTCATTCTATTGTCGTGCTTGGTGTGCCTAACGTAAATATTTTAGGGCCTCACTTCGTATGTCAAGGTGATACAAATACATATCATGCCTTTTTTAATAATAGCACTTATTATAGTTGGGGAACAACTGGTGGAGTAATTATTGACACTTCAAATAATTATATTGATATGGCTTATCCAAATGTTGGAACCTATCAGATTTTATTGAGTGCGGTAAATGTATGCGGTACTGCAACTTCTTCCTATAATGTAACTGTAAGAGCGTATCCAATTGTAAATGCAGGAAACGACACTGTTATATGTAGTCCGGCAACTATAACACTAAGTACCCAGACGGGTACAGGATATACGTATTCTTGGTCGAATGGATCTTCTGTCATAAGTACAACGAATACGGTAACTGTAACGCCAACGGTGACTACTTCTTATTACATTACTGTTTCTGTAACGGGTGGTTGTATAACGAAGGATACGGTAACGATTATTATCAGCTCAATTAATGATAGTATCAGTTCGACTGTTTCTGGTTGTAGCATCAGTGATGGTACCGCTACGATGACACCACTTGGTGGAAATCCCCCATATACTTTTGCTTGGAGTAATGGACAAACGACTCAAACTGCAATTGGACTTGCGCCTGGAATATATACTTGCCTGGTAACAGATGCAAGTGGATGTTCAACTGTTTCTACGGTAACTGTAGGAAGTATTAGTTCGCTTAATCCTGATGCAGGAATATTTACAACTATTACGCAAGGTCAGTCGACGCAATTAAATGGTACAGGAGGACAGTTTTATTTATGGTCTCCTGCTGCAGATTTAAGTTGTGCTACTTGTCAGAATCCTGTTGCATCACCAACTGTTACAACAACGTACACCTTAACAGTTTCTGATTCGCTTGGATGTACATTGCAAGACACTGTTACAATATTTGTAGATATTTTATGTGGTGAAGTTTATTTGCCGAATGCATTCTCACCGAATGGAGATAATCAGAATGATATTCTTTACGTAAGAGGAGCTTGTATAAAATATCTTGATTTCTATATTTTCAATCGTTGGGGTGAGCAAGTTTTCCATTCCACAAGTCCAACTGTAGGATGGGACGGAGTATGGCGAGGTGTTCCTTGTGAAAATGCAGTTTTCACTTATGTCATCAAGGCCACATTGTTGGATGATACAGTTGTAGATAAAAAAGGTAACGTCTCTTTGATAAAATAATATGAAAAAGATCAGACTCTTATCGATCGTTGCTGCTGCATTCCTACCGCTTCTTTCCACAGCGCAGGATATTCATTTCACGCAACTCACGGAAACTCCTTTGTTATTGAATCCGGCTCAGGCGGGTATGTCGCATGACTTGATGGCCGTTATTAATTATAAAGACCAATGGAAAAGTGTGACCAATAATCCTTTCAAAACGTTTAATGTAAGTGGTGATATGGCTTTCATGAAAAAGAAGAATGGTAATCACATGGGAGTTGGACTCAATGTTTTTTCTGATAAGGCCGGTGACGGACAAATGGGTACAACCACGGGTCAATTACATTTGGCTGGAATTATTGCATTAAATGACAACAATTCAATTTCTGCAGGTGTGTATGGTGGATTTGGCCAACGTACATTGAGTTATGATAAATTGAATTGGGACAATCAATACATCGCTGGTTATCTAGATCCTACCGCTCCTGCATTTGAGCCAACAACCGTTTCGAATCGTTCTTATGCTGACTTAGGAGCTGGACTTGCTTTCTTTTCTGGAAAAGGTCATAACACGATTAGTTCCAATGACCAAATGGATTTTACTGTTGGATTGGCGGTGCAGCATATTAATCAGCCTATTTATACTTTTTATGGTAATAACGATATGCGTTTGCCTATGAAAGTTGTGGCTCATGGAAATGCAAACCTTGGTATAAAAAATTACAGTCTTGTGCTTATGCCTGCTTATCTTTTAGAGTTTCAAGGTGGCCATCATGAAATCAATGCAGGGGTGTTAGTGAAATATTGGATGCAGGAAGCGTCTGTTTATACAGGAAGAAAAAAGCCTGCTGCAATTATTCTTGGAGGTTATTATCGTTTTGCTGATGCATTTAATATTGTAGCAGGATATGAAATTTCTGGATTCAATGTAGGCCTTAGTTATGACGTTAACTTATCCAATCTGACTGCAGCAAGTAAAGCTCGCGGAGGATTTGAAATTTCAATGCGTTACATGTTGACTAGCTCTGGAAAAAATAAGAATAAGAGTTTCTTTAACTAATTCTAAATACAATTATTAAAAAGGGTGATGCAAATTTTGCATCACCCTTTTTAGTTTACTTTTTTTTCAAAGGATCAATACAATTAAAAACAAATGACTTTCATTTATTTTATTGACTGATTATTATTTCCGATTTGTCGACGACAAAATTGATGGTAATTATATAATGATCCTCTTCTCCGCCTTTGCAACCGCCAGGCTTAGGTCCTGATGGAGGTGGTCCCGGATGATGATGACTGCCAAACTCTTCTCTTTCCTGATCATTTGAAATGACCACTTGTTCATTGCCAACATAACCGGTTGCGGGGGTATATTTATAGATCTGTTTGCCTTCGCTGTTGATGGATACCTGACTTATACTTGAATGACCCGCAGAGGTAGTAATTTCATATTTATCATCCCTTAAGTTTTCCGGTAAAATAAACGAGTAGCTTTCAGTATTCTTGAGGCTAACATTAATGGTTTGTTTAA
>JBBRYH010000070.1:0-13847 GCA_038237845.1 Bacteroidia bacterium
CTATGACCTCGGCTGACTCCCAGACGGTGAACGTCTGGGTCTCCCCTGGTAAGATAAATAGCCTTTTAGTTTATGCCTGCTGAATCTACTTGAAAAGTCTTTTGTGTTCTTCGGACTTCGGTATGGTGTGCCACCTCATCCAACTTTTCAAGCCTCGTATTCAGTTTATTCACTTGAGTTTTTTTTATGGTGTTCATGATACGCTGCGCTTGATTCTGTTCG
Organism: Bacteroidia bacterium; assembly: GCA_038237845.1. Taxonomy (GTDB): domain Bacteria; phylum Bacteroidota; class Bacteroidia; order Palsa-965; family Palsa-965. The sequence continues at coordinate 223 of JBBRYH010000070.1, forward strand.
TCAGTACAAACTTTTGTAGTCTCGCTTACTTCAGATGTAGAATTTCTCCTACCACCCTTGCGACTTACTAATGCTTCGGAGTGTTAATCCGTGCATAAGAGATTTTCACTCTCCGGCTTTCGTTTTCATAATGAAAAGAACAATATTTATCATTCAGGGCACACACAGCCAACTGGCGCAATAGCGGGGGAAGTGGGTATATAAGCATATTTGCATTAAATTTACAGTTGTGCAACCGGACAGTTTGGGTGCTATAAACCCGCTACTGCGCCAGTCGGCAAACCGGTTTTAGCGTTGCAAAAGAAGAAACTGGTTCTATGTTCGCTGGTGTTGGATTAGAAGGGGTAGAAATATCAAATGTCACTAGACCTGCTTCTTTAGAAGCCACATAAACATAATTTCTGCCAAGTCGGTCGATCAAGGGTGTGTAACTTGAATGTAATTGCGATTCAGGCGTAAAATAATAATGGCCCAGATAATTAAATACAACTGTGTCATTTGCTTGTTGTGCGAAAATCAAACAAGATAAAAACGCGAAGAAAATGGTCAATTTTGTTTTCATAGGGGGTTTTTCAAAACTATTTAAACAACACAAGCTTGTAATAATTTAAGGGATGAATCAGAAGTATCAAAAGTTGCATTCACTCCAATTGGAATAGTGAATTTATCTTTTACATGTCCGAAATTAAAACCTGTGGCAACTGGAATATTTAATTTGCCGAATTTCTGTCGATACACTTCTTCGAGCGTAAATGATTTTTCAGGCTCTTCCGCTTCGCACTTTGTGCATTTTCCAAAAACAATTCCTGTTGCACTTGAAAGTGTACCATTCAATTCTAATTGCGTTAGCAAACGATCTACTTGATAAGGCTCCTCTTCCGTTTCTTCAAAAAACAAAATCGCATCCTTCGTTTCTGGTAAATATCCTGAGCCAATGATACTATTCCAAACGGAAAGATTTCCGCCGAATAATTTTCCTGTTGCTTTCCCTTTGATAATAATGTTTAGTGGTTCGTTGGCGGGTTGAATCATTTTAACGGCTTCTCCATCTTTTACAATTTGGAGAAAATTTTCAATCGTTAATCCATCTAATGTTGAATTGCCAACTGGACCATGAAATGTAATGAGTCCTGTTTTTTTATAAATGGCCAATAGCAAAGATGTAATATCAGAAAAGCCACTTATGACTTTTGGATTTTGTGCAATGATATTAAAATCAATAAAATTAAACAAGCGCGCACATCCCCAACCCCCGCGCATTGCAACAATTGCATTGACTGATTTATCTGCAAACAACGCATTCAATTCTTTTGCACGAAACTCATCCGTCCCTGCGAGATAACCGAATTTTTGCTTAAGTGTTTCTCCTTGTATTACTTTAAACCCTTTAGCTTGGAAAGATTTAATTGCTTTTTCAATATACTCTTCATTAAAAATTGCGCCTGCAGGAGCTGTCAAAGCAATCGTATCACCCGATTTTAAACGAGGTGGAAGAATGATAGGAGATTCTTCCAGTGAGAAAATCTGATTTACCGGGTTTGCGTTGATCTGCCGTGCAAGCAAAGCTGTCGCTGCAATGGAAGTATTACGTAAAAATCTTCGTCGGGAATTCATGGAATGGGCTTATGCTAATATACAAAAACGTCCCAACAGTAATGCAGGGACGTTTTTGTTAAGCGAATGATTTATTATTAATGTGACGATTGATCCAACACTTTAAAAATCTCATCGAGTTTTGGTGTAAGGATAATTTCTGTTCTGCGATTTTTAGCGCGTGAGTCAGCAGTTTTTCCGGGATCTAAAGGAAAATATTCTCCTCTACCTGCAGCAGTAATTCGTTTAGGGTCAATATTTCCATTCGCAAGAAGAATTTTAGTTACTGAAGTGGCACGCATCACACTCAAATCCCAATTGTCTTTCATATCACCTGATCCTTTGTATGCAAGATCATCTGTATGTCCTTCTACCATTATATTAATATCAGGATTTGTCTCCAGCACTTTTGCGAGTGATTTTAATGCTTTTACTCCTTCAGCTTGCACTACAATACTACCGGAAGCGAATAGAAGTTTTTCATCCATCGAAACATAAATTTTTCCGTCTTTTTGAGTGATTGTAAGACCTTTTCCTTCGAAGCCTGTCAAAGCATCACGTACTTTTTTCTGGATAGCATTTATTGCTGAATCTTTTCTTGTCAATGCGTTTTGTAATTCCAATACACGCATTTCACGTTTTTTTAATTCTAAGGAAAGCGAATCAAGAGAACGTTTCTGATGCTTCAATTGACCGTCTAATCTTTTTAGAGAATCTTCTTTTGCAATCAATTGCTCTTGCGTCATGTTCAACTTTCCAACAAGTTGATTGTTTTCATTTGACTGACGATTCATCAGATCTTTATTCTGCTTCAGCAACAATTCGTAGTTGGCTGTCAATTGATCATACTGACTACTCAACAAACGATAGCGCATACCACATCCCAAAGTGTCATTCTGCAACAACATGGTTTGTCTTTTATTTTCAGTCAATTGACGATCAAGTTCGGCCGACTTGGTTGCGTAATCAGAATTTTCAGCTTTTAATTTATCACGTTCAGCTTCTGCTGATTCACGATTGGCTTTTTCCTTTAGGTATTTATTCTGAGGAACGCAGGTTGAGAAAAATAGCGCTGTGAAAAGTGCAAGGCCAGTAATTTTAATTCGCATAATAATTTTAGTTTCTATAATGAAGAATCAAAGATAGATCGGGTCAACAAATTATGGGGTAATTACCAATGAAGTTATTAACTAACATCTGGTAATTTCCAATGATATGCCTTCTCTTTGTCTAGTAACGCAATAAACATGCCTTATTCGTTGGATAAGCAAATAAAAAAAGCCCCTCTAAATGCAGAAGGGCTTTTTAAATATTAGTTCAATTTACTTTTTTGTTGTGTCCTTTTTATCGCCAGGTTTTCCTTCTTCCGAATTATCAAACCATACACGAGTCATATCGCGATATTCCATTGCGTTGATATCAAACCCACGAACGTTGCGCTGAATTAGACGATCATTCAATTCATAATAAATCGGCATGATTGCAGCGTCATTCATTGCAATCTGGTCTGCGCGACGGAAAAGTTCATTTCGTTTTGCAAGATTTGCTTCATTCATCGCAGCATCAAATACAGAGTCAAATTGAGGACTTGAATAACGAACTGCGTTCAAAGAAGAAGGCTCATCCATTGTTTTTGGAATGTGACGGCTGTAGAGTGTTGTCAAGAATGTTTCAGGATCTGGATAATCTGCATTCCAACCAAAACGCCAGAATAATGATTTACCAGTGAATACAGTCTCAAGGTGTTGTGCGAAAGGCATTGGATCAATTTTTACATTGATGCCGAGGTTTTCTTTCAATTTGTTAGTTACATATTCAGCAGTCATCGTGTTACGATCTCCACCACCATTGTTGATTTGCAAAGTAACTTCAGGAAAACCTTTTCCACCTGGATAACCAGCTTCAGCAAGCAACTTACGTGCTTTTTCAGGATCGTAAGTATAACCAGTAACACCTTTGAAATCGTAATCAGGCATTGAAGGCGGTACAATTCCGTAAATAGCTGGAGAAGCATCTCCCTGCAAAACTTTATCAGAAATATATTGACGATCAATTGCATAATTGAAAGCCTGACGAACTTTTATATTATCGAAAGGCTTTAATTTATTTTGAAATCCGAAATAAGTAAGACTCATTGCGGCTTTGCTTTGCAATGCAAAATCAGCTGAATGTTCTTTTGCCTGATCCAGTTCTCCAAGAATATCTTTTGCCATTTCAACCGGCAAACGGAAAACCATATCAAGATCTTTGTTTCTGAAAGCAATAATTTCAGCTCGCTTTTCTGTTATGAAACGGAATTCAACAAAATCAAGATAAGGCAAACGATTTTTCCACTCATCATACATCCAATAATTTGGATTACGCTCAAGAGAAACGCTCTCTCCTTCTTTAATTGTTTTTACTTTGAAAGGACCGGTACCTACACAATGCAAACGCATTTCATCACCGTATTTTTTAAATGCTTCAGGTGCATAAACCCAACATCCTGGCGTAGCCAAAACCGATAAGAAACTCGGCATCGGTTTGGTAAGTTTCAATTCAATTGTTGAATCATCTACTACACGTACACCAGCAACACCCTCTTTAGGGAAAGACTTTTTTTCTGTTGCATCGAAGTAAGTATTTGCACCTACAACACGATCCTTAAATGTATTTGCGTATTGTTGGTTATTAACGGAAACCTCACATAATTTATCGAAACAATATTTTACATCAGAAGCAATCATTTCGCGGCCTTTTCCTTCAGGGAAACAAGCATCGTCATGAAACATTACACCCGCACGTAAATGAAAGATAAAACGTGTAGCGCTGTCAAGACTTTCCCAACGGTAAGCAACACCAGGCATGATAGAAAGATCTTTCTGATTGAATTTTACCAATCCTTCATAGACTTGTGTGCCAATATGCGCACCCACAACTTCAACAATGGCGATTGGAAAAAGTGTACGGAAACCTTCCGTTTCATTCATCCTAAAAACCCCGCCGTATTTCACAGGTCCATTAGCAGAACGGCCTTGACTACCATCATTGGTATCAGGACCGCAAGCATTAAAAATGATTGCACTAAGCAATGCGAATGCCAGAGTGATTTGAAGACGTTTCATAGATTTTATAGCGTTATTGGGCAATGCAGGGGCTAAAATACAGAAAAATACCTTTTCAAGAATAAAAAGTAGAAGTTACCTGTCTAAAGGAGGCAAATGGAAAATTCCTTTGCAGCACAGAAAGTCTCATTTTTTACGCTAAAACTCAATATCCACAAGGATTGGGCAATGATCGGAGTGTTTTGCATCCGAAATAATAGCGGCATTTTTCAATTGTTTTTTTAGCGTATCAGAGACCATCGCATAGTCAATTCGCCACCCTAAATTGCGTCCACGGGAGTTCAAACGCTGACTCCACCAAGTATATTGATGGGGTTCTTGATTAAAATGCCTGAAACTGTCAATAAAACCACTCTCTATAAATTGACCAATCCATTCACGTTCCTCAGGTAAAAATCCAGAGGATTTCGCATTGCTAACAGGATTATGAATATCAATTGGCTTATGGCAAATATTCCAATCTCCCAGAATAATCAACTTAGGTCTGGTTTTCTTTAGTTTATTGATGTATTTCTGGAAAAAATCAAGGAATTTGTACTTAAAGTCCTGACGGATTTCTCCGGTGGTACCCGATGGCATATAGACACTTACAACAGAAACATCACCAAAATCTGCCCTAATCATACGGCCTTCAAAATCATACAATTTATTGCCGAATCCAATCTCCACATGGTCCGGTTTTATCTTTGAAATGATTGCTACTCCACTATATCCCTTTTTCTGCGCGGAATGCCAATAATGATATTTATAGCCTGCGTTCTCAAATAGGGTAAGGTCCAATTGGTTGGATTCTGCTTTTATTTCCTGAAAACAAACAATATCAGGTTGCACTGTAGCTGCCCAATCAAACCAACCTTTATTTATAGCAGATCGGATACCATTTACATTATAGGATATAATTTTTGCCATTGTAATACGTTTCAAAATAAACTTAATTGACCCGAAAGGTAAGAAAGAGGTCTTAAGTGACAAGGAACAAGTGACCCCATTCTCTTTTCTTACCTTTATTCACCATGCTCCGTTTGCGAATATTTCTTTTGATGATTTTATTTCTTCCCGCTCTCGAAGTTGCGGGACAAATGGGCAGTGTTTGGAGAGATAAAATGATTGTTTCAGCTAACGACACGTTAACCTTAGACTCTTGTAGCATCATTCCAGGAACATTTTCGGTTTTTGAATCCGGAATAAAACTCGATTCAACAAAATACACTTTGCTTCCCGCAACTGCTCAAATTATCATAGCCAATAAAAGCAGTTCAACCTATCAGGTAAAATACGCGGTCTACCCATTTTTATTTACTCAAGAACATTTTCATAAAAATCAGGAACGATTTACTAGCTCACCAGACCATGCAGTCAATCCATTTCTATATCGACCTGGAGAAATAAAATCTGATGATCCATTTGCTACCGGAGGGCTGAATAAAAGCGGAAGTCTTTCAAGAGGAATTTCTTTCGGAAATAACAGAGATGTTTCAGTGAACTCTAGTTTGAATTTACAATTATCAGGGAAACTGACTGAAGGTGTTGATTTGTTGATGGTCGCAACGGATGACAATCTTCCTTTGCAGGCAGATGGCACCACACAACAACTGCAGGAATTTGATCGGGTATTTATTCAACTCACTTCCAAAAACACAAAATTAGTGGCCGGTGATTTTTTTATTACACGACCGAATTCCTATTTCATGAATTTTAATAAACGCGGACAAGGACTAAATGTTACCAGTACGATTCCTATGACAGCGCCCAAATCCAAATTAGTTGTCTCGGGAAGTGTGGCAATCTCTAAAGGGAAATTTGCAAGAAGTGTTATTCAAGGCACAGAAGGAAATCAAGGCCCATATCGTTTGCGAGGAGCAGAAAACGAATTGTTCATTGTTGTTTTATCAGGCACAGAAAAAGTTTACCTCGATGGAAAATTATTGATTCGTGGACAGGAAAACGACTACACGATAAATTATAATACGGCAGAATTGACTTTTACTGCAAAACAATTAATTACAAAAGACAAAAGAATTGTAGTTGAATTTCAATACAGCGATCGAAACTATTCGCGATCATTAGTTCACACAGGATTCGAATATTCAGATGAAAAATATGCGTTAAGACTTAATGCGTTTTCAGAACAAGATTCAAAAAATCAACCTTTGCAACAATCGCTTACCAATGAAGACAAACTAATCATGGGAGCAGTTGGCGATACTTTACTTCATGCTTTCGTTTCGGGTGTTGATAGTGTTGCATTTTCAGGTGATCTGGTTTTATATCAGAAACGCGATACGATTGTTAATGCGATTACTTACACAAATGTTTTTGTTTACAATACGAGTCCCGATAGCGCACATTACCGATTGAGTTTTACAAATCTCGGCGCGAACAAAGGAAATTATATTCAGATAAGTTCATCTGCGAATGGAAAAACCTTTCAATGGGTTGCACCAATTTCTGGGATTCCGCAAGGCGAATACGAACCTGTTATCCTATTGATTACTCCGAAGAAAAAACAATTAGTGACGCTAGGTGGCGACCTCAAATCCATAAAAAACACCTTGATCAATGCAGAAGTGGCTTATTCCTCCAATGATCTGAATACTTTCTCCTCGGTTGATGCATTTGACGACAAAGGATTCGGAGGTCATTTGAATATAAAAAACAAACAAAAAATTAGTGACTCACTTTCCCTTTTGATAGAAGGGAATTATGAATATATCAGTCCTTACTTTTCACCCTTAGAACGATATCGTCCAGTTGAATTTGAAAGAGATTGGAATTTAAATACAACTTCAATTAATTCTTCCTTACATCCTGATCAACATTTAGGAAAGGCGGGAGTGAGTCTGGTAAAAACAGGATTGGGTAACGTAGGTTATGACTTCAGTACTTTTGTTAACGGTTCTTCGTATAAAGGATTAAAACATTCTGTCAGCACCGCAATTCGTAAAAAAGGATTTGAACTTAATGCAAAGGGAAGTTTGTTGAATTCAAGCGGCACTTATGGTTCGACAGATTTCATTCGCCATCGCGTTGCGGTTTCACAGAAAGTATTGAAGCAAATTACCTTAAGTGCTTATGAGGATCACGAAATAAATGAGCTTCATAAGCCAGGATCCGACACTTTACAATCGCGTAGTCTTTCTTTTTTCGAGTGGCAAGGAGCTGTAACCATTGCTGATACAACAAAAAGAAGTTTTACGGTTTTTTATAAACAGCGAACTGACCGATTGCCTTCTGGAAAAAATTTACTTAATGCATCACAAGCTGAAGACATCGGTGGAACAATAATACTCAATGGTAATCCGAATCAACAATTGAAACTTACAGCGAGTTATCGAAATCTACACATCACTTCACCTCTACTTATTTTGCTACGACCAGATCACACGGTAGTAGGAAGACTTGAATACACCATGCGTATGTTTAAAAGTGTACTGACTGGACAAACATTTTATGAAGCCGGCTCGGGGCTTGAAGTAAAAAAAGAATATTCTTACTTAGAAGTTCCAACTGGGCAAGGAACCTATAGTTGGAGCGATTACAATGGTGATGGGGTAAAACAACTTAATGAATTTGAAGTTGCGGTGTATTCCGATCAGGCAAATTATATTCGTGTTTTTACACCCACAAATGATTATGTCAAAGTTTATACAAATCAATTTTCGCAGAGTTTGAATTTACGTCCTTCGGCAATTTGGGCAAATGAAAAAGGAATAAAAGGAGTGGTGGCACGTTTTTCGAATCAGGCTTCCTATCGTGTGGAGCGCAAAACACAAAGTAAAGATCCTGTGAATTCATTTCTGCCTACTTTAAATGATGTAAACGATACGGCGCTTGTTTCTTTGAATGCAACTGTTCGTAATACTGTTTCATTTAATCAACTGAGTAGTAAATTTGGTTTAGAATATACCTGGCAGGAAGTGAGCGGAAAAAGTTTGCTTACAAATGGATTGGATTCACGAAGTAATACCTTTAATGAAGGGAAAGTAAGATGGAATATTACAAGGGCTTTTTCATTACAAACTTATTATCGTGATGGATTTAAAAGAAGTTCATCAGAATATTTTGCTTCCAAAAACTATCGCATTCATTATTATGAAACGGAGCCAAAATTTTCTTATCAACCAGGAACAACATTTCGTGTGAGTTTATCTTACCGTTATGCACAAAAGCAAAACACGCCAGATTTAGGAGGAGAGTCTGCTACGCTTCAAAAAATCGGCACTGAATTAAAACTCAGTAAGCTTTCCAAAGGAACATTTACTGCGGAAGCAAATTACATTGCTATAAAATACAACGGCATAGAATCTTCCGCCATTGGATTTGATATGTTGGAGGGATTACGCAAAGGAGAAAATTTCACTTGGAAAGCAAGCTGGCAGCGTTCACTCGCGAATAACTTACAATTGACTTTAGTCTATGAAGGAAGAAAAACGCCCGGAGCAAATGTGATTCATACCGGAAATGTGCAGGTAAGAGCGATATTCTAATTAGGTTTTTTCTATTCCAAAACCAGATTTGTTGTGCCTATCATCACCTTATCAGAATAAACCTCGATGATGTATTTTCCTGGAGTGAATGTATCTTCTTCTTTTGCTTTTCCACAAAGAATCAGAACTGACATCGGTTGGTTTTGATAATCAATTGTTTTTTTCGCTGCGAAATAAGAAGATGTATTTCCGAATGAAAATTGATGGGCAGGATTTCTTTCTTGTGTTAATTCCTGTGCATCGGGAGTAATGATTCGAACATAAATATCATGGTTTCCTGCAATGGTCAAATCGTTATCAGCTACATCAAAGGTCACACGAATTTTATCAACTTTAGAAGCCTTTTTGGTTTCGCTGTCTTTTTTACCGCCGCGTGTTTGGTTGATGCCGACTACTTTCATATTCAAGGTAGAAAGAACTGCTGCACGATCAATACGTTGATTCAATTTATCTTTTTCGTTTTCAACTTGTTTAGAGTGATTTTTTTCGTTGTCGAGCTGACCTAACACTTCTTGTTTTTCCGCGATCAATTTTCCGTTAAGTTGATTTAAAGAATCGATGGTAACAATATAACCTTTCATGATTTCACGAAGTGTACTGGTTTCTTTTTTCAACTTCCCGATGATGTAAGCGTCACCTTTATGTTTCTCTGCAAGCACAATTAAAGAATCAATTTGTGCTCTTTTCTGCATCAACTCCGCATTCATGGAAGCATCCGTAGTTTGTAATTGTGCAAACTGATCTTTTAATTCTTTCAAATCGCCGGAAACATCATCTTTTTGTTTAACGATTTGCTCTATTTTGATATCATGCGTAGCGACCACTGTTTTTAATTCCTTGTATTGCATACTTAGGTAACCACAAAGTCCCGCAAGAAGGATAATAATAGTTAGGTAAATCGCATGCAGCTTGCGATTATTCTGTTCCTGAGGTGCTGCGTTAGTTGTTTGCTGGTTATCCATTTTCTTATTTCAGTTGCTGATTTGTAATACAGCAAAAAATATTCCTTTATTTGTTACAAAATTACATTTTTATGTCCATCCAAGGTATTAAACAGATTGCGTCCGATTTTGCTGGTCTGTTTTTCCCAAATTTATGCGCTGCCTGCAATGGTCATCTTTTACGTGGTGAAGTTGCGATTTGTACCGCTTGTATCATAGCGTGCCCTCGCACCTTTGATGAACAAGATCCTGTTGATAACCCTGCTGCCCGTGTATTCTGGGGCCGGATACAACTTCAAGGCGCTGCTTCTCTTTTTGTATTTACAAAAGGCGGTAAAGTGCAGGAACTTATCCATAATCTCAAATACAACGGTAGAAAAGACGTAGGTATTGCAGCAGGAAAATTATTTGGCAATGACATAAAAGATTTAACGCCTTTTAACACGATTGATGCAGTGATTCCTGTGCCTTTACATCGTGATAAGTTTGTAAAACGGGGTTATAATCAGGCGGCCTGTTTTGGAGACGGACTCGCTACTGCTTTAAATGTTCCGATGTATGAGCATGGGATGTTGCGATTAAGTGCAACAGAAACACAAACACGCAAAAACAGAACCGAGCGTTGGGATAATGTAGAAGATGTTTTTACGATCAATAAAAAAATAAATCTCAAAGGGAAACATATATTGTTGGTGGACGATGTAATTACAACTGGTGCAACTATTGAAGCATGCGCTATTCCGATTTTAGAATTGGAAGGGACGAAGTTGAGTGTGATTTCGCTGGCGAGTGCGAGAGATTGAAGGCCTCAACACTTTGTATACTTCATCTCGGCAGCCTTCAACATTGAAGTTTGTTCTTCTCCTGAATAAACTTTGCGAATAAAAACAAAAGTCTGCTCCAATAATTTTTCATCCTGTGCTAATCGCGCCATCTCAATGTTAAAACTGAGAATATAATGTGGCTTTTGATAAGTCATCTTTGGATTGGTTACTTCAAAATATTCTTTATTCGCTAGAAAATAATCCAGCAAAGGTGATTCCATACGTTGATCTAATTCAAACCAAATCTTAAAGGCTGTATCATTTTTTAAATCTTCAGGTTCCATCAAACGCAAAGCAGCTATTCCAACAGAATCTGCATTGCGACCATTTTCGATTAACAGCGAATAATATTTGAATAATACATTTTTATCTTTTGTATGTTCTTCGAATGCTGTACGAAGGGAAGCAGTAGCAAAAGAGAAAGCACGATCCTCTAAAGCTTTTTGCCCGATAGCAAGAATTTTATCTTTTTCCTTGTATCCGATTTCAGAAAATATTGGCGTTCCTTTTGTTTCAAAAAACAATAAGGTTGGATAAGCATGAATTGCATTTACTTCACCAAAATCAGCATTTTCTGCTTTTCCCATATCCGCCTTCCAACAAATAAAGTTCATGTTATAATAATTTGCAACGGCCGGATCTGAAAAAACATTGTTTTCCATTAACCTACATACTCCGCACCAAGCCGTTGTTGCTTCAACAAAAATCGGTTTTCCTGCAGCCCTTGCCTCAGCACAAATCTGTATCCACGTTCCATCCTGAAACTGTATTTGTCCTTTAACCGAATTCGAAATAAATAAAAATGCAATAAAAACAACCTTAAAGAAATTTCGGAATCGCCACATAAATTCATTGATTAATAATATACTCACTTATCTCAACGTCAAGTTTATTGGTAATGTTGCTACTTCCAAGCCTATTTAATATTCTTTGGCAATCTCTAAGAAAAGAATACGACAAATGCCCTACTTCATTGATGCAAGAGGTACTGTAATTCCACAATGAACCCTATCTTTGCCTTGTATAGTCATGGCAGAAAATATAACTATTTCAGGAACCTCAAAAGAAGAACTATACCGTTCGCTTCTACCTCAATTGGTAGGATTAACTGCCGGCGAAAATGATTTTATTGCAAATGTTGCCAACATTATTGGTGCATTAAAACAAACCTTCAACTTTTTCTGGGTAGGTGTTTATTTCGTGAAGGAAGATCAACTTGTATTAGGTCCATTTCAAGGGCCTATTGCATGTACAAGAATTGCAAAAGGCAAAGGTGTATGCGGAACAAGTTGGGAAAAGAAACAAGTCCTTTTAGTTCCTGATGTTGATCAATTTCCAGGACATATTTCCTGTAGCAGCGACTCAAAATCTGAAATTGTAATTCCGGTATTGGATGAAAATGGAAATGTGATTTTAGTAATTGATGTAGATAGTAACAAGCTTAATGATTTTGATTCGATTGATCAACAATATCTGGAAGAGGTTGCAGGATTAATGGCTGTGCTATACACTCACAAGGATGCTTAAATTATTTCCTCTTTTTTGTATTGCATTATTAGGGGCGTCTTGTGCGCAGGTTCTTTCTCCTGATGGCGGCCCAAAAGATCGAACTCCTCCTCATGTTGTGTCTTATTCTCCTGACTCTGCGAAAACAAATTTTACTGGAAATAAAATTGTACTTCATTTTGATGAGTATGTACAATTGAAGGATATAAAAAACCAATTGATCATTTCGCCTCCACTTAAAAATGATCCGGATGTTGTTATCAGAAAAAAAGATATAGTCCTAACACTTAACGACACTTTACTTTCAAATACTACCTACTCCGTTTGTTTTGGAAATGCGATTAGAGATATTACAGAAGAAAATGTTTTAGATAATTTTCGTTATGTCTTTTCAACGGGGCCAGTTATCGATTCTTTACAATTATCGGGGAAAGTAATTAATAGCAATTCATTAGCTGGAGAAAAAGGAGTTCTTGTAATGCTCTATGCTAATTTGGGAGATTCTGTTCCATTAAAACAACACCCCTACTATTTTGCAAAAACCAGAGACGATGGATCATTTGTTATGACAAATCTAAAGGCTGGAAAATACAAACTGTTTGCATTGGACGATAAAAATTCAAATTATTTATTCGACAATAGCGAGGAACGTGTTGCCTTCTCTGATGAACTAATTACGCTCAACGGAAATAACGATTCAATTTTGTTGAAAATTTTTAAAGAGGAACCTACCAAACAAAAACTGGTCAAGTCGCAACAATATACTGTAGGTAGATTTTCATTCTCCTATGCGATGCCGATGAAAGATCCTAAAGTGAGTTTTATTCCAGCTCTTCCTTCTGGAATGGAGGTTTATAAAGAAGTTTCGGTGACTGGAGACAGTATCGATTTCTGGTTTAATCCTGTACTTCTCGATTCCATAACTTATATAATCAGTGATGAAGCTTCTGGAGTACAGGATACTATTCCATTGATGATGGTAAAGCTTGGGGATAAAACGAGACATGTAAGAACAGGTTCAAATGACCCACGAAAACTTGCCATGATTACGAATGCGAATAATGGTCAACCTTTCGATCTTGGGAAATTTTTGATGATTGCTTCAAACAATCCAATAAAAACTTTTAATACAAAGGATTTTATTTTGTTGAAAGGGAAAGACACACTTAA
>JBBRYH010000071.1:0-13823 GCA_038237845.1 Bacteroidia bacterium
TAGATAGATAGATAGATAGAAAAAATTAGTATGATGTAAGGAAAAAATAATGTACTTTTTAAAAACATATTACCAAAAATCGGTTAACGGGTTCTCCGATTTTTATTAAAATCCATAAAAATGAATTTTTAGAACCCACCTCAAATTAATGCTCATGAAAACAGTACTCAATGTTTTACTCAATGTTTTATGGTATTTCGCTTTCGGGATAAACTCGATTGGTGGGTCAATGGCATTCGCTCAAAAGAAATTGGGGCATCCGATTGCTCTGCGAGATTCTTATGATCTTAATATGATAATTGGAGTTTTGATTGGATTTGTAGGTTCAATGATTGGATTAAATTTTCTAATCAGAAAAATTGCAGTTAAAATAGAAAATTCATTTCAAAAAACATTTGCGTTTACACTTTTCGCTCTCAGTATAATTTTTGCGGCAGTATTTTATTTTGCGCCCGAATGGATGTTTTAAACTCTTGCTAAGATATTCTTTCCCAATTCACCGAACTCTTCTGCTCTCTTTTCATTTCGTGCAACAATGCAGCGTGAACTGGCTTCTCCAATGTAGGATCGTCATCTAAGATTTCCGCTGCCACACCCCCGCGCATGCTGAAGAATTGCCGCGTCTTTTGTCAATATTTCTAACCTATTTACCAGCATTGATTCGTGTAACAACATGGAAATGTTCCATATTTTGCGGAAATTGAACCGTATAATGGTAAAAACGACCAGCTTAACAATACTTAGTGAAATTGACTGTTAAACGCGTAAGATCAATGTTAATTCCTCTTTCATTTCACCTTAATTATTCGTAAAGTTGTAGTAGGCAAATTGTTGATCACCTATGAAATTTTTTGTATTCTTCGCAAGTTCCATTTTTCTACTTTCTTTTTTCGCTTCGTGTGGAAATGTGGAAAAAGAATCAGGCAATGACTCGCTTATTATTACGGATAGCGGAATGCAAAGTAAACTTTCCATTCCCTCCATTGACACGACTTTGAAAATTGAAGTGGCTACTTTTATTGCAAAGGATAGCACCAACAAACCATTAGGATGGGGATATGATTTAGTCATAAATGGTAAACGAACCATACATCAGCCAATCATTCCTGCTGTTCAGGGAAATGATGCATTTGCAAGTGAAAGTGACGCAAAAAAAATTGGTGATCTAGCCGTAATGAAAATGAAAACTACAGGTGAATTCCCAACAATAAGTGTTCACGATTTAGATAGTTTGGGAATAAAACATCAATAAAAGGCATGACAAAAAACTACTTAAAGCTTTTTTTTAATTCAATTATTTCGATTCTTGTCGGATTAATTTTTTCTGTTTCGCTTTTTGGTCAGACTAATTATGGATGGCTGCAGCGATCTGGTTTTCCTGGTCCTGCACGGCACCGAGGTACAGCTGCAGCCGTTGGAAATCGTGGTTATGTTGGATTAGGACACATTAATTCTGTTTTCGATATTCTTTTCGATGATTGGTTCGAATATGATCCTGGTTCAGATTCATGGACGCAAAAAGCTAGTTTCCCGGGCGGACCAAGAATGCATGCTACCTCATTTACCATTGGAAATAAAATTTATACTGGAACAGGTCGTGATGTAAATCAAGTATTGTACAATGATTTCTACTCTTACGATCCAAGCACAAACACTTGGTCTAATATTGCACCATTTCCAGGAGCAGCTAGAAGAGGAGCGGTATCTTTTGTTATAAATGGAATCGGATATGTTGGCACCGGTTCTTATCATTCGAATTTCTACAAATATGATCCTGCAATTGATGTGTGGTCACCAGTTACTTCACTTCCAGGAACCGGTAGAATTTCTGCCGTTGCTTTTTCAATTAACGGAAAAGGATATTTAACTACGGGCGATGACGGCGGACCAAACACAGATATGTGGGAATATGATCCAACATTCGATTCATGGACTGCAAAAGCAAATCTTCCGGGTCTTCCAAGAATGGAAGCTTGTGGTTTTGCATTAAACGGAAAAGGTTTTGTGGGCACAGGAGATGATTTTTCAAGTGGAACAAATTATCAGGATTTTTGGTCTTATGACCCTACTGCAAATACATGGATACAGGTTGCAGATTTTTCAGGACAAGCGAGAAGATATATGTCGAGTTTCATTATTGGTAATCGTGCTTATACCTGTTTAGGAACTTCAGGAATTAATTATGCTGATCTCTGGGAATACGGATCCATTTCAGGAATAGATGAAAATACAAATGGTGAACTTTCCATTTCCGTTTTTCCGAATCCAATTCATGAAAATGCGATATTGAATTTTTCGGAAAATATTCAGCAAGGAGAATTGATTCTTACAGATATTACAGGAAAACAAATTCAAAAAATTTCGAATATAAACGGATACACATTTCAATTTAATAGAAATGAAATTTCTTCAGGTATATATTGCATCACCTTATTGCAATCCAATAAAATAATTTCACGCACAAAAATTCTAATTGATTAATTGAACGAATGAAATACCCCATGAAAAAATTCAGAAAAGTTCTTACCATTCTATTTGTGTTTTTTGCAGTAGTGCAATCTATTGCTCAAGACCAATATGGTTGGACGCAACAAAGCCACTTACCTGCAGTAGGCCGCCATCGTGCTTGCGGATGTTCAATTGGTAATCGCGGATATATTGGATTGGGGCACATTAATAATGCGAATTCTTCTATAAATTATCCCGATTGGTGGGAATATGATCCAGGAACAGATTCTTGGATGCAAAAAGCAAACTATCCAACAGGTGGTAGATATCATTCTATTGCTTTCAGTATTGGAAATTTCGCTTACGTAGGCACTGGAAGTGATTGGAATGGAGATCATGATGATATGTGGAGATATTCTCCCGCGACAAATTTATGGTCACCAATTGCAAATCTTCCCGGTGGACCAAGATCTGGGGCTCTGGCATTTTCTATTAATGGAAAAGGATATGTAACACTTGGTGATTTTCAAACGGATTGTTGGGCTTATACACCAAGTGCTAATTCATGGACTGCCGAACCAACTTGCCCTATTGGTGGTTATTCTTCTGTAGGTGCAGTGTACAATGGCAAAGCTTATGTTGGAGTTGGATCTGGCTCTCAATGGATGTCTTTCGATCCTGTAGCACATTTATGGGTAATATTACCTAGTTATCCAGGACCGCAATACATTTTTGGTTCAGGTTGTTTTGCTTTTGATGGATGGGTTTATGTCGTTTCAGGTTCTAATTGGTCGGTAGAATATCCTGATACTTGGGCTTTTAATCCCGCAACAAATGTTTGGGTACAGATTTCTGATTTTCCAGGGCAGGCACGACATTATTTTACTTGTTTCACTATTGGAGCACGAGTGTATGGTGGAACAGGAACTAGTGGTACAAACTTTAATGATTGGTGGGAATTCGGTACCATATCAAATGTTGAAGAAAGTAACAATGAAAATGGTGTAAAAGTTTTTCCAAATCCGATAATCGATCGTGCCGAATTTGATTTTAAATCTGAATTGACAAAAGCTGCTGTTTTTACGCTTGTGGATGTTCAAGGAAAACAAATTCGTGAAACGACAATTGAACCTTGTACAACTTGGTTATTTGATAGAAATGAAATAGCTGCTGGAAATTATTTTTATTCCATCAGTTCTGAAAATAAAATAATTGCAAAAGGAAAACTAATCATACAATGAAGAAAATAATTTCAATAACTCTAATTGCTTTTCTTCCCGCTATTCTATTCGCACAGAATACATGGGAAAAGAAAACGAGTTTTACTGGAAGTAAAAGGGCAAGAAGCGCCTCTTTTTCTATAGCCAATAGAGGTTATCTCGTTGGCGGCGAAGATTCGCTCAGCATAGAAAAAAATGATTGCTGGGAATATGATCCAGGTACAGATTCCTGGACTCAAAAAGCAAATCTTCCGGGACCAGGCCGTCGTGATGCTGTTGGTTTTGCAATCGGAACAAAAGGATATTGTGGAACCGGTATTGATGCTCCCGATGCTTTTATGGGAAATATTTTAAGTGATTTTTGGGAATATAATCCCGCAACAAATACTTGGACACAAAAAGCTCCCTATCCAGGTAATTTTGGATTCGGTATTTATTTTGCTGTGGGATTTTCAACTACTACTAAAGGCTATGTCACTTGTGGAAAGCAAGGGCCATCAAGTTATAGCCAGGAACTTTGGGAATATAATCCTTCTACAAATTCATGGATTCAAAAAGCAATGTTCCCCGGTGGTGTTCGATACGGACAATCTGCTTTTGTGTTAAATGGAAAAGGATATGTTGGATGTGGAACAGATGAGAATTGGTTTACAAGCGATTTTTGGGAATATAATCCGGCAACAAATTTCTGGTTACAAAAAGCAAGTTTCCCTGGATCAGCCAGATCATTTGCATCTGCTTTTGCTGTTGGCGGAAAAGGATACATAGGAATGGGAACTGATGGTGGCTATCGTGATGATTGGTATGAGTATGATGTTGCAAGCGATTCTTGGAACATTAAAGCTCCTTTTCCAAATGGAGGAAGACGTTCTGCACCAACATTTGTAATTACAGGCGCAGGATATTGTATGATGGGAAAAGGTGTAACAGGAAAACATCGTGATTTATGGGAATACAGACCATATGTTACAAGCATAGAAGAGTTTAATGCTATGACCGTAAATGTTTATCCAAATCCTGCAACTGAAATAATCAATTTTGATATTGATGAAAATTTTGTGTCATCAAAAGAGAATCTTTCTATTGAGCTAACAACGCTGGAAGGTCAAATTGTTACGCAGAAAAAATTAAATGGTGAAACACATGTTGTACTGCAAAATGAAAATTGGGCAGCAGGTGTTTATTTTTATTCAATTACAGACGGTTCTAAAATTTATGGCGGAGGACGAGTAGTCGTTCGTTAATCAACAAATCCTAATTATGAAAAAGCAATTTTTATTTCCCCTTTTTATCGCTCTTGCGACACAGTTACCAGCACAGTTGGGCTTCTGGACTTTACGAGATACTTTTCCAACAAATGGAAGATCGGCTGCAAATGCCTTTTCTATCGGAACTGCAGCTTATGTGACTTGTGGTATTGATAGTGCGGGCTACAAGCGCAGTACATTTCTATTTAATCCAGCAACAAATGTTTGGTCACAAGTGCAAAGTTTGGGTGGCGTAGCAGGAAGTGGACTCGGCAGAGATGTTGCGATGTCATTTGTTGTTGGCAATTACGCATACGTTGTAGGCGGACAAGGAAGCATTGCGTATTTCAGTGATACTTGGAAGTATGATGCTTTCAATGATGTGTGGACCCAAGTTCAGAATTTTGGTGGTGGCGGTCGTCGTTCAGCTGCAGGGTTTGCAATCGGCGCAAAAGGATATGTTGCGTGTGGACAAGCTTCCACTGGATTAAAAAATGATTTGTGGGAATATAATACCGTTACAAACATTTGGATACAGAAAGCAAATTATTCTGGAACTGCACGTCGACTTCCAGTTGCATTTGTGATTAACAATATTGCTTATGTTGGAACTGGAGATGATGGAATTTGTAAAGGAGATTTTTATGCTTACGATCAAACCACAAATGCATGGACAGTGAAGGCTTCTTTATTAGGTACGCCTCGTTATGGTGCTGTTGGTTTTACGTTAAATGGAAAAGGTTATGTTGGATTTGGTTATGACAATACACTTTCAAATAAAAAAGATTTTTACGAGTATGATCCTACTGGAAATTCATGGATTGCTATGGCAAACTTCCCAGGTACCGCACGTTCAAATGCAGTAGCAGTTTCTTGTTCTAATAATCGTGCCTACATGGGAACTGGATATGACAGTCTTTATAGAAATGATTGGTGGGAATTTGATCCACTTTCCAATGGCTTAAATGAAAATCATCTGGATGAAAGTGTAATGAATGTTTATCCGAATCCAATGATTACTTCAGCAATTGTTTCATTTGATAATGCAGTTCTTACGTCAAACGAAAAAGTTTCAGTTTCTATTTTCGATTTAAATGGAAAAGTGTTGAAACAGATGGATATGACCAATGAAAAAGAAATTCAGATAAACCGTGAGGGATTAACAAGTGGTGTTTACCTCGTAAATATTTCATCAGCACAACATGGTGGAATAACAAAACGATTAATTGTGGAATAAATAAAGAGTTAACTTAATGAAAGGGTCGGCATTTGTCGGCCCTTTTTTTTGACCGTGAAATGTCTAGTTGATTTCAAATCGTACCTTGCACAAAGAATCACAAAGCCGCTGTGCAGATAATTCCTCTTAAAATAAGACTCTCTTACGCTTCTGGAATGGCTGGGTGGAGTATTCTCGTCAATATTATTGGTGTGATGTTGCCTTATTATTATTTGCCTCCTGGTCAAGCTGGATGGTCGCCATTGATTTCGCAAGTAACAATTTTCGGAGTTTTTAATTTGCTCGCTATCATTGCAACTTCTGGAAGATTAGCAGATGCTTTTTACGATCCATTTATTGGACAAAAAAGTGATGCCAGTAATAACAAACGAGGAAGGCGAATACCTTTTATGATGTGGAGCGCAATTCCAGCAGTGGTATTATGTGCTTTGGTTTTTTCGCCGCCTGATGCTATTTCATCAGTTGCTAATGCATGGTGGTTGGCTGTTACACTTACTTTATTTTTCATTGCAGCTACTTCTTATATCATTCCATGTAATGCATTACTTCCGGAATTAGCACATACATCTGAGGAACGTGTGCGTTTAGCAACTTTACAACAAGTAGGTTTTGTGATTGGAATTGTAATTGCTTCTTCCACAAATAATATGGCGGATCTAATGCAATATTTATTTCATTTAAATCCTTCTAGTCGAATGGAAGCAGTTAGGCTTGCCATTGAAGTTTTATGCGGTATAGCAGGATTGTTTTTATTAGTTCCTGTCTTGGTTATTGATGAAAAAAAGTATTGTAAATCGAAACCAGCTCATCTTCCCTTACTGACTTCTATAAGAGCAACTTTGAAAAATAAAAATTTTGTTTTGTATGCCGCCGCTGATTTCTCTTGGTATATGGCATTGTATATTATTACAAGTGGCTTGTTATACTATGTTACTGTCCTTGCAAGTGAAAAGGAGGAACTTGGAGTTATATTAATGGGAACAATGGTTTTTGTCTCCTTGTTTTTTTATCCTCTAATTATTATGTGGTCAAAAAAATACGGCAAGAAAAAATTAATCCTAATTGCTTTTGCAGTTCTTGCGCTTGTCTGTGCTAGTGTATATGGACTTGGGCAATATCCTATCAATCATAAAATTCAACTTTTTTTGTTTGTTGGATTGGCCGCCTTCCCATTAGCAGCTCTTGGCATATTACCTCCAGCGATTTTAGGAGATATTGCTGCGAGTGATGCCGAAAAAACCGGTGAAAATAGAGAAGGAATATTTTTTGCAGTTAAATATTTTGTGGTAAAACTGGGCCAGACTTTCGGAATTGCGGCATTTGCAATGCTTACCTTGTTAGGCAAAGATCCTGGTCATGATAAAGGATTACGTTTGTCGGGAGTTGTAGTTGCCATTTTGTGTGTTGCTGCAGCATTGGTTTTTTCTCGCTTTAAAGAAAATAATACTGTCAAATAAAAATAGGTTTGCTTTTAGAAATTTTAATGATGTTAATATAAATTCAATGTGTTTTTCAGCTTCCGTAAGTTTTTCTGCAAGTGCCGTTTTGTTTGTTAGTGGAATTGTTGCAATAAAGAAGACAACTGACAAAAAGCAAATTTGGTTTGCAAGCATTCCATTTGTTTTTGCAGTCCAACAATTTTCAGAAGGAATTACTTGGCTAAGTTTTTCTCATCAAGAATTTGAATCGTTTCGTCACTTATCAACAATAGTATTTATTTTGTTTGCTCAGGTGATATGGCCCTTTTGGGTTCCATTTTCTTTTCTAATGATTGAACAAAATCCGAAACGAAAAATGTGGATCAAATATTTTTTTGTGTTCGGAATAATTATCGCTGCATATGTATCTTATTGTTTAGTACGATTTCCTATAGTTGCTTATCCTGAATCTAAACATTTGAAGTATGATCCAGAATTCCCCTTGGCGCATACGATAATTGCGGCTATTTTTTATTTCATCCCTACCGTTTTGCCTTGTATTGTTTCAAGTGCAAAACGAATGACAACTTTGGGTCTAATGATTTTTGGCTCTTACATTGTTGCAAGAATATTCTTTAAAGAATATGCACTGTCAGTCTGGTGTTTTTTTGCTGCAATTATCAGTGTTATGGTTATTTATAATGTGCATTTGATGCGGTCAGATAAAAAAACTTCTACGGTATTGGGGAATCCTTGAAAATTCCAAGGTTAGCGTCTTGGTATTCCCGTTTTGAGGCTTTATATTGCAGAGAATTGAATATTCATTTGCTCAATGATTCCGTAAGCTAAAAATATTTTTACATGAATTTACTTTCCGACTTCTGTTACGCATTTTCAGGGAAAAACCGTAAATGGTTTTATTCTGCGTTGTTATTATTGATAGTTGTTCATGCATTCGCAAGCGCGGGCGGAGGAGGAGGTGGTGGTGGCAGTAGTGATCATGATGGTGGTGGATTAATTTTGTTGGTCTATTATATTCTTGCACTGATTCCATTTCCTTGGAATTTTGTAACTCTTGGTGTGATCATTATTTTATATTATTTAACCAGAAAAAAAGTAAAAACGTTTTCAGGTCTCAACAAAATTGCCTCCTTCGATAGTGTCGATCAATCTCCTGCTGAAATTCCTGCTGAATTTATACAACGAAATTCGGATTTTGACGAAGCAAAATTTTACGGAAAAGTAAATACAGCATTTTTGGAAATTCAAGATGCTTGGATGAAGCAGGATTTATCGAAGGTGAGAAAATGGATTTCAGACGGCGTTTGGCAACGATTCAATACCCAATTCATTACAATGAAGGCTTTGGGCCAGAAAAATCTAATGGATGAGATCAAGATTAAAAAGATGATTATTTCAGACGTCCAGCAAGATGGTAATTATGATATTATAGATGTCGGTATTCATTTTACAATGATTGATAATTTTGTAACCGATAAATACCCTCAACTCAGTACTGAAGGTTATTTGGAAAACGTAGAGTACTGGTCGTTTATACGTAAAACCGGAATTCCGGAAAATGATATTTTTCATTCTCAAAATTGTCCTTCCTGTGGTGCTCAACTTCCTGCAAATATGGGTGAAGTTGGTAAATGTGAAAGTTGTGGTGTGATTACAACCCTAGGCGATTATGACTGGGTACTTTCTGAAATTACTCAGGCTGCAGATTATATAAACGACAATAAGAAATTGGATAAAAACGGATCATTGACTGTGAAAATTCGGGAAGCAATGAAACGTGATAGTAATTTCTCTGTCCAGTTTATGGAAGACAAAGCATCCAATGCATATATGCAGATCATGTCTGCAACGGTAACAAAAAAACCGGAACTCATGAGACGTTTTGTTAGTAATGAACTTTTCGAAAACTTAAGCAATCAAATAAAATCTAATCCTCCCTTTGTATACAATAGACTTTATTTGAATAATGTAACCTTGATGGATTATTATCAGGAAAAAGGAAAAGATAATATGGTCATTGCATTTAAACGAACTTCTCAAAAAGTCGACATTTCAACTGGTAAATTAAATCTCATTGAGCATGCACCGTATGCTACTAATGAAATGATGGTTTTATCCAGAGATAGGGGTGCGGGGCTTCCTAAAGGTTCACTTTATGCCCATAGCTGTCCATCTTGTGCCGGACCGATAGGAGATACACTCGATACAAAATGTCAATATTGTGGTGCAGAATTAAACAGTACCAAAAATGAATGGATCATTACCCAGTTAATGCCTGCAAATAATTACGCCAACTATGCAGATGGAAATGATTTGCAATTGATAACTCATGCAGCTGTTAAAGATCTTGATCCGCTATTTAAAGTGCGTGATTATGCCATCAATAATGTAATGTTGGTTGTTGCAGCTGATGGAATATTTAGCTCAGAAGAAATTGAGTTTACAAAAACGCTTGCTAAGAAGTTAGGATATGATAATAATAAACTTGCCGGTTTATATGATCTTGCCAAAAACAAACAACTTACAATACGACTTCCTGAAAATAGAAAAGGTGCAATGAAGGTTTATGAAATGATGTTGAAAGCAGCGCAATCAGATGGAAATATTAGTCATGAAGAACAATCAATCCTAGATGATATTCAGAATCGAATCGCATTAATGCCAGCGTAATAATTTAACACCTATATGAAAAAGTGCTTTTATTTTAGTTGTTTGATCGTTTCTTTTTTTGGACCGATTGTTATTCAAGCTCAACCATTTATCGATCTTGTAAACGCAAATGTTCAAAATTTTCGTGGAACATATGTAGATTCTTCGGAGCAGAAAAATCTTACCACCGATTACAATTTAAATTTCTTTTTGCCTAAAGTGTTTAAAAATGGAAACACGTTTATGCTTCGTGGAGGCGCTGAGGAAATAGCTTCTACAATAGATTCTTCACATTACAACCTATATTCTTTTTCAATGCCAATAGGAATTCAATTTGTGAATAAAAGAAAGAATTGGAAAATGTTGTTAATGGGAATTCCGAAAATTAATTCTGACTTGAAAGATGATTTGTCAAAAGACATTCAGTTAGGTGGAACTACTTTGTTTACCTGGGTCAAGAATGATTCGTGTAAATTGAAATTCGGAGTTTTCTACAATCGGGAATATTGGGGAAATTTTTTCGTTCCATTGGTAGGTATAGATTGGAAAGCTACCAAACATGTAAACATCTATGGAATTCTTCCAAATAATATGAGAGTGGAATATTCTTTTGGAGATGGATTTTACGCGGGAATAGGATTTAAAAATAATAAACGTTCGTTCCGACTTTCAAGTGGTTTTGATAATGATTATGTGCAGGTAAAAGAAACGCAGATTAAATTATTCCTGGAATGGTTTGTCTGGAAAAAAATAATCTTTTTTGCTGAAGGAGGTTATGGAGTGAATTATAGTTTTGTAGAGTACGATTTTTCCGAAAAAAACGCTTCTGGAGAGGACCTAATTCATTTGAATCATCCTGTTTATACCCCTATGAATAAATCGTTTTTGTTTAATGCGGGATTTGCTTATCGCCTTCGACTGGATTAATCCTTGCCTTTCACTTCCTTTCAATTGGGTAGGTAATAAAGCAAGAATTATCTTTTGTCTGCCTCGCTTTTCTAAAGCAAATAATTTTCAATTTGTTGGCACGACTATTTACACTACGAATGTTTGTTTTGTAATATCATGTATAGAGAAAATCAATGTTATAGTCGTTTCTATCTAAAAAGGTATATCTACCTTTGTCCCCATGAAATTACTTTTCTCCTATCTTAAACAATATAAGCTTCTAGTTTTTCTTGCCTTATTGTTGGCTGCCATTAACCAGACTTTCTCCCTTCTTGATCCGCGCATCATTCAA
Organism: Bacteroidia bacterium; assembly: GCA_038237845.1. Taxonomy (GTDB): domain Bacteria; phylum Bacteroidota; class Bacteroidia; order Palsa-965; family Palsa-965. The sequence continues at coordinate 11,481 of JBBRYH010000071.1, forward strand.
AAAATTATTGATCAGTTCGTTGCTCCAAAAGATGGTAAAATTCTTTCCGGAATCACAACAGCAGTTTTTCTTAAAGGAGCTGGATTTTTAATTCTGTTAGCTATTGGTGTTGCAATGGTTTCCAGAATTGCAAAAGCTTTTCAGGATTATTATGTCAATGTTATTGTTAAACGAATTGGAGCTCAGATTTATTCAGATGGTTTGCGCCATTCCTTGGAATTACCTTATTCTGTTTTTGAAGACCAAAGAAGTGGTGAGACACTCGGTAAATTACAGAAAGTGCGAGATGATGTTGAACGATTAGTAACATCTTTTATCAATATCATTTTTGCCTCATTGGTGGGAATCATTTTTGTCATGGTCATGGCAATCGATGTATACTGGCCACTTGCCCCGATTTACCTTTTTACAATTCCATTACTTGGTGTGCTTAGTTATTTTCTGAGTAAGAAAATAAAAATCATGCAAAAGAAAATTGTAGCTGAAACAATTGCTCTGGCAGGATCAACAACCGAATCGCTACGTAATATTGAGTTGGTGAAAAGTTTAGGACTTGCAGAACAGGAAACAGAACGATTAAATGCAACAACGCAGAAAATTTTAAAACTTGAATTGAAGAAGGTTCGTTATCTACGCAGTCTGAGTTTTATACAAGGAACTTTTGTCAATCTGTTGCGAAATGGAATTCTCTTTATTTTATTGTATCTCGTTTTTACAGGAAAATTATCTGTAGGACAATATTTTATGTTCTTCATTTTCTCCTTCTTTATTTTTGGACCATTGCAGGAATTGGGAAGCATTATTAATATTTATCGTGAGGCGGAAGTTTCGCTAGATAATTTTCAGAAAATTTTGGATACGCCGAAAGATCCGAAACCGGCTAATCCTGTTGCCATAAAAGAAATTGACAAGCTAGAATTCAAATCAGTTTCTTTTAAACATTTGACTGCGAATCATAACGCGATTGAGAAAATAACTTTTGATGTAAATTTCGGTGAGACAATTGCCTTTGTAGGTCCTTCGGGTTCTGGGAAATCGACACTTGTAAAATTGTTGGTGGGTTTATATAATCCTTTAAGCGGTGAAATACTTTATAATGGTCATCCCGGAAACACAATTGACCTTGATAAGTTGAGAGAACAAATTGGATTGGTAACACAAGACACGCAATTGTTTTCAGGAACCATTCGCGAGAATCTTTTATTTGTTGCTCCAAAGGCAACCGACGAAGAATGTATTGAAGTGTTGAATAAAGCAGCATGTCAAAGTTTGCTTATGCGTGCGGACAAAGGTTTAGATTCTGTGATCGGTGAAGGTGGTGTTAAAGTTTCTGGAGGGGAGAAGCAACGCCTTTCTATTGCAAGAGCTTTATTACGTCATCCGTCTTTATTAGTATTTGACGAAGCAACTTCATCATTGGATTCATTGACAGAAGAAGAAATCGGCAAAACGGTCAGAGACGTTTCCAAAAGCAAAAAGCATATTACCATAATGGTTGCACATCGCCTTTCAACTATTATGCATGCCGATAAGATCTTTGTTTTGGAACGAGGACATATTATTGAATCTGGTAAACACGAGCAATTGTTAGATGAAAAAGGACTTTATTATGCAATGTGGAGACAACAGATTGGAGAAAGAATAAAGTAAAGCTGTTTTATATTGGAGCGCTGAATAAATTTATTTTAAGTATTCAGTGATTGTTTTTTAATTCTAATGTTTTAAATAAAAAAGCCCTTGAATGAGATCAAGGGCTTTTTCGCTTTTTGTTAGTATGCTTTATTTTCCAATGTTATTGATAAAATTTGGCAATTCATTTTTCTCGCTCGTAAAAGTCACCTCATCATCAAGCTGATAATAATCTGATTTGTTGGTGCATTTTCAAATTGACTTTTAAAACGATTAAAGATTTATGGCTCTGTTTTAAATCATTCTGCGTATTTCTTCTTCAGGGTAATTCAATATTCCCATAAATATATTTTGGGAAATTATCCGTCTATAAATACAGAATTTGCAAATTCCGCAAATTGTTGAACCCGGAATTTATTGAAGTTCTCAAATTACGGATTTTCGCTAAAAGCCTCGTCTTTGCTGCGTTTTGCCGTTATGTCCCGCCATTTTGCCCGCCTATGTTTGCTGTGTCAAAGCACATAAACCTAAGCCCGCTAAGTAAAATGCAAACGCGGATAAATAAACAAAAACCTAAGCAAAATGAAAAACATCATCGCCCTCATCGCCCTTTTTCTTGTATCAATAAGTATGCAAGCCCAAGACACACTAAACTTGAAAAATGGAACAAAAGTTCTTGGCGTTGTAACGGAAATTTCAAGTACTCAAATTAAA
>JBBRYH010000072.1:0-13499 GCA_038237845.1 Bacteroidia bacterium
GCAGTCGCAATTACAACCTGACTTGCTGTACTCACATCTGCCAACGTTTTTTTATGACTTAGCCAATCCAGAAATATAGCAGGCACTAATATTTTCTGGCCAGCATTCAAGTCTAAAATATCACTGTGATTTAGTGGATCAATGAGTACAGGATCATATACATCCATCACACTTGGAATACTTACTGAACAATTAAAACTTAATCGATATCGTGAATTTACCGTAACTGTATTCTGCGGATGCGAAGTCGAAATCCATGCATTGTCATTAAAGAAAGATTCCTCCCATTTGACTGTACAAAAATTTACAGATGAAGTTTTAGAAGCATTTATCTTTTCGGGATACGCAACTCGCCAATAATTACTAATGGTGAAAATGAAATTGGTGTAATTGTCCTTACCAAAAAAACCAATTGTGCTATTATCTAAACGATAAGTGACGTCCCAAATCAGTCCACTTGCTTTCAATTGTTCAAGAAAAGGTTTCTCTTCTCCAGTGTTTAAATCATGGTATAATGCCATTAAAATACTTTCGCAATGGTTCTCGTATTGTCCTACATCACCATTCATCGTAATATCCAAACAACTCGATTGAACAATACTTTTCATTAATACAATTTTCTGAGGAACAGAAATCGTTTTCATGAAAACTTCATTTCTATATAGAATCCATCCATAATACATAATGGAATCTCTGTTGATTTGAGGATTGTTCTTTAATTGACTTTCACCACGTTTTGATTTATCAATCAACCCTAGCATATAGTTCAAATCTTCATTGTGCATCGAAGCATATAAATTGCTCAATGGATTTGCAGCGAATACCGGATATTGTTTTTCTACTTGAAGAGTTAAAATACACCATGCAGATTCTACAGACAATACATTCAAATTAGTAGCTGTACGGAGTAATAAAGCCTGATCAATATTTTCAGCATCTCTTAAATTGCTATACAGATATCTCGCTTGAATATTCCCAAAAGAATTCACATCAAAATTGCAATGACCATACACATTACATTCGATGTAGTTCTTTACTGCAAGAGCTACTTGCAAATTTTTACTTTGATGATCAATATAATTTTCCGGTGATAATAATTTCGGCAAACGATAGATATCAGTGATCCATTGTTCATTTGAAAATCCTGCAGAACGAACAAGCTGCGAAAAGAAACTTACTGACTTCGTATTCTCTTTTGCATATTGGCCTTGCATGACAGCACTTCCATATACAACAACTTTACTATCTGAATTTAATACCAAATAATTATTCGCAACATTATCTATAATAGCATAAAAAGCACGCATACAATTCATCCATTCCTCATTTTGAATTGCTTCAATCCTTTGTAGCTGACTGAATAAATTTGCATTTCCATCTGTTTGAACGCTGGAAATATTTTTGAATAACTCAAAAGGGAAATTAATCAGAACGATATTGTAATAAGCTACATAATTCTGATTTGTTTTATATTGGAGATTAAAAGCATTGATACTATCCTCCACATGATTATTCGGACCAATCGAAGTAAATAAATTACCTCCTGATTTTTCATAGTAATAATTGTCTTGAACAAAATCTGGAGTCCATTTTTCAAGATCGATAACAATTGTAAAACTGCCATAGGTCGCACCCGTAATCCAAGATCGTGTCAAAGAATTATTATTCGCAACGGCACATTGATTTTCAAATATTTTCCTTCCAGCTTCCGCAACTACAGAATCAATCAACGCTTCACGGGTAGTCGCTTTTAAAGCACCTGAAAAAAGCACAAGGGAAAATACAAGGGCAATCGAAAGATACTTTTTCATTTATCTGCCGGTTTAATAAATACTTTGGTTAATAATATTCCGTCAATCATTCTGTAAATACTTGATTTAACTTCTAGGGCAATGGTTTGATCTGTATCGCCTGCTGCAATTCTTTCAGCAATGTAGATGTGCGATAATTTTGCTTCAATAATTAAATAATTCGCTAGCAAATCAAGATCAAATGAGGTGGGATTGTCTTTCGCAAATGCATTGCAGACTTTAGCTCTCACCAAATTGTATTCTGCAACTTTTACTGCAGTTTGTTGCAAAGGAGGCAAAGTTGATTGATTGGTTGAATCAAACGAGGTTTCATTAAATGCAACATATTCCAATGAAGCTGTGCCTGGACTGGAATAATCAATTCCTAAATCGTTAGTAAGATAATTTGTGTAAGCTACCCTTGCATTCGTTAGATTACTTTGATTAGTCCCTATAATAGCAGGAGTATTTTCTGTCTTCACCATTCCCAAAGCCAGCTTATAAATATTGATCTGATGTGCAGATAAATCAATATGCGGAACTAAAAACTGAATAGTATAAGTTCCATCCTCATTAATAATATAAGTTGTTCCGTTTCCATCCTGAATGACATACGGAAAAGTGTAAGTAGTAATAACAATCGGACCATTATCCGTTTCAATCGTTATCAAATTACCATTGACAATTATAGTATCAATAGTTGCAGAAATACTAGTGTCTACAAAAGCCAACAAATTATTCATCGTAAACTGCGCCAACCAAACCCCGACCCCCTCCGTAATCGCATTCACCTCACCCGAATAAATAACATGATCTTCTCCCACATGCAAATTCGTAAACGTACAGGCAAGTGTCCAACCTAATGGCATTGTCACTTTTCCTAAACCGGAATACCAGCCTGCGGGATTTGCATTCGACTGAAGTGAAGTCACGATCATTTCAAACTGACCAATTTCCCAAATCATACCTGTGTTCGCTTGGGTCAAGGGATGAAAATTCTGTTGGGCGGGCGCAGGTGAAGATTCGCCACAATTAAAAATTTGTTTCTCTGGCGTGTGCCAAGTAGCAATGTTGCTCACCGGACCTTCCTCTCCATTGGGCATAATACCAATTACTTCTGCTTCGTAATTTGTGTTTGCTTCGAGATCGGGAATACGTAATGAAGCTTGATTTGTTGTAAATGGAAACCAATTCGGTGTATTTGTTTTTCGGAATTGAAGTCTGTACTGCGAATAAATGGCTAGGCTGTCCCACCAACATCGTGCTTGTCTGCTGGTGAGGGCTTGTGCGTTGAGTTGAATATGTGCTAAATTGCCGAGTAAATCTAAAGTTGTACCATAAGATAACGTGCATAATTCAGAAAATCCATTATTGCGAAAGAGTTCTCTGCTTTCTAAATCTTGCGCATGTACTCGCCATACATATTCACGCCCAACCACTAATGCAGGTTCCGCGATGCCATAATTTAAAAGTGTTTGTGAAGAAGTATAGGAATAAATGGGCGCAGTGCTGGCGACAATATTTCCGGGTGCTTGATTGGCAGGAAAAATTTCCCATAGGTCGAATGTATATTCCGAGCCCAATGCAGAAGAAGGCGCCGCAAGATTCATGGCGGTCCATGAAAAAGTAATTTGTTGTGGAGTAGTTGGAGCAACTGAAGAACCACAAAAAGGCAAATTAAGATAAGGTGGATCATTGAGTACCATCCATGCTTGTGTAATTCCTTCATTGCTGACGAGAATCGGAATCGGATTTACAAAATCGTAGGCTGTGACAGTAATTGTGTAAAATCCCTCAGGTAAAACTTTTCTAAGATCGTATTGCTGTCGTGTGATGCCTGAAAATTGCAAATTATTTTCATTGAGTAATCCTGCAAGATCATTTCCACTCAACATCGTCGGCACACCAGGTTCTAATGTAAATGGTCCAGCAAAATACCAGGAATGCGATTGAATAATAATTCCTTGTCCTTCAATTTTTATTTTGAGTTTCACATCGTAAGTCGGACGGGAAAAATCGGTGAAGAGTATGAGGATGCGAAAGTTTTCATTTCCTCCGGCTGCATAATCGGGAATGTATCCACTAAAAGGAGGAATGAGTTGCGTGGAAATTTGTACTGGAAATGTTTGCGCGAAAATTTTCGAGGAAGAAAAAAATAGAATGAAGAAAAAAATCGTACAGTATTTTACAAAACTCTGTAGGTTCAGATTACAATCTGGACCTACAGAGGTATGAATTCTATTTTTTTGAAAATTTCTCGACACTGACAGAAAAAGAGTTTTCTAGTCAGTAAAAATCCGAAGGTAGATTGGAATTATTCGGTTTTAAGTATTTGTAATTGGGAAACATACAAATTGCGAAAGCAAGGACGAAAAGTAATGGAAGCTAAAGGATCGTGAAATACCTTTCTGCTGATAAAATAATCTTGAATTTTCAATTTGCAACTTTAATCTTCATTTCCAAATGAGATTGCTCTCCTATTTTCTCCGCTAATAATTTCCCTGCTTCTGAAAATGGCCAGACAAAAAGTGTTTTAATCTGAAAATCTTTTCGAACAGATTTGATTGCTTCAATCGTCATTTTCATTGCCATACCTTTTCTTCGGTATTCAGGAAGAACAGTTGCTGAGCATAAATAAATACAATCGAAATTCATTCCAGGTTTTGTTTCATTAAACATTTCCTGTTCTGAAATTTTTCCTGCTAGAAATTTTTCCATCAGTTCTGTAATTGTTGGAATAATTAAAATCCAAATAGCAGGTCCTTTTCCATCATCAAATTCCATGAGTGTAGAAGGATGAATTTCTTCTAATCGTGCCAACACTTTTTGATCAACTTGCAATTGAGATGGATCTTCCCGAGTTGAAAATGTTTCTTCAATAATCCCCATCATCCTGTTGAAATTCGATTCTTCCATTTTATTCTATTTTCTACAAAGGTCAAAAAAAAAGAGGAAAGCAAATGCTTTCCTCTTTTTTCAATGCTAATTAATTATTATTTCTGAACCGTCACCTTAATCAATTGTTGTTGCGTTGCAGTTGTTAGTTTCAACATATACAATCCATCGGAAACATTTTCCATTGAAATCTGTTTTGTGAATCCTGCATTCACATTATTTTCTTGTGAAGCAAACACCACACGACCTTGAAGATCGAACATTTCAATTTTCATTTCACCAACATTTGCATTCACAGCAATTGTAAATACACCGCTATTAGGATTAGGGAAAACTTCTACTCCATTTTCAAAGGTTGTTTCGTGAATTCCTACACATGCATTTACAACAATGGTTGCCCATGCAGAATCGGTACATCCGTTTGAATTAGTAACAGCATAAACAGCAGCTGAAGTTCCTAGTCCAGCAATTGTTGGATGGAACGTTGCGCCAATCACACCAGAACCAGACCATGTTCCACCAGCAGGAGTTCCTGATAGTGTTACAATTGGATCGGTCAAACAAACTGAAAAATCAGAAGCAGTTGCAGTTACTGAAGGAAGTGTATTAACCGTTATAGTAGCCACTGCAGTTCCTGTACATCCTGTAGAATTAACACCAGTTACAGTATAAGATGCGGATGAATTTGCAACAAATGGAGAACCATCTGTTATTCCACCACTCCAGGTATAAGACTGAGCGCCTGTACCTGTTAAAGTAACAAGTGTTCCGGCACATACAGTTGCAGATGGTGCAACAGTAAAGGAAACAGTTGACAAATTACTTACGGTTAAAGTTGTAGTAGTTGTATTAACACAACCGTTTACATCAGTACCAGTTACAGTATAAGTAGTTGTTGTATTTCCAACAAATGGAATTCCTTCTGTAACACCACCAGTCCAAACATAAGTAGAAGCACCGGTACTGAATGGTGTAACTAATGTACCAGTACAAACAGGTGACTGCGGATTGAAAGCAGAAACAATTGTTGGCAGTGGATTTACAGTCATCATAACCATTGCAGTGTTAGAACAACCATTTCCATCTGTACCTGTTACAGTATACATCGTTGAAGCAGAAGGAACAAAAGGAACGGCATCAGTAATTCCACCTGACCATACATAAGTAGAAGCACCTGTACCTGTTAATGTAACATTTGTATTTGCACAAACAGTTGTTCCAGGATTTGCAGTATAAGAAACGACAGGAAGCGGGTTTACAGTAATAGTAACCGGCACGATTGCAGTACAACCATTTGCTGCTGTTCCTGTAAGTGAATAAGTTGTTGTCGTTGTAGCATTAAATGGAACTGCATCAGTAATTCCACCTGACCAAGAATATGTACTTGCACCAGCACCTGTAAGTGTTACGCTTGTACTTGCACATACTGTTGTTGCAGGTGTTGCAGTGAAGGTTACAGTTGGTGTTGTATTTACCGTAATAGTTGCAGTTGCAGTATTAGTACAACCTGCACCTGAAGTACCAGTAACAGTGTAAGTAGTTGTTGCATTTGCGACAAAAGGAACTGCATTTGTAATTCCGCCTGACCATGAATACGTTGAAGCACCAGTTCCTGTTAGGGTTACATTGGTACCAGAACAAACGGTTGCATTTGGAGAAACCGTAAATGAAACTGTAGGAGTAGCACTAATTGTTACTGCCAAAGTTTGTGGCAAAGATGTTCCGCAAGCATAATCAGCAGTTACGCTCACATTTCCACCAGTAACACCAAATGTTACATTGATAGAAGTTGTTCCTTGTCCTGAATTAATTACTGCACCAACTGGAACAGACCAAGTATAATTTGTTGCAGCAGGCATTGCTACTATTGTATAATTTCCAGAACCATTCGCACAAAAAGTAGGAGAACCTGTTATTGTTCCAGGAGTTGGAGCACCAGCATTTTCTGTAATAGTTACAAGTCCATTTCCGAGTTGAACGCCACCAGTATTTACTTGATTTGTACCACCATTAAAAGAGCCAGCTCCACCACCATGATCAGGATCATTTCCACCACCGCCGCCGGAATATCCTCCGCCGCCACCGCCGCCACCGTAATCATTTCCACCGCCGCCGCCGCCGCCATAACCACCGAATCCACCGCATCCACCTCCACCACCACCACAATAAGGATTTCCACCAGCCCAATTTCCAGCTGCATTTTTACCACCAAGAGTAGCATTACCACCAGGAGTTAACCAGCCAGCTCCTCCACCACCATCATTCCAACTATTAGCAAAAATTCCAACGGCACCACCATTTCCATTTATTCCTCCAGGAGAAATATTATCAGAATCTGCACTACCGTTTAATGTAATATTACCATCCTCTTGTGCTGTCAATGGAACAGAACCAGTATAAGGGCATTTTCCACCACCACCACCAGCTGCAACGAAAAGTACGTTTGCAGGAGTATAAACAAATGAACCACCTCCACCACCAGCACTATTTTGTGCATTTCCACCAACTTGGGCCAATCCCATTTGTCCAACAACAATATTTAAAACATCTCCTGGTGTAACTGCGAAATCACCACGCATATTTGCGCCATGTCCACCACCAGAACCACCTTGTGCACCATATGCATCAATGGTAATACTTGTAACACATGGAGGAACAGTATACGTTTGCACCGCGCCTGTGTAGTTGAAAGTAATAACAGCCTGAGCTTGTAACAAGACAAATTGAAATAGTCCTGCAATTGATAAAAGAGTAATTTTTTTCATGTGGGAAAGTTAAAGTTTGCCTGAGAAAGTTACAATAATTCAAATCACTAGACATAATTGTGCAAAAAGAAATCCTAATCGAGAGCTAAATCGATAAGGATCAAGGTGATTTGAAAATGTTATGCAGTTTTAAGCTAGAATAAAAGGCCAACTTCTTTAAAATTATATTGCCTTTGCAAGCCATTATTGTCCTTTAGGCAAATCAATCCTTCATCCGTAATTCCTTCGAGATTTGCATCAAAAATGGATTTGAAATCGGTATAACGCGAAACTTCCCCCAATCGGAATAAGCGTTGATGAAAATCCAACCTTAATTTTTCAAATTGGCTGGCCCGTAGCTGCAAATATCTCGCTTCTATATGGGAACATAGATGTTTCAATGCCTCGGTTAATTCAAATTCTTTACCGGTAAGTTGAAATATAGAAATGGCATTTGGTGATTCTTCTCCAAAAGTAGCTTGATTTAAATTCATTCCAAGGCCTATTACAGAAGCAGATATTTGATCTCCATTCACAATATTTTCAATGAGTATTCCTGCCACTTTTTTATTGTCCACAATTATATCATTTGGCCATTTTACATGAACCTTTGATCCCGGCAAGAGTTCAACAAGTGCGTCCGAAATTCCCAACGCAATCGCTCTGGTGAGGTCAAATTGCTTCGTAATGGGTAGAAAAACTGGCTTTAAAATGATACTACAAATAATATTTTTTCCAGGCTCACTAAACCAGGAATTTCCTCTTTGTCCTCTTCCTGCATGCTGAATTTTGGCCGTTATCACCGTCCCTTCATTTATCTCCGCCCCTCGCAAAAGTCCTAAAGCAAATGTATTCGTAGAATCCACTTCCCCAAGGCTGATAATATGATTTCCAATGAAGAGTGTTTCCGGGCTTCCCAAGTTCATTTTTCCTTAACTTTGTGTCCCCGTGCAAAAAGCCGGGTTCAATCTAAAACAGATTGATTATTTATATCACAAAATTAGGCTTTTAACCTTTGATCTGTCAAAGTTCAAAAACAAAAGCAAATACATTAAATGGCAAAGAAAAAAGTAGTAGCGAAAGCTAAGAAAACGGTCGCAAAAAAAACAGCTCCCAAAAAAGCAGTTAAAAAAGTAGTTAAGAAAAAAGTTGCTGCTAAGAAAAAAAGTGTTGCAAAAAAAGCGGCTCCTAAAAAAATCGCAAAGAAAAAAGTTGCAGCAAAAAAAGTTGTAAAGAAAAAAGCGGCCCCTAAAAAAGTTGCGAAGAAAAAGGTTGCTGTTAAAAAAGTGGCAAAGAAAAAAGCTACTCCTAAAAAAAATGTTGTAAAGAAAAAAATTGCGGTAAAAAAAGTTGCTCCTAAAAAAGTTACTGTAAAAAAAGCTACTGCAAAACTAGTTTCTCTTCCCAAAAACTTTGTTGCAACAAAAAAAATGACACTTCCTGTTGCGGAGAAAATTATTGAAACCATAAAAGTAAAAGAGCCGAAAGCAGTAGCAAAACCGCTTTCAAGAAATCAACAGAAAAAAGTCTCTGCGAAGAAAAGTTCCTCTGAAAGAGAATCTCTATTAAGAGATACTTACACAACAAACCCTAGCTTACCTAAAAAAGAAAATGGTCCTGTGGATGTTGCTGCTTTAAAATTAGCAAAGGAAATTGTCAACGCCATTGAAGAGAAAAAAGGTGAAAATGTTATTTGTCTTGACCTACGTGGAATTGAAAATCGCGTTTGTGATTATTTCATCATTTGTGATGGAAAATCAAATACACAAGTAGATGCGATTGCTCAATCGGTAGAATTTTTGGTAAAGAAAAATACAGGCGAACGTCCTTATCGTTCTGAAGGTTATGAAAATGCAACCTGGATCTTGATAGATTACGTAAATGTAATTGTTCACGTTTTTGATAAGGAAACGCGCTATTTCTACAACTTGGAAGCGCTTTGGGCCGATGGAGAACAGATTATGTTTTAAATGTCATGGAGCCAAAAGTCGAAAATGATTTATTTTGAATTTTTCCTTTTGACTCTATGAAGTTAAGAAATGCCAAAAAATAAAATATTCGGGTCGTGAAAACGACATTCTAGAAAAGAAATAAAATGAGCGATACTAATAAGCCAGATAACGAGCAGGAACGTCGAAAAGACAAATTGCCACGTAAACCCCAAATGCCTCGTTCCCCTTCAGGATTTTTTTGGGTATACATCATTCTTGTTGTTGGACTAATCGGATTTTTTGTTCCGAATATGCTAACGGAATTGCCTGAAGTAAATTATACCGAATTCACAGCTTTGGTTAAGGATCATGCTATTGAGAAAATTTACAAAGTCAGCAATGAAAATAATGCTTTGGAAATTGTCCTTGATCCCGCGAAAGACAGAACACCTGCAATTACTGCACTCAAAGCAAAATATCATGGATGGCATGGTGCAACACCTCCACATGCGCCTCATTTGAAATTAACAAGCACTTGGACAGAAGAACTCGGTAAACGTATTACGCAAACACAAGCTGAAAACGGGTACACCGATAATCTGATCGAAATTCAGGAAATCAAACGTTCTTCTTTGTCCGACCATTTGAGTTGGATAGTTCCATTAATTCTAATGGTAGTTATTTGGGTATTTTTTATGCGCAGAATGGGCGGCGGTGGCGGAAGTCAGATTTTTAATATCGGAAAATCAAAGGCAACGCTTTTTGATAAAGACACAATGGTCAATACCACTTTCAATGATGTTGCCGGTTTGGAAGAAGCAAAAGTGGAGATCAAAGAAATTGTTGACTTCTTAAAACATCCGAAAAAATATACTGATTTAGGTGCTAAAATTCCGAAAGGTGCATTGCTTGTTGGTCCTCCTGGTACTGGTAAAACATTGCTTGCAAAAGCAGTAGCAGGCGAAGCTAAAGTTCCTTTCTTCTCACTTTCAGGTTCTGATTTCGTTGAAATGTTTGTAGGTGTTGGAGCTTCACGTGTGCGTGATTTATTCAAACAAGCAAAAGAAAAATCACCTTGTATTATTTTCATTGATGAGATTGATGCAATTGGTCGTGCACGTGGAAGAAGCGCAGCACAAGGATCAAATGATGAGCGTGAAAATACATTGAATCAATTGTTGACAGAGATGGATGGCTTCGGAACAAACTCCGGTGTTATTATTCTCGCAGCAACAAACAGAGCAGATATTCTTGACAGAGCCTTACTTCGTGCTGGACGTTTTGACAGACAGATTTACGTCGACCTTCCTGATTTGAATGAGCGTCGTGCAATTTTTCAAGTGCATTTGAAACCATTGAAACTTGAAAAATCAGTTGATCTTGATTTCTTAGCGAAACAAACTCCAGGTTTCTCTGGTGCTGACATTGCTAACATTTGTAATGAAGCAGCTTTGATTGCTGCTCGTCATGATAAGAAATTTGTGGAACGTCAGGATTTCCTTGATGCTGTTGATCGTATTATCGGTGGTCTAGAAAAGAAAAATAAAATCATTTCTAAAGAAGAGAAAAAAGTAATTGCATTTCATGAAGCAGGACATGCAACTGTAAGTTGGATGTTAGAACACGCTGCTCCACTTGTAAAAGTTACTATCGTCCCACGCGGTCGTTCATTAGGAGCTGCTTGGTATTTACCAGATGAACGTCAGCTGACAACAACAGAACAATTCATGGATGAAATTTGTGCAACCTTAGGCGGACGTGCTGCAGAAGAAGTTGTATTCGGAAGAATTTCTACAGGTGCTTTAAGTGATCTTGAAAGAATCACTAAACAAGCTTATGCAATGGTTACCTACTATGGATTGAATCCTAAAATCGGAAACATTTCTTATTATGATACCAGTGGAAATGAATTCATGATGCAAAAACCATACAGTGAAAAAACGGCTGAAACAATAGATGAAGAAGTCAAAAAACTCATTGATCACGCCTATGAAATAACCAAAAAGATTTTACGTGACAATCGCGACAAACTTGATCAGCTTGCTAATAAACTAATTGAGAAAGAAGTGATTTTCAAAGAAGATTTGGAACTAATTTTCGGAAAACGTCAATGGGATAAAGAACTTGCAGCAGAAGAAGGTTTGAATGAAAATGGAGAATCGCTAATAAAGTCAGATGAAAAAAAGTCTGAACCTGCAGTGACACCTGTAATCAATGAAAATGGTCATGCCTCCAATGAAATTAAAACGGATGATCAGAAAAAATAGTATTGGGTAATGAGTATTGGATATTGAGTATAATCTTTTAGGGCAGTCCAAAAAATTATACTCAATATCCGTTTTATCCCAATAAACATTACCAAATATTCAGTACTCAAATGGACGACACCACCTCGAGAGAAAAGATTCTGAAAAAAGTTAGGGCTGCACTTATTAATAAGTCGCGACTAGAGCCGGGTGCTGTTGATTTCGAATCAAATATTTATACAGAATCAGAAGATCCTTTAGAATTAGTTTTTGCTCAACAATTTTCAGATGTTGGTGGAAATTTTATTTTTTGTGAAAACGATGAAGATTTCGTCTATAATATTGGTGCATTAACCACCGATGAAAATTTCGGTAAACTTTGGTGTGCTGAAACAGAAATTCAGAATTTACTGAAGCTGGCAAATATTCCATACCTCACCTCGACTGATGAATTAGAAAAGGCAGGTACTAGTATTACCGGTTGTGAATTTCTGATTGCGAGAACTGGAAGCATTTTAATTTCCTCAAAACAATTATCAGGTCGAAGAGCTGCTGTTTATCCTGCACAACATATTGTAGTTGCAAAAACATCCCAATTGATTTTACACATGAAGGATGCACTCAAAGCAGTAAAAGCGAAATATGAGAATGCAATGCCATCTATGGTTAGCGTAATCACTGGACCAAGCAGAACGGCAGATATCGAAAAAACATTGGTTCAAGGTGCTCATGGGCCAAAGGAAATATATGTTTTTATGATTGATGATGTGCCGCCTACGGCCGAGTAGTATCAGGATACAACGTTTCGATACACTATAAAAAATCAAATGGATAAAAATCTAATACAACGATTAATCACAGGAACAATTTTTGTTGTTGTGCTTGTAGGTTGTATCATGTGGAATGCATGGAGCATGTCGGGTTTATTTCTTTTGATTACCATTTTAGGACTACGTGAATTTTATGGACTTTCTGAAAAAGCAGGCGTCCAACCACAAAAAATTTATGGACTGTTTTTTGGAATCATTCTTTTGCTAATTGGATTTATTCAAAAGGCATTTCCTATTGCATTTATAAATGCACTCATTCTTCCGCTTTTATTTCTTCCTTTTATTATTGAACTTTTTCGGAAGAAGGAAACTCCATTTACAAATATCGGATGGACCATCATGGGCGTTATTTATATTGCGTTACCATTTTATCTTTTGATTACTTCGTTCGTTCCTTTCGGATTAATGATTTCAGATGATACATTGAAAGCGAAATATGATTATCGGGCATTACTTACTATTTTCATTCTCATCTGGACAAGCGATTCGCTGGCTTATGTTTGTGGAAGGCTTTTCGGAAAACATAAATTATGGGAACGTATTTCTCCAAAAAAAACGTGGGAAGGATTTATCGGTGGATTTATTTTCACTGTTGCAGCTGGTGGAATGATAGCAAACTGGTTTCTTTTTAATAAATCTAATTATCACGAAGAAATAAAATGGATGTGTGTAGCAGCCGTCATTTCAATTACTGGAATGCTTGGCGATTTAGTTGAATCCATGTTTAAAAGAAGTATTAATGTGAAAGATTCAGGAAATATTCTTCCTGGACATGGTGGTATTCTTGACCGATTTGATGCACTTTTAATTGCAACACCTTTTGCAATGACTACCTATTACGTTTGTGACGCAATACTTGCACATTTCTGATCTAAATTATCTTTATTCAGAATGACTTTTCTCAAATAATGCGCTCAATGGAATTTAGAACCGATAAAACCACTCTTTTCTACGACCAATTACCCTACAGAAAAACCTGATTATCAGCAGGTTTAAAATGCAAAATAATACCTAATTTGGTGCCCAATTTACAACTAACAGAAAAACAATATAGCTATGGCAA
>JBBRYH010000073.1:0-13345 GCA_038237845.1 Bacteroidia bacterium
CAAAGTTCCTTGTATTCCCGCAGTACTTGAACGCAAATTAACGGGTAAAGAACAGGTTCCTCCAAATAAAACATCACTGCCAATTGTTTGAGTATAATTTGATCCTAGAACAATTGTTATTCCTGGAGTTGTTGCATAAAGTGTATCGATGCTATTATTTCCTGTCAATGTTAAATCACTTGTTGTAACAGCTTTATTAATAATATTTGCTCCACCAATTCCGAGACTGCCCGTACTACTGATATTATGAATGATACTACTAATTGTACTTATACTTAAGGAATTTGTGCCAGTAATATCCCGATAGAAACTTCCTCCAACAATAGTAGCGGGTCCATTGCAAATCACATCACGATAAACAAAACTTCCTCCGTTTAATCCTCCACTGCCATCAAAAATGATTGTCGTACTATCTGCATCCAAAAAAGTGGCCGTAGAAGCGTCCCAGGTTCCTCCAGAAGACAATTCAATTTGCGATGTTCCGAAATCAGCTGAAGCAAGTACTGTAATATCATGAGAAGAAGTATTCCAGCTGCCAGAATAAAAATTTCCACCTGAAATCTGCAAAGAAGTGCAGAGTAAGGAATCTTGAAGTATCCAATCACCACTTCCTGCAAAATATAAATACCCCATGTTGTTCCATCCTGTTTTCACCTGATTCCCAATGGAAGTGGATAGAAAATGAATACTCCCAAAAAACCTCCAATTCATTGATGAATTCAAAATAAAACTTCCATAAATGTTGAAAGCCCCAGTACTAGAGGACCCATAAAATGTCGGATTATTCGACGCTCCCGTCCAATTCATATCACGACAAGTAAAAATCGTAGCGCTTATGTAAACTGAATCATTAGCACTCGGAAAAGAATTTGCGTCAAAAAAAACATTGTCGAACGGTGATGGCTCCTGCACATGAAATACCAATCCCCCACTCGTAGTTGACCAATGATTGGCATAATCACTCCAATCTCCTGTTCCTCCCACCCAAAAATAATTGGAGGAATTGGCATAAAAAGAAAAAAGAGAAATCCCAACAATGAGGAAAATTCTGCGAAGAAATTTTAGGGAATTATCTTGCATTATGGGTTTTGTGAGATTAGCAAATATATACAATGCGAAAGCAGAAAACAAGGCAATTTCGATCAATCAGCCAATAAAAACCCTAAGCGCAGTTCTGTTCTTAGAATTAAGTGCAAAAAAAATAGTTACGAATCTTAAACTGATCCGTAACTATTTTTAAAATTTCGTAATTCGTACATTCTTTACACTTTTATCTCATCCTCATTTTTATTCAGGAAATGATATTCAAGAAATTGATAAGAAGGAACAGATTTAACTTTAATTGTTCCACCAAATTTCCGTTTCCACTTCGAAAGTTGAGAGGTGAAGAATTTCCCTTTAGTAATAAATGCTTCTAGATAAGGATGAACACAAAGTGTAACCGACTTTTCATTCTGCTCTTTCATTACGTAACGCAGATTGTTTTCAATATTGTCGATCAATAAAATACTTGCTTGCACTTCTCCTGTTCCACCACAAGTTGGACATTTCTCCTGTGTATCAACGGCAGTTTCCGGACGAACACGTTCGCGTGTAATTTGAATCAATCCAAATTTACTTGGAGGGAGAATAGTATGCTTAGCACGATCGAGCTTCATCTCGTCGCGAAGTTTATTGAAAAGTAATCTGCGATTATTAGGGGAATGTAAATCGATAAAATCGACTACAATAATTCCGCCCATATCACGCAAACGTAACTGACGCGCTACTTCAACAGCTGCTTCAATATTTACATCCAGCGCATTTGTTTCTTGATCATTAGAAGATTTCGAACGATTACCGCTATTTACATCAATAACGTGAAGCGCTTCTGTATGTTCAACAATCAGGTAAGCTCCACTTTTCATTGTCACTGTTTTTCCAAACAATGCTTTCATTTGACGATCAACACCAAATGCTTCAAAAATAGGTTGTGGTCCTTTGTGGAGCTTTAGAATTTTTTCTTTATCAGGAGCAATTGCCTGAAGATATTCTTTGAGTTCGTCATGCATACGTCCATCATTAATATGGATAGCTGCGAATGACGCATTTAATAAATCGCGAAGAATTGCGGAGGTGCGATTAATTTCTCCTAGTACGCGAGCCGGTGGTTTTGAAGTTGTGAGTTCTTGGAAACAAGTATTCCATTTACCAACAAGATCATTCATATCAGCGTCGAGGTCAGCGACTCCTTTGCCTTCAGCAACAGTCCGCACAATCACGCCAAAATTTTTCGGCTTGATGCTCATGATTAAACGCTTTAATCTTTCGCGTTCTTCATTACTACGGATTTTCTGTGATACTGAAACTTTTTCAGCAAATGGAATAAGGACAATATATCTTCCTGCGATAGAAATTTCTGAAGTGATTCGAGGTCCCTTAGTAGAGATCGGTTCTTTTGCAATCTGAATCAGAATTTGTTGATCCGATTGAAGCACTTCTGAAATTTTACCTTCTTTTCGAATGTCGGGCTCGAGTTTGAAATATGCTAATGCAGCATTTTTCTGCTTTTGAGTGATGGTCATTCGCACAAATTTATTGAGCGATTGAACCTGAGCTCCTAGATCGAAATAATGCAGGAATGCATCCTTTTCGTAACCCACGTCGACGAATGCGGCATTTAGCCCCGGCATCACTTTGCGTACGCGACCAAGGTAGATATCGCCAACTGCAAACTGGGAGTTAGTCTTTTCTCTGTTGAGTTCGACTAATCTCTTTTCGTTCATCAGGGCAATCACCACCTCGGAGCCTGAAGCATCGATGATGAGTTCGTTTGACACGGTTAGATTTTTTAAAATGTTTGATAGCACAAAAATCCCATCGCTTTTAAGGGCGTGGGCTTGTGCTTGAGGATTTAGGAAGAGGGAAGGAAATTTTAAATTCTTAGCTCTGAATTTTGAATTTTCTTAATCAAGACAATTCAAAATTCAGAATTCAAAATTCAGAATTAATTCTACTTCTTCTTGTGGCGGTTCTTCCGAAGACGTTTTTTCCGCTTGTGAGTTGCCATTTTATGGCGTTTACGCTTTTTGCCGCTTGGCATAGTTGTAATGCTTTATTGGTTAATACTAAATATACTTTACTCTCTGCCTTTACTTTGGTTCCGGCAGATGAGCGCGAAGTCTGCGAATTGCATTCTCCACGTCATTTTTTGTGAGCGGATCGGTTTCGATCTGCACATATTTTTCAAGGTGTTCAATAGCTTTTGCTGTATCACCCATTTGTTCGTACAATTCTGCAAGGTTCAAATTCAAACCATAATATTCCGGTTTTAAACGGAGTGCTGTGGAATACCTTACAATCGCCTTATCAGGAGCATTTCTTCGGACAGAAAAATCAGCAAGTGCTAATTGTGCATTTACATTTGTTGAATCCGTTGCAACGACTTCAAGCAAAGTGGAAATACCTTTCATCGGATCATTGGTGCCTTGAACAAGACAAATACCAAGACCAACTTTAGCATCCAGATTTTTCGGTTCCAATTCAAGAGCTTTATTGAAGCAACGCATTGCAGCATCAAATAATGCCGGAATATTTCCTTCATCCTGCTGAAAACCTGCTGCTGAACTATAACGTTCACCTGCTTGTTGCCAGTCGGAACCACTTCCATTGTTTTTGATTGCCTTTTGCTCTGTTAACCAGGCAGCATAAACGTATTCTTTGTTTAGGCCAAGGAATCTTACAATGGAGTCGTACATCTGTCCGCGTTTAATTGCGTCACGATTCGTGTTGATGGCGCCTTCAATCGCATTCGTTTGCACGAGCACATCTGACTTCATTCCCTTGCGGGCGTTTGCAATCTGATCTTCGAGCGAATGTCCGGCTTGTACTTCTTGTGAAGCGACAACTTTATTTTCTCCTGTAGAAACTGTACTTACAAAACTTAAAAGAACGACACTGACAGCCGATAAAAGTATCACGCTCCATTGAGTTACGGATAATTTACGCATTGGCTATTTTATTAAAATCAGGAAACCTTTACATTCTTTTTAACCCGATCAACAAAAGTTTTTGCGGGTTTAAAAGCCGGAACGTTGTGAGCCGGAATAATAACGGTTGTATTTTTTGAAATGTTTCTGCCAGTTTTTTCTGCTCTGCGTTTTACCACAAAACTTCCAAATCCACGGAGATAAACATTGTCCCCTTTTGATAATGAATTCTTGATCACTTTCATGAAAGTCTCAACAGCAGCTTGTACAGCTACTTTTTCAACTCCAGTTTTCTCAGCGATCTCGTTTACTACTTCTGCTTTTGTCATGCTTCTAAGCTATTTACTTTCAAGTGTTTAACATCACCCTAAAACGGGTTTCAGGGCTGCAAAATTACTCATTTATCCCTAACACCAAAATTTCCAGCTAAATTTATCTTCAGAACAATCAGAATTTCAGTGAATTTCAGTCAAATATTGCTTTCCTGGTACGCTAAAAACAAGCGAGATCTGCCTTGGCGGAAGACCCGAAACCCTTATAACATATGGCTTTCAGAGGTTATCTTGCAACAAACAAGAGTGGCTCAAGGGCTTCCTTATTATTTTTCTTTTATTAAAAAATATCCTGACGTAAAAAGCCTTGCAAAGGCTCCGGAAGGCGACATTTTGAAGCTTTGGCAAGGTTTAGGCTATTATTCCAGGGCAAGAAACCTTCATTCTGCCGCAAAAATGGTCGTTAAGGATTATAATGGAATTTTTCCTGACACCTATTTAGAATTGAAGAAATTGAAAGGTGTTGGAGAATATACTGCAGCAGCAATTTCTTCGATTTGTTTTGATGAAGTACAAGCTGTGGTAGATGGAAATGTTTATCGTGTTTTATCTCGAGTTTTTGGAATTGAAACACCGATCGATTCAACGCAAGGAAAAAAAATATTTAATGAACTGGCGAATGAATTGATTTCAAAAAAACATCCTGCTGATTATAATCAATCCATTATGGAATTTGGGGCAATACAATGTGTTCCTAAAAATCCTAATTGTGAAGTTTGTCCATTTGTGCAACATTGTGTGGCGCGAAAAAACAAACTGATTTCAGAATTACCCGTAAAATCAAAAAAGACAAAAGTTACAGATCGTTATTTCTATTATTTAGTATTGCGTCATAAAGGAAATGTTTATTTGAAACAACGAAACGAAAAAGATATTTGGAAAGGATTATATGATTTTCCATTGATAGAAACTGAGAAATCTTTAAATGAAAAAAAAATAGCTCTAACGAAACAATGGGAAAAAGAAATTCCAAATTCCCCAAAGGGGCAGGCAAAATTCCAAATTGTCAATTTTTCTCCAGAGGTAAAACATATTCTTAGTCATCAGAAACTGCATGTTCGATTTGTGGAAATTGAATTGAATGAAAAGTTGAAAGGAAAGAAAGAGTGGATTTACATAAAGGAGAAAGAGTTGAAAAAGTATGCAGTTCCGGTGGTAATTGCGAATTATTTGAAAATATTGAATCGTCAATTTCTAAAGTAGAATATCCAATATCGAAGGTATTTTCATAAGCTGTTCCTTCAATATTCGTTTTTGGATATTGACTATTCGCATTTCCTTTTTTGTTTTCTTATCTTTGTTATGAATCAAACACTCCTTACTAATTCATATCTAAAAATCATTTTATGCCCGGCGTAAACAAAGTTATCTTAATTGGAAATCTGGGAAAAGACCCAGAAGTGCGTTACTTAGAAGGCGGAATCGCAGTTGCGAATTTTCCGATTGCTACAACAGAATCTTTCCGTGACAAAAACGGAAATAAAAATGAACAGACCGAATGGCATCAGATTGTTTTGTGGCGCAGATTAGCTGAAGTAGCAGAAAAATATTTGCGTAAAGGGCAAATGGTTTACCTAGAAGGAAAAATTAGAAGCAGAAGTTGGGATGATAAAGACGGAAACAAACGTTACACTACAGAAATTTTTGGAGATGTATTGACCATTCTTTCACGAAAAGAGGATCAGCCAAATACTTTTCAAAGACCTGCAAATACAACTGGACAAAATCAATCAGGTACAACGTACACACCTAATCCACAACAACAGGCGTATCAGCAGCAACAGCAAAATGTAAATATCAATCCAGAGGAAAACCCAAATCATCCTGCGATTCTTCCTGATTTACCAGATGACTTACCTTTTTAATTTTTTTGCTTAAAGACCTTTTTCTAAATTTTGAGTTTTGTGATTTAAGAAACTTTGTTCACTTTGAATGTGGATGATGCTCCGGTAACTAACCGAGTAACGGTAATGAAGTAAACGCCATTAGCGATGTCGCCAAGTGCAATTTCTACATTTGTTGCTCCAGCAGCAACATTAATTTTCTGCGTTCCGATTTGTTGTCCAAGGACATCAAAAATTCCAACCACATAATCTCCTTCAGCATCGTTACCGAATGTAAGATTTACATGATCAGTTGCAGGATTTGGAAAGAGACCAACGTTTACAGGAACAGTCGTTGAAACGATTGAAGTTCCAAAATCGTTAGGCTGTTCGAAACCCTGTGTGATAAAATTACTTGCGCTACCATAAGTCTCAGTCATGGTTTCGCCCATTGTCCATTGAATACTGCCGCTGGCATTAGAATAATATTCACCTGCTGATGCGATAACAAACGGAGCAACCGATTGTGAGCGACCAAGTAAACTGAATCCTCCTGCCAACAACAATACGAGAATTGTTTTTTTCATGCATTTGTGTTTTAGTGGGGTGAAGATTTATTTGACCGTCCGAATATACGTCTTTACAGCTTGATTTAATTATGAAAATGCAGGAATAAACGGAAAAATTAATAAGCAAATTTCCGTTATAGACTTGAATTTCATTTCGTTAAAAAAAAGAGAGTTTTTAACCAATTGAAAATCAAGCTGCTTTTCGACAATTTGAATGAAAAATTGCTTACAAAAAAAGGAATATTGTGGATAAGAAATGTGTCATAACGGATGAATTAATTAAAATGTTAATTCGCTCTATTTCATAAAAAAAGGGTGATGTCATTGCTGACACCACCCTTTTTAAAATTCAATACTGATTATTTCTGAACAGAAACTTTAATGATTTGCTGTTCTGTAGCTGAAGTTAAACGAAGCATATAAACTCCGTTAGCAACAGTTTCCATAGAAATCTGTTTTGTGAATCCAGCGTTTACATTATTCTCAAGTGAAGAGAAAACAACGCGTCCTTGGATATCAACAAGTTCAATAGTCATAGTACCAATGTTTGCATTGATTGCAAGTGTGAATACACCACTGTTCGGGTTAGGATAAACATTAAATCCGTTTTCAAGTGATGTTTCAATTACACCAACACAAGCATTAACTGTAATCGTAGCTGTTGCGGTATTTGTACAACCATTTACATCTGTGAAAGTGTAAGTTGCTGTTTGAGAACCAACGCCAGCACCGATTGGGCTGAAAGAAGAACCTGTTACACCAGGACCAGACCAAGTACCACTTGTAGGAGTTCCTGTAAGAACAACCGCAGCATCATCAACACAAACTGTAGAAGAAGCAGCTGTACCAGTTACTGTTGGAAGTGGGTTAACTGTTACTGTTGTTGAAGCAGTATTCATACAACCGTTAGCATCAGTTCCTGTAACCATGTAAGTTGTTGTTGCAGTAGGCACAAAAGAAACTGCGTCAATTACGCTGTTATCCCATGTGTATGTTGTTGCGCCACCACCTGTAAGTGTTACTGAACCACCAGCACAAACTGCAGCAGATGTGCTGTTAGCTGTTACTGTAGGAAGTGCATTAACTGTTACTGTAGTCATATCGGTATTCATACAACCGTTTCCATCAGTTCCTGTAACCATGTAAGTTGTTGTTGCAGCAGGCACAAAAGAAACTGCGTCAGTTACGCTGTTATCCCATGTGTATGTTGTTGCCCCAGAACCTGTAAGTGTAACTGAACCGCCAGAACAAACTACAGCAGCAGTAGAATTCGCTGTTACGGTTGGAAGTGCATTAACTGTTACTGTTATCATATCCATATCCATACAACCGTTTCCATCAGTTCCTGTAACCATGTAAGTTGTTGTTGCAGCAGGCACAAAAGAAACTGCGTCAGTTACGCTGTTATCCCATGTGTATGTTGTTGCCCCAGAACCTGTAAGTGTTACTGAACCGCCAGCACAAACTGCAGAAGCTGTAGAATTAGCTGTTACGGTTGGAAGTGGAATAACTGTGATTGTTACAGTTGCAGTGTTTGTACATCCAAGAGCAGAAGTACCTGTTACTGTATAAGTTGTTGTTGAAGCAGGAACAAATGCAACTCCATCGGTTACGCTACCTGACCAAACATAAGTTGAAGCACCGCCACCTGTTAGAGTTACTGAACCACCCGAACAAACTGCATTAGCAGTTGTGTTAGCAGTTACAACTGGATTAGGATTAACAGTCAAAGTTGTATTGCCTGTTGCAGAACAACCTGCAGCACTCACAGCAGTTACAGTGTAAGCTGTAGTTGCAGTTGCAGCAATTGCTGTAACTGTTGAACCAGTTGTAGAGCTAAGGAAAGTTGCAGGAGACCATGTGTATGTAAGCAAATCAACACCACCAGTAATAGTGATAGAATAATCTTCTGTCTCACCATAAGTAGATTGTGGATTACATGGATCCATGTCATTTGTAGTACCATGATCCATTTCACGAACACGAAGACGTGTTCTACCGTTTTTCGCAGTTAAAGGAACAGTAAAAGTAAATGAAGTTGTTGCAGGACTAACACCTAAGTTATCAGTTTCTCCAAGCTTTTCACCAGCATCATTAAGGACACTATTCTGACTGTAATCAATCCAGGCAGCAAGGTCATTTTGTGTGTATGTTCCTGCACTCAAGGTAATTGTATAGGTAGTTCCAGCAACAAGTGTTGTTGTTGTACTTCCTACGGCAGGGAATAATGTGTAATATGGAGAAGCTGCACCAAGTGTAGCATTATTGATAGTTCCTAATTGAACTAAACTGCAATAGTCACCGGAGCCTGTACCATTTGAATAGGTAGGCTGACAATAAACGTTAGCAATGTTTCCCACTGCTAAAAGAGCGGAGTTGTTACCAGAACAAATAGTTGCAGGTGTAGCTGTTGTAGAAACAACAGAAACTGCTGGAGCTACTGTAATTGTTGTTGTAACACCGGCACTAAGACAACCAAGAGCAGAAGTTCCTGTTACTGTATATGTAGTAGTTACAGCAGGAGTAGCAACAACTGAAGTACCTGTAGTTGCAGATAAACCTGTAGCAGGACCCCAAGAATATGTACTAGCATTTGCTGCTGTCAAAGTAACACCAGGGCCTGGGTTACAATAGGTAGTAGAAGGTGTAACAGTTACAGTTGGAGTTGGATTAACTGTAACTGCAGAAGTACCAGTCTTGGTGCAACCTGTTCCAGCATCAGTTCCTGTTACTGTATAAGTAGTAGTAGCAGCAGGAGTAACTGTAACTGCAGCAGTTGTCATTCCACCTGGTGCCCAAACATATGAAGAAACGCCAGAAGCTGTAATAGTTGTAGATTGACCTGAGCAAATTGCAACAGCTGCAGGAGTAACCGTCATTGTAGGCACAACAGTCTGACTTAAAATCAAACTAAAAGTTCCGGTGTTTCCAGAAAAACCATGAACAAGAATGAAGTATGTTGTAGCATTTACAGAACACCAGTTTACGGTAGATTGAAGTGCACAAAAGTCATCATTACCTGTTACACAAGTCCAAGTTCCACAAGATCCTGTATAAACAGAAATCTTTGTATCGAAAGCTGATCCACAAGTAGAAGCAGTGAATCGATTTCCATTTCCAACAACAGTGTACCATACTGCGGCACCTGTATAAGTGGTGATGCAAGTAGGTGGAGCAGGGACTTCCGCTGTAGCAGAAATAGTCTGACCAGCAGTTGTACTTGGCATTGCAACTGCAGTTGCAGCTGAACAAAGATCATTCGCTGGTGGATTCATACGATATGCCAACACGGCACTTGGAGAGTTTGTGCATGGATAGCCCGCCATATATATACGGTAAGTTCCTGTTGTAGCACATGTCCAAGTAATTTCAGAACCAAGTGCACAAAAATCATCATTAAATGTTTGTGAAGTTGGACCTGCATTATCTGTAATTGTCAAGTAGGTATCTCCTGTATAAGAACCACCACCTTGGCAATAAGAAAATATGTAAGTAATACCTGCAGTAGCTGGGAAAGTGCGAAATGCTGCAGGACCAGGTACTACTGGAATAGTTTGAAATACACCAGTTGGTGTTAGCGTACCGATGCTAACACCTGAAATACATTGGCTATTCGCACTTTGCGCTGCCAAGAATAAACAGAAAAGTATTAGTATTTTTTTCATTGTATCTTATATTAATTTATTGAATCTTTTTATTTAGGATTAGTTAGATCAGCGTACTCTTTTGGATGTGCTGCAATCCAAGCAAGTTTTGCTGCCATATAATCAGCATTATCCTTGTCGTTATTTCCGGTATTTACATAAACTGGAAAACCAGCAGGTAAATCAGCATGCGCAACAACTTTAACAGGTGCGCTTGTTGGTGCAGTAACTGCAGTGACTACCTGAGTAGAACCAGCATTCATCAAATTGTATTGAGCCTGATGCTCATTTATCCACTGTTGCTTTTCAGCATCATTAGCGAAAACCGGCACACTTGCATTCGCTGGTGTAGGGGTTGCAGACTGATTGGTCTGCGCATGCATAGCAAAGGATCCGAGCCAAAGGATACCAATGAAAACGATGCTTTTAATCTTGTTTTTCATGTAGTTTTGAATTAGTTTTTGATAATTTCGACAAATGTAGTTCATTCTACCAAATTAGTAGCTAAAATTTAGGCCCAAATACCTAGATTGTTCAAAAAAAATAGCTTCTAATTATCTAGTTTCGTGATAGTTGCCTTTTTAGGATTGGCTTTTTTTATATTTTCAGGAAAAAAGAGAATTTATGAACAAGTTAAGCAGTCAATTTTGTCGAAGAAAAAATTACTTCATTTTCAGGAATTCGCCCAATATCTCATTAAAAAACAACCATCCCGACCAATCATCATAAAGCGAAAAATAGGAAAAAGGTTGACTATTTTTGGTATAGCTCTTCGGAGTTTCTTTGTTAAGAAAAACAATCAGCTCATTTCCTTTTTCAAGATGATTCACTTTCGCACTATCATCTAAAATAGAAAATGGTTGCATTTTTAGGGCTATTCGATCCCCGACATGTATTGTTTTGGATTTGTAAACCTCCACTACCTCCACAACAACAGGGCCACTTTGATTTGGATTTGCCAAACCTTCAACTACCCTAACACGGAGGGAATGTGAAGATTTTTTCTTCAGACTTTTAAGAACGGGAGTATTCTGAGCAAAAAGAACACTTCCAAAAAGGAAAATTAAAACAAAAAGGATATATCGCATGGGACAATTTTACGTTATTTAAGGCAGAAAGTCATCAGGTTTTTCAATATTGATTAGTGAATTTAAAAATGAGCGTTTACATAAACTATCTTTACGTTGCATGCTAAAAAATATTTTTATTCCGGTGCTTCTTCTTTTGTCCTTGTTTTCATCTTGTGATGACAATGACAATATTGGCATTCCAAAACCTCGCGGTTATTTCCGAATTAATTTACCGGAAAAGAAATATGTTCAATACGAAGCAGAATGTCCTTTTTCATTTGAGATTCCAGATTATGCGAAGATGTATCATAGTGCAGCACCCAATGCCGAACCTTGTTGGCGCGATTTATATTTCGGACAATTTCATGCTACTTTGTATATCAGTTATAAGGAATTCAATAATGATTCAATCCTTGGTAAGTTAATTAATGAAAGTTGGCAATTGACAGAAGCGCATAGTCAAGTTGCGGGTGGAATGCGCGACTCTTCCATTCTTCGACCGAAAGATCATGTATTTGGTTCTGTCCAATCGCTCAGTGGAAATGCGGCAACACAGGTTCAATTTTATCTTACAGATAGCATTAAACATTTTATTCGCGCATCACTTTATTTTTATTCACCGCCAAATAAAGATTCTATTGAACCGGTGTTGCAATACATCAAAAAAGATATTTATCACATTGTAGAAACCTTGAAGTGGAAAGATACTCCTATGCCTGAAGAAAAGCCAAAACCTGCAGCAAGAAAAGAATCGGACGCAGAAATAAAACAAGGACATTAACTTTTTGTTCTCACCAATAAACCAAGTTGGATTCCGAATAAAATCATGGCTAGGGTCAAATGAATGGGTTGTACAAATGCAGGAATTGAAAAATTATGCATAAAAACTCCTGCGCCATATTCCGCTAGCATTAATAAAATCAAACTGAAGACTAATAATTTTGTTGTTCCTGTTGGTTTGCATTTTATTAAAAAATAAAATAAAACACAATTTAATGCTACAACTGTTATCGCCATTGCTTTATGGTAACGATAAACACCTTCCAATTGATCAATCCAAAGTTCACGCGATGAACCCGACATGCTTAAATTAATTGCATCTATTTGTTGACGAACTTGTGTTCCGAAAAAAATCTGATCAAGTGTTGCAAGCAATGCAATTACAAGTAAAATTTTTTCTCTTTTAGAAATTTTAAATTTTTCAAAAATTCCAGACTGCATTCTTACACGCATTTGTATAATGATCACGACACTTACTAATGCGAGTGCACTCATCATATGAAAAGTAATTGTATAAGCTTGTAGTTCTGTATCCACCACTACTTTCCCAAGCCAGACTACAAAAGCCAAAACACACATTCCGAACAATAAAATCGCCAAGGTTGGCCAATCTCTTTTTACTCGAATCAAAGCAATTATTAATAAAATCGTCATACATAAACTACTTAATGCGCCGACGAGTCTATTGATATATTCCGTCCAGGTTTGACGCACAAAAAACTTCGCATAATTATGCACAGGATATTTTTCCCAATCCGTTCGATCAAAAGATGCAGCAGAAGTAAAAACAGAAGTGGCTCTCCATAATGTATCATTCACAATAATCATTTGACTTTTTTTGTAGTCGTGATTTTCATGAAACTCAACTTGATTTGGATTTGTTGGTGGAATATAATAACCAAAACATTTCGGCCAGTCGGGACAACCCATTCCAGAACCTGTAGCACGAACAATCGAACCTGCAAGAATTACAAGGTAAAGTACGACTAATGTAACTGCAGCAATACGGAGAAAAAGTTTGTCGATTGAACGAGAATTCATCGGTGACAAAGGTAGTGGGGAATCTGGTAATCTGGTAATCTGGTAATCTGGTAATCTGGTAATCTGGTAATCTGGTAATCTGGTAATCTGGTAATCTGGTAATCTGGTAATCTGGTAA
>JBBRYH010000074.1:0-13264 GCA_038237845.1 Bacteroidia bacterium
AACCCTGAAGCTAATAAGGAAGCCTTAAGTGATTCGCGTTGGTCCTCTGTGATCTTCTCCATCACTTCCACTTCACCAAGGTCCACGACCATAAAGTGAAGACCGAGTTTTTTCAACTCGTCCTTTACCACCATTTTGCAACGGTTACTCACCATGTACTTGATAAATAGTTTCACTGTATTTTTATTATAATTATGGAATCAGCGAAGTTCAGAAGTAATGATCCGGAATTGTTATACAAATCTTAAAAGGCTTGCATAATTCACACATTTGAGTCTGATAGTAGATAATGCCAATTTGCAATGACAAATAATACGTAAATCCTGTTAATTCGCTGGGTTTTCCCCTTTTCTAGTAAGGTACATCTAAAGAACCGTTTTCCGAAATCTCAAGTATTTTCTGCCACAATTGGAGGTTTTTAGCTTAATTTAAAAAGTAGTATTAATTAAGAGATAACTAATTGATTTTGCGATTTGGTTCTTTCATTGATTTAATGAATTTTCTGTACGCATCGAATATGACCTTCGGCCTCGAAATTTTATTGCTTTCATACCTTTTTTAAATTATAAGTTCGTGTTTTGCTCATAAGTTTTTTAATCACAAGGAATGATATACACGAAGGAAAATTAATTTTGTATTCTATGTCACTTTTCATCGCTTCTATAAATTCAGGCAGCAACGGTAATTGTTATTACGTTGGAAATCACAACGACGCAGTTTTAGTTGATGTAGGTCTCTCCTGTCGTGAAATTGAAAAGCGAATGATCCGTTCTGGATTGTCAATGGAAAAAGTAAGAGCAATATTTATCTCTCACGAACACATTGATCATATTCGTGGCGTTGAAGTGATTTCAAAAAAGTACAATCTTCCTGTTTACATCAATGAAAAAACGTATCAAAATGGAAGAATAAAATTGAGGGAAGAATTAGTAAATGGGTTTCAAGACGAAGAAGTGGTAAAAATTAAATCGTTGAATGTAATTCCTTTTTTCAAATCCCATGACGCTGCAGATCCTTATAGTTTCACTGTCGAATTTGAAGACGTTCGTGTAGGTGTATTTACAGATATCGGAACTGTATGTGAAAAATTGACATCCCATTTTAAAAAATGTCATGCTGCTTTTCTCGAAGCAAACTATGATGATGAAATGTTAGAGAAAGGTCCTTATCCATTTTATCTCAAGAAACGAATCAGTAGCAACCACGGACATTTATCCAATGCCCAAGCTCTGCAATTATTTCTGGAACATAAATCGGAATTTCTTTCACATGTTTTCCTTGCACACCTTTCCAAAGAAAATAATTCACCTGAATTAGTTCAGAATTTATTCGAAGAAAATGCTGGTGAAGTAAACGTAATGGTGGCCAACAGATACGAAGAGTCGCCCGTTTTTCACATTGGTAAAAATGGAGTAAAAATGGTAGCTGATACAAAAGTGCAAATTACCTTGCAGATTTAAATTTACTATTTCTCGCACCTCCTTTCCTGTCCCTGATTTGTTACCTTTGTCTTCAATTAATTCCCAATGAGCATTCAATCAAAACGCCCTTCTTTCGACGAGATCTATATGGATCTAGCAGAAAATCTTGGACTTCGTTCACATTGTGTAAAAGCAAAAGTAGGGGCAGTACTTACTAAGGATACACGCATTATTTCTCTTGGTTATAATGGCCCTCCTGCAGGAACGCATAATTGTGATTTGGAATGGCCGGAGCAAGGTTGTCCTCGTGATTCAAAAGGATCTTGTTCTCTTGCCTTGCATGCCGAGATGAATGCAATTCTTTACGCATCAAAAAATAATGTTCCGATTGAAGGCTGCACTTTATATGTCACGCTTTCTCCCTGTATTTCATGTGCAAGAATTATTTATTCTACAGGAATCAAGAATGTTATTTTCAAACATTCCTACGCTGAATATAAAGGCATTCCCAATGATGAAGGCGTTGATTTTCTGAGAAAATTTGGAGTGAATGTTGAACGTTATCCAGCTCCTTCGAAAGCTTAAGTATGAGAAAACTGAGCACATGGTTACCGTTTATTGTCGGACTTTCTCTCGGGGCTGGTGTATTGATCGGTACCAAATTAGGTACGCGAAAAGTTGTTCTGGACAATGGAGAATCATTTGACAAAATAAAAGCAGTCCTTGGATACGTTGAAGAAAATTACGTTGATACTGTAAATCCTGAAAAACTTACCGATATAACTTTGCAAGAGATGTTACAACATCTCGATCCGCACTCTGATTATTTTACGGCTGAAGAAACCAAAGCCATGAATGAACCGATGAAAGGGAATTTCGAAGGAATTGGTATTGAATATAATTTCGTGCAGGACACGTTGGTCGTGATGGCAGTTGTTCCTGGCGGTCCGTCTGAAAAGGCAGGCTTGAAAACCGGAGACCGAATTGTAAGAGCAAATGATACCTTAATGGTTGGAAAAAAGGCAAGCGAATCTTTTATCAGAGATAAATTGCGTGGACCCAAAGGGACAAAAGTAACACTTGCTGTTCGTCGTCCAGGAACAAAAAGTCTTATCAATGTTCCAATCACACGTGGAAGCGTTCCTATTTTCAGCGTCGAAGGATCTTATATGCTTAACGATGAAGTTGGATATATTAAACTGAATCGTTTTGCTGAAACATCTTATGATGAATTCATGAAAGCTTCAAATACTTTGCTTGGAGAAGGAATGAAAAAAATGGTTTTGGATTTACGTGGAAATGGAGGAGGGTATCTCGATGCAGCAACAAGCATTGCGGATGAATTTCTTTCTGCTGGTAAAATGATTGTTTTTACTAAAGGAAGAATTGACGGCGAAGAAAAAATATTGGCTACAAAAAAAGGAAGTCTGGAACAAACCCCATTAGTAATTCTTGTGGATGAAAATTCTGCTTCTGCAAGCGAAATTCTTGCCGGAGCCATTCAGGATAATGACCGTGGAATAATTGTAGGTCGAAGAACATTTGGAAAAGGATTGGTTCAAGAGGAAAAACATTTAAATGATGGAAGTGCATTTCGCTTGACGATTGCAAGATATTATACGCCAACAGGTAGATGCATTCAAAAACCATACGACAAAGGATTAGCTGCTTACGAAGCGGAAGAACAAACACGATACAATCATGGTGAATTAGTAAATGCTGATAGCATTAAATTTCCGGATTCTTTAAAATTTAAAACACCGAAAGGAAAAGTTGTCTATGGTGGAGGTGGAATTATGCCGGACTTTTTTGTTCCATTAGATACTTCTGGTGGTTCAGCATTGTTAACCAATCTTTTTTATAAAGATGTATTTACAATTTGGTCTCTGAATTATGCTGAAAAGCACACCGGAGATTTAGTAAAAGGCGGATTGAAAGTTTTCAGAGCATCTTTTGTTATTAACGACGCATTGATTAATGAGATGCTTGTAGTGGCAGATAATAATGGTTTGAAAAGAAACGAAATTCAACTTAAACGATCAAGCTTTCTTGTCAAAAAATATATGAAAGCCGCTGTGGCAAGAAATATCTGGGCAGATGCTGGATACTTGCAGGTGTGGAATGAAGAGGATGAGTTTATAGCAGCGGCTTTAAAAACGCTAAGCAAATAATTTGAAGACATAAAAAATCCGAAAATTTCTTTTTGGATTTTTTAAACAAATCATTACAAGTTATCTACTATAGATTCGTAACTATTAGTACAATTTAAAATTCGTACCCAGTTTATTTTTTCTTCAATTTTGCAATAGAATCGGCCATGTGTGTTGAATCCTGAACATGTTTCATCATGACATTATTCATAGAATCGGCCTTGTTCATAGAATCAATCATTCGATCCGCTTCGTTTGTCATGCCTTTTGCTGTACTGTCCACCGTAAGTGAATCTGCTTTTTTCTCTTCAGCAGATGGTCCACAGGAATTGATTGAAAGGGTAAGTGCTGCAACAAATGTGATAGCGAGGAATTTTTTCATAGGAGGGTGAATGGTTTTAGTTCGTGGCTAAATTAAACAAAAGATGGAATCCACAAAAACGAATCATCAAAGCATTGCTTTTTTCTATACCCAATTCGTTTTAATAACATTGGAAATTGGACCGTTCTCAAATCTCTATTGTTATATTTGTGCTTCTAGCAACCTCAAAAAGGGGGAAATAACAAACTAAAAATCTACTCAAATGGCATTCGAATTACCTAAACTTCCTTACGCATACACGGCATTAGAGCCGCATATTGATGCAAAAACAATGGAAATCCATCATACCAAACATCATCAAGCGTATGTAACCAACCTTAACAATGCAATTGCAGGTTCTGACACAGAGAAAATGAGCATCGAACAGATTTGTGCTGGTATTTCTAAACTACCAATGGCAGTGCGCAATAATGGTGGTGGGCATTTCAATCACTCCCTTTTCTGGACCATCTTAGCCCCTAATGCTGGTGGTGTTCCAACTGGAGAAGTTGCAGCAGCTATTGATGCTGCTTTTGGCAATTTTGAAACATTTAAGACTCAATTTGCTGCTGCCGGAGCAACCAGATTTGGATCGGGTTGGGCTTGGTTAATTGTAGGAGCTGATAAAAAACTTGCAATTTGTTCAACTCCAAATCAGGACAATCCATTGATGGATATCGCTGAGGTTAAGGGTACTCCAATCTTAGCTTTGGATGTTTGGGAACATGCATATTACCTGAATTATCAAAATCGTCGCCCTGATTATATCGCGGCGTTCTGGAATCTCGTAAATTGGGACGAAGTGGCACGTCGTTTGAAGTCTGCTTAAGCATAACCTATTTAATTAAATTATAAACCTCATGAAAAAGACATCAATTTTAGCGGCATCCATTTTAGTAGCTGCGTTTTCAATGTTTAATCCTACAATGGCTCATGCTCAAAAAGCAAAGGGACAAGTAGTTGTTACCGGTGGTGCTGGCTATAGTATTGTTGGCCTATTTTTCGGTGTCATTACTGATGCATTAAATACAACCGCAACAATTAAGACAACTAAAACTCCTGTTATTTTCGGATCTGCAGATTATGGAATTACAGATCGATTCAGTGTTGGAGCTTGTTATACCTACCAGGGAATAACTGCTAAATATAATTCCTATTACACTACTGATAGTGCTGGCAATCAAATCACCACTACAGGCGATTTTACAGACCGAGTTTCTCGTCAGAGTATTGGTATTCGTCCTTTGTTTCATTTTGGTGATAGCGAAGACCTTGATCTTTTTGTAGGAGCACGGTTTAGCTATGTATTCTGGAATTACAACTCAAGTCGTGTTGATATCTCCAAGAGCGATGTGTTGGGTGGTGTTGGAAGTCCAATCAAACCACAATTCTTATTAGGAATGCGGTACTTCTTTAATCCTACATTTGGTTTTAATGCTGAATTTGCAATCGGGCCAACTTATTTTATGGCGTTTGGAATCAGTGCTAAATTCGGAGGAACAGTACCTGCTAAAAAATAAGTTGTTTACGAAATAAATAAAAACGGGAGGCCATTTGGTTTCCCGTTTTTTCTTGAAATTCTATTTGTGAAATATTTATCGCTGGTCATTTTGTTTTGCATTTTAATTTTCACTTCCAAAGTGAATGCAACTACTTTACTTAAATCGAAACCGTTCCTTAGCATTGCAAAGGATACAAATCGGATCGACACTTTGGAGCACGTAAATAGCAATGGGAATCATCATAAGTTATTCACCAAGCCTGAAAATAAAAAACTCATTGCTGCTATTCTGGCATTTCCAATTCCCTTTGGTTTTATCGGATTGCACAGAATTTATTTGGGAACAGAGCCATGGGTGCCGGTCGTATATTTTATTACACTTGGAGGAGGAATGATTCTCCCGTTGATTGATTTTTTTGCCATACTTTCCGCAAGTGATGAAGAATTGAAAAATTTTGTAAATAATCCGAACTTGTTTATGTGGGTGAAGTAGTAATGGCTTTAGTTGTTAAACAAAACAATTTTAACTAATATTAATTATGCGCAACCTCCTTCTGCATTCTGGAAATGTTTCACCCGAAGTTTTAATTGTCATTTTTTTGGTGTTCATTACCATCGCGATTATTTACACTTATTTTTCAAAGAGAGCGGTTGTATTAAGGAATCTGGAGAAAGCTAAAGAAAAGAAAATTATAAATTATACGGATGGCGAAAAGGGAAAGATTACAGGGAAGATAATTTTTGCAGGAGAAACATTAAATGCACCATTAACCGGACGAAAGTGTTCCTATTATTATGTTCTTGTAGAAGAATACAGAAGTGGTGGCAAATCAGGAAGCTGGCATAAAGTAATCGAAGACGAAAAAAAGGGAGATGTTGTATTATTTGATGAAACGGGTTACGCAATTATTGACACGCGATTTTCCATGTGTTACCTCGTACCAGATGCGAAATTCGAATCGGGTTCTTTAAATGAACCCACAAAAGTGTTATCAGATTACCTCGCTTCAAAAAATATTGATGAAACAGGATTTTTCGGCTTCAATAAAAAATTACGCTACTCGGAAGGTATTCTTGAACAAGATGAACTTTGTGCAGTATCAGGAGAGGGGCAATGGAATCTTGCAAAAGATCACGGGGTAAATATTCCCTCGGAACACATTCTGGTTTTTACCTCAAATAATCCAGACCATGAAAAAGTATATCTATCAGATGATCCGATGGCAACTGGAATGGACGAGAATTAAAAAAAAGAAAAAATTATTCTACAGTCACCGACTTCGCAAGATTTCTTGGTTGATCAACATTACAACCACGCATCACAGCAATGTGATAAGCCAGCAGTTGTAAAGGAACAACTGAAATAAGCGGAACTAATTTTTCATCCGTTTCAGGAATTTCAATAACGTGATCAGCGATTGTTTTTACAATGGTGTCGCCTTCAGATACCACCGCAATTATTTTTCCTTTACGTGCTTTTACTTCCTGAATATTGCTCACAACTTTTTCGTACGAAGTTCCTTTTGTTGCGATAACAACAATTGGCATTTCCTCGTCGATCAAAGCTATTGGTCCGTGCTTCATTTCGGCAGCTGGATAACCTTCCGCGTGGATGTAGGATATCTCTTTCAGTTTCAATGCTCCTTCCAACGCAACAGGAAAAGAATAGCTCCTGCCTAGATAAAGGAAATTTTTTGCGTCTTTAAAAATCGAAGCAATATATTTTAACTGATCATTGAGTTTTAAAACCTTTTCCACTTTTGCAGGAATGGCTTCCAACTCACTCAGCATTTCATGATAATGACTTTGTGTTATAGTACCACGACGATGTCCAAGTAATAAGGCCATCATGGTGAGTACTGTTACTTGTGCTGTAAATGCTTTTGTGGAAGCCACGCCGATTTCGGGGCCTGCGTGCGTATATGAACCTCCATGGGTGTGACGGGGAATGGTTGAGCCCACTACATTACAAACTCCAAAAATGGTTGCCCCTTTTGATTTTGCCAATTCGATTGCAGCAAGTGTATCTGCTGTTTCTCCTGATTGAGAAATAGCAATTACAATATCGGTTTCATAAATAACAGGATTTCTATAACGGAATTCTGAAGCATATTCTACTTCTACTGGAATTCGAGCAAGGTCTTCAAATAAATATTCGCCAACTAATCCTGCGTGCCATGATGTTCCACATCCAATAATCAGGATACGTTTAGCATTCGTAAATTTTTGCAAATGTTCATGAATTCCTCCAAGCGCAACAACACCTTCAAGCGCATTCACACGACCACGCATACTATCTTTAATAGAACGTGGCTGCTCGTAAATCTCCTTCAACATGAAATGTTCGAATCCGCCTTTTTCAATTGCTTCTAATTGAATTTGCAAAGCCTGTATATACGGATCAACCTCTTTATTGCGAATTGTTTTGATTTGTAATTTGCCATCACGGTTCATTACCGCAATTTCTTCATCCTCTAAATAAACAACGTTCTTTGTATACTCAACAATAGGAGTTGCATCAGAAGCCACAAAAAATTCTTTTTCACCTACGCCAATAACAAGCGGAGAACTCTTCTTAGCAGCAATTAATAAATCTGGATTGTCTTGTGATAAAATGACAATTGCATAAGCTCCAATCACATTGTTTAGGGCAATACGAACAGCTTCTACTAAATCAACTTTTTCACGTTCCTGAATATCTTCGATCATATGAACGAGGACTTCGGTATCTGTATCACTTTCAAATTTGTGACCACGTTTTTTCATCTCCTCTTTAAGAGGGGAATAATTCTCAATAATGCCGTTGTGAATTAATACAATCTTTTTGCTACCCGAATAATGTGGATGGGCATTGATATCATTAGGCTCACCATGCGTAGCCCAGCGCGTATGGCCGATACCAATGTTGCCACTAATATCTTTTCCAGCTGTAAATTTTTCTAGGTCATCTACTTTGCCTTTGCATTTGTAGACATGCAATTTTTCGTTTATCATAGCTACACCGGCGCTGTCATAGCCACGGTATTCTAGACGACGAAGTCCTTTAATCAGGATCGGGTAAGCATTGCGATTACCGATGTAAGCAACAATTCCACACATAATGTAAAATTCTTAAATCAGTTAATACGAGTGTACACTAAGTGAATGTACATCTTGTAGGTTGGACTTGTAGTACTTCCGAGCACGACTCTACGCCCTTGCGCATCGGGGTCAAACTCTTTCAGGTACAAGCCAAGATTTTGTTTTTCATCCGACATCAATTGCTGAAAATAGCGAGCGATGTTAATGTGATATTCATTGGTTGTTGTATTCAATGTTCCACCAAAATAAGCAGTGTTTTCGAATATATCCAAAAGTAAAGTCTGGCCTCCTGTGCTATCGATCGAAACAACATACAATTGTGTATTCGCCGGAAAGGAACCATCAGCAGTTGCAGGATCGGCTTTGAAAATTAATTCGGCTTTATTAATAGCAATCTTGTAAGGAAGATTTTTTAGATCATCAAGGAAAGGGAAAGTAATTTTTGTTTTTACGCCTGCACATCCTGAAACATAAACCTCGTTAGAAGTATTTACACCCGGATTTGCAAGTTGATTGCCTAAATCGCCAGAAGAAATCGTGGAAAAATCGTGCGTGAAATGGCTATAATATGCAGTCGTACTATTTATTACAAATGAGAATTTAAGACTATCTGCTGTAGCTGTGTGATAATACAACGTAAACTTTGTACTTGTATCTTTCAGATTGAAACGAAGTAAGGAACCTTGGTGCTGTCCTAAAGAAGGTGTTTCAGATTCAATGTAAAGACCTTTTAAATATTGAATAAAATTTGCCGTGCTGGATAGATTTGTTCCACCACTTTGTGAAAAAATCTGTTGTGCAAAATTGTATTTAATTGGAATTCGCAAAACAGGAGCAGTAGTATCGCCACCAATAACTGTTCGCGATCTTGGATGCGGAATTAAAGTAGTATCGCCAACAGAAATTCTGGACGCAAAGGTTGGATAACATTGTTTGATGGTATTCGAGTAATAAGAACTATCAAAAAACATATCCTCAGTAACCTGATAAACTCGGAAGGTTTGTGCTTGCAAAGTATCTCCGTAATACTGATAATCATAACGTAGATTAATTGCTGAAGAATCTAAAACGGCACCTGCTCCAAAATTAATGTTCAGCAAGTTGTTTGGAATTACAAACTGAGTAAATAAACTCGCTGTTGTTTTTCCGAAATATTCGTCATTAATATTTCCAATCTGAACGATGTTTGACTCATCACTACGCAAAGAATCTTCTTTTACTGTGTAACTGAACATGCTAAGTGTATCAGAGCTTTGTAGATCAATTAAATCTCCAGAAGGTTGAATGTCTGAACCAAGCGCGCTTTCCTTTTTACAGGAGGCCAGAAACAGTATAGAAACGAGTAGAAAAAATTTCGTCCCGCTGATATAGCGGGACAAAATCGGATAATAATTACGAGATGAATTAACGTTCATAAAATTAGACAACAAGCATTGGCTCCTCTGCAAGAACGGCATCATAAAATTCTGAATAGGCTGCAACGTACTCTTCTGGAGATTTAAATTCCAAGGTGCTTTTGCCCGACTTTTTAAGATATTTTTCGACATCACTATTGATTTTCGGTGAAGCTTTGATAACGGCGTCAGAATAATCGATAGCCAATTTGTTGAGGTTTGTAAAAGATGGAGCTTTTGCAACTGCATCCACATCTCCTTTTTCAACACCTTCCACCAAAATCTTCTTTGCGAAGTCTTTGTGAAGCGGAGTCGTAAACTCGTCATCATAAACTGAGTATATGACGCGCGTTTCAGCAAAAAGTGGGTTGTCGCGGAAAGCTTTTTTCAAATAAAGTGGTAAAAGCGCTGTAAACCAGCCATGACAATGTACTACGTCAGGTGCCCAGCCAAGTTTTTTGACGGTTTCTATTACTCCGCGTGCGAAGAAAATCATTCGCTCATCGTTATCCGCGAAGTGTTCTCCCTTTTTGTCGGTAAGAATGAATTTTCTTTGGAAATATTCTTCATTATCAATAAAATACACCTGCATACGAGCTGCTTGAATAGAAGCAACCTTAATGATAAGTGGATGATCTGTATCGTTGATGATGAGATTCATTCCGGAAAGGCGAATTACCTCATGCAATTGGTTACGGCGCTCATTAATGCAACCGTAACGTGGCATGAAAGTTCTTATCTCTTTTCCTTTTTCCTGGATGCCTTGTGGCAAATGACGACCAATAAGGCCCATCGGAGTTTCATCAAGGTAAGGGGTGATCTCCTGTGACACGTAAAGTATTCTCGCTTTTTGTTTCATATAGAGGTGGGAGGTATTTCAGAAAGGAGTACAAAGATAATAAAAAAAAATCCGTCAATTACCAAAAAATCGTAGTTTCATACCCGTATACACCAGTAAAACCAAGCATTTCAGCGTGTTAGTCATTAACAAAAGGATATTCCTGCTTGAACACCTGAACCTCAATCGTTCAGAAGGGAAGACCATTGGCTTCGT
This sequence comes from Bacteroidia bacterium, assembly GCA_038237845.1. Taxonomy (GTDB): domain Bacteria; phylum Bacteroidota; class Bacteroidia; order Palsa-965; family Palsa-965. Next base: position 10,963 of record JBBRYH010000074.1, read on the forward strand.
TCCTACCATGGGTGCACTTCATGACGGCCATGTTTCCCTTGTTAAACGAGCAAAAATGGAAAATGATATTGCCGTAGCCAGTATTTTCATTAATCCAACACAATTTAACAACCCTGAAGATTTGAAACATTATCCACGGACTTTAGACGAGGATAAAAAAATGCTGATGGATGCGGGTTGCGACATTCTTTTTTTTCCTGAAACGGATGAAATGTATCCACAAGGATTGAAAGAGACGAGTAAGGATCTAGACCTAGGAGGATTGGAAAATGTTATGGAAGGAGCACATCGACCGGGACATTTTATGGGAGTTATTCAGGTAGTGAAAAAATTATTTGATGCCGTTGGCCCTTGTAAAAGTTATTTCGGAGAAAAAGATTTTCAGCAGCTAGCAGTGGTTCGAAAAATGGTGAAAGAATGGCAACTTCCAATTGAAATTATCGGCTGTCCCATCGTAAGAGAAAATGATGGATTGGCGATGTCTTCCCGAAATACAAGACTTTCGATAGAGGAAAGAAAAATTGCACCATTAATTTCGAGCGCCTTATTTCAAGCAAAAGAAATGTGGCGGACGAATGGTGTTGAAGAAATAAAAGAAAAAGTATCCCAAATAATTAGCGCAGCATCGCAATTCAGATTGGAGTATTTTGAAATATCAGATGCCGAGACGCTTCAGCCAATAAGGGATAATCAAAAAACGAATGTGGTAGGTTGTATTGCGGTGCAACTTGGAAATGTTAGGTTGATTGACAATATAATGTTGGGCTAATATTTGGCTGAAGGTCACTTCCTTCTCATCACCATCAACTTCCTCCTCACCACAGCATCATCTCCAATTACCTGAAGGAAATACATTCCTGCATTAGCAGAATTTTCATCCAAGCGAATTGGTAATTCAGTGTAAGAATTAGCTGGACAGAATATTTCATTTTTATAAATCAACTTTCCATCTGCCGATAGAATTCTGACAGAAACTTCATTGTCAACTTTCATATCGAAAGTCAACGTAACATTTCCGTCGGAAGAAGGATTAGGAAAAGCATTTATACTTCCTGAAAAATCATTGGCTTGATAACGTCCGTCGGGTCCGATTTGACTTCGTAAAAGGTCGGATATGTAGTCTGTCCATTTGGGTGATTTTGATTTGGTCGGCGATATTGAAAAGGGGGGCAACGGTCGAGGGACGAAAAACGGAAATCAAAATCGTTCAGCCGGAAAGTTTTCGGAAACGTCTGGTAAGGACGAATGTAATCCGGGATTTGGTAGTGAGCAGAAAAAAAATACCGACGGAAGAGGAAAGCGCGATGATAAAAAATCGGGTCCCCACAATTCTGTTGGGACAGCCGATGTAAATGGAACGGTGAGATTGGAAATAATTTGTAAAGGCGACGAATCTTTCAGGGGATGCGACTTTGGAATTGATGATATCCAGTTTCGAACTATATTCTTCGCAGCTCCTACAATTTCCGCATCACCTTCTACTTTAATTTCTCCTGGGGATCAGGTCGTTCTAACGGCTTTCGGAGGAGCAAGTTATTTCTGGAGCACAGGAGAAACTACTCAATCTATAACAGTTAATCCGTGTGTAACCACTACATATACTGTTAATGTTTCTTCGGGGGTAGCAGGATGTGAAGGACAAAGCGCCATAATAACTGTCAATGTATCAAGCCCATTTGCTTCCTTTACTTTTTCACCGGACCCTTACCCTTGTGTTGGAACCTCAATTACATTCACCAATTTTTCTAACGGATACAGTGCTTCGACCACCTATTCATGGGATTTCGGAGATAATACAACAGGAAGTGGGTTGAATCCGCTGCATTCTTACAGCTCGCCCGGAACTTATACAGTTATATTGACCGTAACAGATGGTTGTGGTACAAGTTCGGCAAGTCTGGCTATCAATATCACTCCTTCAACTTCTACTTACAACGCCAATTGTTGTTCTTCTAATCACACATTCACGTTTGACCAAACTACAGGAGGCCCCATTATTATTACTGCTCCGCTGAGCAACCCGCAGCATTGGACAGGGCAGAATTATTATATCCGTGGCACTGTTACAATTATGCCCGGAGCAAAACTTGTGATTGATGGAAATTCTGTCATTGAGTTTGATCCTTACAGTAAAATTGTAGTTTCTCCCGGAGCTATTCTTGAAGTGCAGAATTCAACGCTAACCGGCTTACAAACCTGCGGTACAATGTGGCAGGGCATTGAAGTGTGGGGGAACAAAACAAAAACTCAAACTCAGATTCAAATTCCGGCAACAGGACAACTTTGGCAGGGAAAAGTAATT
>JBBRYH010000075.1:0-12203 GCA_038237845.1 Bacteroidia bacterium
CTTCGCTGTTGATGGATACCTGACTTATACTTGAATGACCCGCAGAGGTAGTAATTTCATATTTATCATCCCTTAAGTTTTCCGGTAAAATAAACGAGTAGCTTTCAGTATTCTTGAGGCTAACATTAATGGTTTGTTTAATAGCTTCTTTAGGTGTTTCTTCCTTTTTGCAGGAGGACATCCCTGCGAGGAGAGCGCTTGTCATTACAAGCATTGCAATTGTCTTTCTCATGTTTTTCGTTTTTAGTTTAAGCTGATTTGATGATTAGACGAGGGCCTTTCAATAAGCTTTTGCTAAAAACACTTTATTTTTAGAAACACAATAATAAAGTCACGTGAACGTTCGCTGGAATTGTTTTGTAATATATGAGTTGGGAAGATGAACAAAAAATTATTCAGTTAGCTTAAAGAAATAGTTATCGCCCACTTAACAAATCGATCCATTCATGAAAAATTATTTTAATCGGATTGTAGGTTTTAAGATCCTTCGTAATTCCATATGTAATTTGAACACTAGGATCTGGCTTTTTAAAACTACCGAACAAACGATCAAAGATAATAAGCGTTGAACCGAAATTGTGATTGATATATTCGGGATTTGAGGCATGGTGTATTCGATGGTGCGTGGGCGTTACAAATATATATTCCACAACTACTCCTAGACTGCCAATGGTATGGGAATGTTGAAATACACCTAAAAGAAAACTTATGTTGGTAACGACAAAAAGCATGTAAGGATCAAACCCAATCAGTATTAAAGGACTCCAAAAAATAAAAATCACTACAAACATGAATAACGGCATACGTGCAGCAGTAGTTAGGTTTAGCATTTTAGAAGAATGATGGTTTACGTGAATTGCCCAAAGCGGTCTAAAATTATGGCTGCAGCGATGCACCCAATAAAAAATAAATTCATGAATAAGAAATAATAAAATGTAACTGAAAACAGACTCTTCTATTTTGAAAATCGCAAAATGTGACATACCTGTCCAAACAGCTACCCAAGTTCCTTGTGAAACTATTCGAACGGCTACAACTAGTAAACCAAGTGAAAAATTTACTGCTGAATCTTTAAGACTGTAGAGATTAAGTTTATGTCTTCGATCATAAAATACCTCCCACGTAATTGCAGCCAAATAGATAATTAGAAATATAAGAAAGGAAAGGTGCATAGTGAAAGGGTCTAGCAAAAGTAAATAATCCAGTGAGACTAATTTAATTAGTTGTGGAAATATTTTTTATTTTAGTTGATACCTTTTTTACTGCAGTTTTTAAAGACAATTGTCACGTGGAAAGAATTGAATCAGAATAAAAATGATGTTGTAAAATGTCCTATTTACAATTCAAACCCATAAATGTTACTTTATTCACTTCTTTATCATTTCTGTTGTTATACATCGCGTGCACGGAATTAGCAAAAACTTTTATAGTGCCTGAGCCTGATTTTGTGCCCGATGGACCTTTCCATTTGAAGTTGACAGAAATAATTTTGGAACTGTTATTCTCTGCCAAATAACAAATGTATTCGCCTACTGTAACAGAAATTATATCTACACAGAAATCTCCTTTTTGAACTGGGCTAATATCTCCGTTAACTCGTGAATTAGCAAGATTCATTTTCTCTACAGTTTCAAATCCATCATTTATTCCACCTACTGCTAAAATGTAATCGGCAAGTGCCTCGGCTTCTTTTTTCAGCCCTTCCAGTTTTTTTCTTTCCGACTTATCTACACCGTCTTCATTCATTGCTTCTTCAATTGCATCTGAAATATCGCTGGCTCTCTTGGAAGCAGCTTCACATTTTGTCGCGTCAAAAATATTCAGTTTAAAATCGGTCACTACTGCATTGAGTTGCACATCAAAATCAGTGGATGAAATGTGGAGGGTATGAAAAGCAAAAAAGGGTATAGATAAAAGAATAATGAGGTACTTCATAGTTTCAAATATTTACAATTATTATTTATGAATGAAAAACTTTAGATTTTACGATCAGACCATTTTCAAAAAATAAAACTTCTCCAACAATTAAGTCCTCTTCACCAGGTACTGTTCTTTTATATTCAACAAAAACACTCTTTTCGTTAGCGATTGAATAGTTGGGTTGGTAATGCAACTGTGGTAATCGATCAAAAGCATCTTTCCACCATTCTCTTAATTGGACTTTCCCCTTAATTAAACCATTTGTTTCTGGTTTTCGGATTTTCAATTTGGGACTGAAGTGTTCTGCTGTTTCACTGTATAAAGATAAAAGAAGGTCCAAGTTCTTGGAATTAAATCCTTCGAACCATTTATTGAGTGTTGCGAGATTTTCAGAATTCATAGTTGGGGATTACTAAAGAGAAAACCATTTTGATTTTTAATGTTTTAAGCAATTTTTCTAAAATAAGAGGTTAAGAAAATCAGTTGTACTAATTTACGATTTATTTATTCCTGCACATTGATGATTTATATTTCTTGAACTATTTTTCGGTTATTGGCATTTATTTTAAATGCGAAAGTGTTCGATTTTTCGATTTTTTCAATGTTGCAGTATAAATTTTCTATCTACATACTTTCACTCTTTGAAATGAACAATTTCCATAAGCTTCACAATATTGATCGTGAACTTTCATGAAACTTCCAAATTTAATTCTAGTTTATTACTTAAAATGCTTTGAATCATTAAACATTCAAATAGCAGCAAATAAATAGAGGGTGAATCTTTTCATATGACTTAAAACGCAATTCTAGTATAAAATGTGGCAATTATGTAACTGTATGCTATAATTATGTAATTACTGAAGTTGCTTCACCGTCTACTTTTATCGAATATATTTTTCAAATTCTGAGAATATGATAAGAGAAAATCTGTGAGCGAAACACCGCGTAAATATTTATTTTCAAAAGGCGTAGATCAATATTTTATTGATGTCCATAAGGCTTCCAAATTTGTCATCCGTTTTTTTAAGGAGGCATTTGTTCCGCCATTTCATTTTCGTGAAATTATCAATCAGTGTTATGAAATTGGAGTAAAATCACTTCCATTAATTACGCTCACTGGTTTTATTACTGGAATTGTTTTTACCAAACAGTCAAGACCCTCCTTGATGGAATTTGGTGCAACCTCATGGCTCCCTTCTCTGATTTCAATCGCAATTGTTCGCGCCTTGGCTTCTCTCGTTACTGCACTAATCTGTGCGGGTAAAGTGGGGTCAAGTATTGGAGCAGAATTAGGTTCTATGAAAGTAACAGAGCAAATTGAAGCAATGGAAGTTTCTGCTATTAACCCTTTCAAGTATTTAGTTGCAACTCGTGTAATAGCAAGTACACTAACGGTTCCTTTTCTCGGATTGTATTGCGGTTTTGTAGCCTTGATGGGTTCTTTCGCAAGTGTTCATATGAATGAATCGGTGAGCTTCATAAGCTTTTTTGAAAACGGATTTTCCTCGATAACTTTTCTAGATGTATTTTCTTCTGTAATCAAGTCTTTAGTTTTTGGATTTACAATTGGAATGATTGGATCCTATAAAGGATTCAATGCAATGAATGGTACAAGAGGTGTTGGACGTGCAGCGAATGAAGCAGTAGTACTTGCTATGTTCTTAGTGTTTATCGAAGAAGTTACAATTGTTCAAGTCTCAAACTGGATCAGATATTATTAAATGGATACGCAAATAAATATAGCGAATCAAGAACCTGTCATTTCAATCAGAGGATTGTATAAATCGTTTGGAGAGATGGATATTCTAAAAAATATCGACCTAGACGTTTTTAAAGGTGAAAATGTGGTGGTACTGGGACGATCGGGTGCAGGAAAATCTGTACTCATAAAAATTCTTGTTGGTTTACTTCTGCCTGATAAAGGAATTGTAAATGTTTTTGGACAGCAGGTTGACAAATTATTGCCAAAAGAATTGGATAAATTACGTTTAAGAATTGGTTTTTCATTTCAAAATAGTGCGTTGTATGATAGTATGGACATTCGTCAGAATCTTGCATTTCCACTCATCATGAACCATAAGAACTTGACGAAAGGTGAGGTCAATAAAAAAGTTGAGGAAGTTCTAGATGCAGTGGGATTAAAAGAAAAAATTGATAGGATGCCTTCTGATCTTTCTGGAGGTCAAAGAAAAAGAATTGGCATTGCACGAACATTGATCCTAAATCCTGAAATCATGCTTTATGATGAACCAACTTCCGGACTTGATCCGATAACCAGTGAAGAAATAAATAACCTGATCAAGCAAGTACAAAAACAATACAATACCAGTTCGATTATTATTACACATGATCTCACTTGTGCTAAAGAAACTGGCGATCGAATTGCAATGCTACTTAATGGAAAATTTCTGAAAACAGGAAAGTTCGAAGATGTTTTTAAGTCAGATGATGAAGAGATTAAAAAGTTTTTCAATTACAATTTTATACAATAAATCATGAGCGAATCAATCCGTAAAAGATCAGTAGTGGTCGGTTTATTTATCCTATTAGGAACCTTGTTTCTCGTAGGAGGAATTTTAACGATTGGAAATCTACATTCCACCTTCCAAAAAAAGATGACTGTGTCTACCATCTTTACTGATGTCAATGGATTAATGCCGGGAAATAATATTTGGTTTTCAGGTGTAAAAATTGGTACAGTCAAAAAAATGGATTTCTATGGAGAATCGGAAGTGAGAGTAGTGATGAATATTGATATTAATTCACAACAATACATTCGGAAGGATGCAAAAGTAAAAATCAGTACAGATGGATTAATCGGGAATAAAATTTTAGTCATTTATGGAGGTAGTTCTGGGGTTGATCAAGTTGAGGAAGGGGATACGCTTGTAAATGAAAAAATGTTGTCAACAGAGGATATCATGGCAACGTTCCAGCAAAACAATCTCAACATTTTAGCGATTACAAAAAAACTTGCTGACGGACAAGGAACCATTGGAAAATTGGTGAATAGCGATTCCATTTATAATAGTATTGCAGCAACTTCAAGATCGCTTGAACTCGCCTCAGCAAATGCGCAGGTTTTAATTGCTTCCCTTTCAAAATTTACTTCTAATTTGAATACCAGCGGAAATCTTGCGAATGAACTTGTAACAGATACAACTGTTTTTAAATCCATAAAATTATCTGTAGCTTCCTTAGAACGAATTTCTGATTCTGCGAATGTTATGGTGAATTCGTTAAAGGACGCAAGTAAAAATCCAAATACTCCAGCTGGCGTTCTCATGCATGATGAAGAATCCGGTGCAAAACTAAAGGCAAGTATCAGTAATCTGGAAACCCTTTCTAAAACACTGAACACGGATATTGAGGCGCTTCAGACAAACATCATCTTTAGACGAGCCTTAAAAAAGAACGCGAAGAAAAAAGCTAAATAACTTTTGCACATCCTGGGGAAGTAAGGGGGCAGAAGTATTAATACAAAGGAGATGTTATTCTAAAGTTTCGATATAAAACTAGGAATTAATTATTTCCCATGTATGGTCGCTTAATAGTCTTACACTGCTTATGAAAATTAAATTATTTTTTTTTAATTTTCCCCACTCATGTGGTGCGATCATCATCAGCTTATACACACCTTCTTGTTCGTATAAATGATATTCGCTACCAATAAAAGGTTCGAACGAAATAGTTGCAGTATAAATTTTTTCGCTGATCTCAATTCTTCCTTTTATTTCTAATGCTTGTTGCGCTAGCAATTCTGCTTGTTTTTGTATTTGGAAAAGTTGTCTATTCGTTTGCTCTATCATTGCTGAAAGTGCTCTCGATTTAACCTTGCCTATGTCTTCTGGTTTTACAATAATGCTTCCTATATGGTGAGGATAGGCTAATAATCCAGGGCTCTCGGCCATTTTATCTCTATTCATAGAAATGCGGGAATTTGAAATTTGTAATTAGTATAGAAGATTTTAATTGCATCCTTTAATTTTTGATTTTAAATCGATATCACCATATAAAGGTAGTAAAAAGTGTTTAACTTTACGATAAATAAGTTAAACAAAGAAATTATGCTACATACCCTGCAAACAACCCAATTTATTAAAAGCGATATTCCTACAGTTTGGGAATTTATGAGTTCGCCCAAGAACCTTGCTACTATTACACCCGAGTATATGCAGTTTGAAGTTTTATCCGATTTGGGTGATGGAAAAATGTATGCCGGACAAATTATTGAATATTATGTAAGACCATTATTAGGCATCAAATTGCATTGGGTAACAGAAATTACTACTGTACAGGAACACCAGTTTTTTGTTGACGAACAACGTTTTGGACCTTATAAATTTTGGCACCACAAACATTCTTTAAAACAAGTTGAGGGAGGAGTCGAAATGTTTGATTTAGTTCATTATCAAATGCCATTAGGCTTTTTAGGTAAAATTGGAAATGAACTTTTTGTAAAGAAACAATTGCAACAGGTTTTTGATTATCGATTTAAAGTTGTAGAAAAAATATTCAATACATAAGCTAAAATGATAGAATCGACAGACATGTATTGTTTCTATAGCGATTTGCCTTCGCCAAAGGCTTATATGAAAGAAGAACAGGAAATCGAAGAGCATAATAATTTGTCTTTGATTGACATTAATAGAATTATAGAAATGGCATGGGAAGATCGTACACCATTTGATGCGATTAAAGCGCAATTTGGCTTAAGTGAAAATGTAGTAAAAGCCATAATGAAAAAGGAATTAAAATTTAGTAGTTATGTTTTGTGGCGAAAGCGAGTTGGCGCGTGCAGTACAAAGCATGCTAAGAAACGAAATGCTAAAATTATTAGATTCAAATCTTCTTCGCAACGAACTATAACTTCAAATAAATTATCAAAACGAAATACCAAATGAACAAAACCTATTTATTTGCTGGAGGCTCTAGTGCTATTGCGATAGAAACCTCTAAATTATTGGCGCAAGAAGGAAATATAGTCATTGGTATTTCTACCAAAGAAAAGAATCCTGGCTATACTACTTTTTATCAAATTGAAAAATATGAAACGAGTTCCTTTCCTAAGCTAGATGTTGAAATAGACGGACTTGTTTATTTCCCAGGCACTATTAACTTGAAACCTTTTCATAGACTAACGGCTTTAGATTTTAAAAGGGATTATGAAATTAATGCGCTTGGAGCTGCACAGTTTGTACAATGTTATTTGCCACAATTAAAATTAAGTGCAAGTGCCTCAGTTGTATTTTTAAGTTCCGTTGCAGCACAAAGCGGTATTCCTTTTCATGCATCTATTGGAATGGCTAAAGCTGCAATTGAAGGATTGACAAAATCCCTAGCAGCTGAATTAGCACCGACAATTCGTGTAAATGCTATTGCTCCATCCTTAACGGAAACACCATTGGCTGAAAGATTTACGAATACAATTGAAAAAATGGAAGCCTCACAAAAAAGAAATCCATTGAAAAAAGTGGGAAGACCAGATGAAATTGCCGAGGCTATTTGTTTTTTATTATCCGAAAAGTCTTCATGGATTACTGGACAAATATTGGCGGTAGATGGCGGTATGGGCACACTAAAATTATAGTACATGAAAAAGGAATTTACTTTAAACGAAATAATTGGATTTGAACAACGTTACAGAGCAACCTTTATTAATGCCTTAGGAGGATTTAAAAGCATAGTCTTAATTGGCACTGGGAGCAAAGAAGGAAAAAGTAATTTAGCTGTGTTTAATTCTTTTTTTCACATTGGAGCGAACCCACCATTGTTTGGTATAATGGTTCGACCCGATTCGGTGGAGCGACATACTTTAAATAATATTTTGGAAACTGGTTCGTTTACGATAAATCATATCAATGAGAAAATATATAAACAAGCTCATCAAACATCAGCCCGCTATCCTCAAAACATAAGTGAGTTTGATGCCACACATTTAACTGAAGAATATTTAGCGAATAACATTGCTCCTTTTGTAAAAGAAAGTTATGTACAGTTAGGTGCAAAATTTGTGCAGAAAATTGAAATACACGAAAATAACACCATTATGATTATCGGTAGAATTGAATATGTTTCCTTACCAAGTAATTGCATTGGAACTGATGGATTTGTGGATTTAGAAAAAGCAGGAAGTATCACTTGTTCAGGTTTAGATAGTTACCATCGCACACAAAAAATTGCACGTTTATCCTATGCTAAAGTTGACTTGCCTTTATCTGAAATTTAATTCATTGTTTAAAATTGGAAATCTAAATATTTCTATTCTGATTATTATGCTGCGACTATTTCCTCGATGTAAGTGCAGTTTTGTAAGCGTCTAGAGTTCTAATACGTGCTTGTGCGTGATCCACAATAGGTGCAGGATATTCGGAAGAAATTAATTCAGGAATCCAAGTTTTAATATATTTTAATTCCTTATCAAATTTTTCAGTTTGTGTAGTTGGATTAAAAATTCGAAAATAGGGTGCTGCATCACAACCACTGCCTGCTGCCCATTGCCACCCACCATTATTTGCACTCATATCGAAATCAAGTAATTTTTCAGCAAAATAGGCTTCACCCCAACGCCAATCAATTAATAAATCTTTAACTAAGAAACTTGAAACAATCATTCGTACTCGGTTATGCATAAAGCCCGTTGCGTTTAATTGTCGCATTCCTGCATCTACAATTGGAAATCCTGTTTTTCCATTGCACCAAGCTTCAAATTCTTTTTCATTATTTCGCCAGATAATATAATCGTATGCTGATTTAAATGCGCCTTTTGTAACATGCGGGTAATGATATAATATCATCATATAGAAATCGCGCCATATTAATTCATTCAGCCACGATTCACTATTTGCTTGGGCCGAACTTGCTAATTCTCTAATGCTAACGGTGCCAAATCGTAAATGTACGCTCAGCATCGATGTTCCTTTTATGGAAGGAAAATCGCGTTGCTGTTTATATTTAAGCAGTATTTCTTTCTTAATTGTTTTCGCTGGTACAACTAAATCGGTTTTTTTAAATCCGATTTCCTCAAGACTTTGAATATTATTATTTTCTATTGGATAAAATGCTTTGAAATATTTTTCTGTCGGAAATGATTTTATTGGAAAGTGAGCTAATGCTGTTTTCCACTTTTTACTGTAGGGTGTAAATATGCTGTAGGGAGTTCCATCCTCTTTTACGACTTCGTCTTTTTCAAAAATGCATTGGTCTTTATAAGTTTTAAAATTAATTCCTTCGCCCTCTAAATATTTCTGAAGCTCAATGTCTCGATGAATTGCATCGGGCTCATAATCATGGTTGCAGTATACTGATTCGATTGAATATTTAGTAGTTAATTCTTTGAAAACTTTAAGCGGAATACCTTGTTGTACCAAGAGGGAAGAAGTATTCGCTTTCAACTGTTCATTAACATGTGTAATCGCTTGATGAATAAAATCGACACGTATATCATATTTTGAAGGAAGTTTTTCTAAAATAGTTTTATCAAAAATAAATAAGGGTACAACTTTATATCCGCTTCTAAGTGCATGATAAAGTCCGGCATTATCTTTAAGTCGTAAATCTCTTCTGAACCAAAACAGGACAATTTTTTCCATTGTTTCTTGAAAGGGAATAGGAATAAACTAAAATCCTTTTTAATGATGAATTAAATAGGTTACAAAAGTTTTAGTAAATCTTCTGGTGAATTCAATACAGTAAGATTTTTTATTTTTTTAGAAAACTTTTCAATTGAATGACTTCCTGCCACTAGGAATTTTAGATTTGGATTTTGTTTTGAAAGAGTAGAAAGATCTTTTTCAATATTCGCTAATTCTCTTCTGGCAATATATAAAGTCAGTAGGTAAGTAGGTTTTGTATTACTTATTACCTCTTTTAAATTATCGGCAGGAACATTTTGTCCAAGATAAATGGTCTTATACCCTTGTGAACGGATAATGTAATCAGAGAAAAGCAAGCCGGTTTCGTGCCACTCGTCTTGAGGTAAAAACAACAAAAATGATTTGGTTTTTTTTGTTGGCGGTAATAATCCATCAATGGCATTAATTAATTTCCGGCGGATAATTGATGTAGCAAAATGTTCTTGTACCGGAATTGCTTCTTCCAACGACCACATCAAACCTGTTTTGTTCAAGAACGGGTAAAATACTTTAAGCATTGCCTGATACATTCCAAAACGAACTACGGCAGAGGAGAATGTTCTTTCAAAGCCACTTTCATCAAATACAAGCATTGAACCTACAAGTTCATTTACATAACCGGAAACAATAACATCGTCGGGGCCTTGTTTTTGTAATTCCTGTATCTTGAAATTAATTTCCTTTTCCGTAAATTTAGAAATCGTTGAAATTTTTATGCCTTGTGCAAGAAGTGTCGAAACTTTCAGTAATTTTTTTGCTTGCGTATCATCGTAGTACCTGATATTCGTTGAGGTGCGATGTGGCTCAATTAGATTATATCGCTTTTCCCATATTCTTATGGTATGTGCTTTTACGCCAGTTAAACGTTCCAAGTCGGAAATTTGGTAAGTACTCAATTTAGTTTGTTTTTAAATTAAACAATTGAAACATGTTCTTGTATTGGTTTTTTAACTGTAACAAGTTCAGTTTAAAAAATAAATACTCCCATTTAAGACACTTGCAAAACTTACCCATAGAAAATAGGGGATTTGTAATAGTCCTGCAGTCCTGTGAATGCGATAGAATGAAATTATCATGATCAAGATGGATAACCATATAAATAGGATCTCAATAAAGGCCCATCCAATTAAATGTGTTCTGAAAAAAATATAACTCCAACACAAATTGAGTACAAATTGAACGATGAAAATTGTAATAGCTTTTGTTCTAGCCACAGTTGGTTTTTGATTTATAATAATTGCAAAAGAAACTCCCATTAAAATATAAAGCAATGTCCATACCGGCCCAAAAATGAAATCAGGTGGATTAAAACTTGGTTTTACAATAGTGGAATACCAATTTTTAATTTCATTAATGGTTGAAAAGCCAGATATGAAACCTAGAAATACAATTGAAATAATACAGATTGCAGCTTTGAAGTAGGAAGTTTTTGACATAGCTCGTTTAGCCTCGTTTTGAATGTTTAACTAATGTAGTATAAAGTTAAACATAATTGTGTGCTGGTTTACATGGAAGTAGATTTATTTGAGGAAGATTTGTTTTCTTTTTAAGGATTGTCCATAAAAAAAACCGACTTCGTTTTAAGAAATCGGTTTTTAGTAGAAGAAAAAAAATTATTCTTTGGAAATTCGAACAGTGCTTACGGTATTATCTTTTACTAAGGAGACCAAATATATTCCAGGTAGGTAATTTGGCAAAGATATTTTCGATGAAATATTAATTAATTATAGTGATTTTGCATTTATCACATATTGCTCCAAGGGTCTGGCATAATACAATCATTTGTGCATTCCATATTCTTTAGAAATAGATATTACTATTTATCTTAAATTTACAAAGCATTCAAATTGGAATCATGTAATTCTAAATCCAAGAGTGACAAATAGGCAAATAAATAAAACCTAATTTTGTAGTTGATGGATTCTTCGATTCTTATTTTTTTACTTTCTACAATCGCCAGTTTTATTGGCTCCTTACAGTTGGGTCCGGTTAACTTATTTGTAATTGAGACTTCACTTCATAAAAATAGAGTTAATGCCATTTGGGCTTCTTTTGGTGGTATTCTCCCTGAATTTATTTATTGCGCTTTGGCAGTGTACACGGGTGGTTATTTTTTACACAACTCAAACATTCTATTTGTCTTTAAATTAATAATGATCGGCATCCTTATCATATTTGGATTCATTTATTTATTTAAAGAGCATAAGTCTATTGAAATAGAATATAATGGCAAAACGAAACTCACAACTCGAGCAAAAGATTTTTTTAGGGGTTTTGCGCTTGCTGGATTAAATCCGCAGCTTTTACCATTTTGGATGACTATTATGTTGTTTTTCAATTCTTTTAAAATATTGGAATTGAAATCCGAACTTGATAAATTTGCGTATGTACTTGGGTCTGGTATTGGGGCATTTTTTCTTCTAACTTTCATCATCTTTACCGTAGATAAATTTAGAAAACGAATTTTAAGTTATTTAAACTACAAATACTATTATAAGGTTTTGGCAATTGTGTTTTTTTGCATTGCCATTCAGCAGCTTATAACACTTTTATGAAAGAAGAAATTAAATATTGGTATTTGAAAAATCACAAGCTTTTCGACTGGATATTCCGACCAAACTGACCACCTTATTCCGTTGCAAATTGACC
>JBBRYH010000076.1:0-10973 GCA_038237845.1 Bacteroidia bacterium
CATTGGAAGTTCATCACAAATTATTGTGGGAATTCGAAATTTAGACCGACCCCGCAGTATTGAAAAACATATCTCCTCGGGAGGATTGCTGAATTACATTGTTGGAGAGTGCAGGAACTACTAAAGAGAATTTTTCATTTGTGGTAGCTGCTGTTGCGCCGGTGAACATGCGCCATGCGCTGAAGTTGGCGGCGTTGGCATCGGTGCGGATCATTTGGCCAGCTGCAAATGCTGGACTCTGTAACAAATAGAATTGATTGATATGGAAATATGCGGATGTTACGGCGCCGTTTCCTGGGAAGTCCCCAACACCTATACTCCGAATCGAATTTGCAGGATTGGGATTAAGAGTATAGCCAAATTTATTGCCCCCAGGAGAAAGGGGCCAATTCCATTGTGCTGATAATTGTATTCCAAAACTGCCAAGCACCAAAGCAAGGCAAATAATTTTTGTTTCCATTTTGTTCAGTATTATCTCAATAACTGAACAAACCCTTTTGATTCATATTCTGTTTGATCGTATCCTTTTCCAATGAGCAAATAAAAATAGACACCCTCTTCGCATGGCACTCCAGCTTTATTTTTTCCATCCCAACCACTCTCTAAATTTGTAAAATGGCTAACCATATTTCCCCATCGATTATAAATAGAACAGTTGTATTCTATTAAACTTTCAGCAGAAATGGAAAAAACGTCGTTTACACCATCATAATTAGGAGAAAACACATTCGGATAAAATATACCGGAACATTCAATGACACTCACATCGTCTATTAAATAATACGACAAACCAAAAGTATCGTTAGAGACTAATAACCAGTTTGTATTATTATTATCACGAAAATTTCCAATTGAAAGGTGATCCTCTCCGCCATTTGCTACAAAAACGCCCTGTATTTGCGTCCATTCATTTTTTGATGTAAGAAAATTTCCATCAGCGTTAACAACCTGGGGAATCAGAAAATACAAATTACTTCCGGTAGCGAGTCCAACAGTTAAAGCTGCGCCTATGGCATCAATTGCTAATGCTGCAGAATCCGCCAGATTTACATAGAAAGAAATGCAATATGACTTTCCAGCAACCAATGGACTATTTAATTTACAGCCGATGTATTCAACTGCCGACGGGCCAATTCCAGAATAAGCAATGCCAGTTCTCGCAGTTTGATAACCCCAAATATTGCCGGGGACAGAATAGTTTCCACTAAGATCACATGAATTGAAATAATCAGAAGATCCATTTAGTACAGGAAGATACCAATCTGAAACCCAACCTGAATAGTAGTTTGTAACAGGTATATCAGGGCATGTATCATAAATCTCAAAGCTCGGATTAGGCACAAGATTTATTTGAGCGGATAACTTCGCAGCTCCGCAAGTAAAAACGAAAAGGAATATGAAGAGTAGTTTGTTCAAATGTTGAGAATTGAAAATAATTATGCCACAATTCGTAGCCGTGGAGGCTTTGTTAAAAATAGCGAATTCCTACCATTAAACTTTCTACATATCCCTCCTTTTTCTAATAAAGCTAAATTGCTTGAATAAGCAATTTAAACTTATATTCTTAATTGTACAATAAATACCGTAAATATTTTGAGTTATTTATTAAACTTCCATTTTAATGGCAGGAAGTAAAGCGGATAAAATATTGATTTCAATTGATAAAAAACTCAAAGGTTTGCGAATTGAATTGGGCAATACCAGCTTTGAGACTTTTGTAAATGACTTTGAACTGAATCGAAAACAATAATGGCCTATTCAAATCGGAACAATTTTTACTTTGATTATTCTATATCGAGTACTTGAAATCCACAAACATTCCTTAAAACTTTCTGTAATGATTCCATTTTTAAATAGAAGTCCCAATGTTATTCATGAAAGTTGAACTCCTATTTGATTTCAGAAACTATATGTAATATGCATTGAACTTATGTATCGAAAAAAAGAGCAGCACAAGCAGTGTTTAAATAGAAATCATCTCAATTGAATTGTTGAATTACTTGGTTCAAAAAGTTTGTCTTAAAAAAGACCCTTTCAATCTTACGGAAAAGTTCGCCTCCGAATAATCCGTTATTGAGCTTATCCAATTTGTACAACATTTCCTCCTGACTTACCATGCATTGTTCAAAACTAAAACACTAAATCGTCAACATTTACTGTTCAAAACACGTTTACATCTATGGATAACTAGGCTTAATTTGGCAAAAGTTTCTGTTGGACGGGTGGGCAATTTTTCTACTTTTATGACCCTCTAAAAAAATAAGGTTGATTCCGTTTTCCATATGAGTACCGAAGAAAAGAAAAATACAAAAGCTGAAGGTTTCACTCGAAAGTCTAATACACTTTCGCAAGTGACACAACAGTTATATGAAATTGGCAAACTTCCTCCACAGGCTGTTGAATTGGAAGAAGCTGTTTTAGGTGCATTGATGCTTGAAAAAGACGCACTTACAGCTGTTATTGATATTCTTATTCCAAAAAGTTTTTATAAAGAATCGCATGGCAGAATTTTTACTGCTATTCAGAATCTTTTTCAACGTTCTGAACCAATTGATATTCTTACCGTTACAAATGAGTTAAAACGTACTGGCGAATTAGAAATCGTAGGTGGTGCTTATTATATTTCTCAACTTACTAATCGCGTTGCTTCTGCTGCAAACGTTGAGTTTCACGCTCGTATCATTTCTCAGAAATATATTCAGCGCGAATTAATTCAGATTTCCAGTGAAACCATCAAAAATGCATACGAAGACACTGCCGACGTTTTTGATTTATTAGATCAGGCTGAAAGAAGTCTTTTTAGTGTTGTGGAAGGTAACATCCGCAAGAACTACGATAAGATGAGTACGTTGATTTCGCAAGCCATGAAGCAGATTGAGTCTGCTCGTGATCAAAAAAGCGGCGTTACAGGTGTTCCAAGTGGATTTACAGGCCTTGATCGTATGACTTCAGGATGGCAGAGTTCAGACCTTGTAATTATTGCTGCTCGTCCTGCGATGGGTAAAACAGCCTTTGTTCTTTCACTTGCAAGAAATGCTGCTGTGGATTTTCAACGTCCTGTTGCGGTCTTCTCTCTAGAGATGGCTTCGGTTCAATTAGTGCAACGACTTATTTCGGCTGAATCAGAATTACCGGCTGAAAAACTTAAAAAAGGACAATTAGAAAATCACGAATTTCAGCAGATGAATGCTAAGATTGGTAAACTCTCTGAAGCACCTTTGTTCATTGATGATACACCTGCGCTTTCTATTTTTGAATTACGTGCGAAATGTCGCCGATTAAAAGCGCAACATGATATTCAATTGGTTGTTGTCGATTATTTACAATTGATGACTACTGGTGGCGAACACAATCGCAATGGAAATCGTGAACAAGAGATTAGTACGATTTCACGTTCTTTAAAAAGTATAGCGAAAGAATTAAAAATACCTGTGATTGCACTTTCACAGTTGAGTCGTGCGGTGGAAACACGTGGGGGAGATAAACGTCCACAGCTTTCAGATTTACGTGAATCAGGTGCGATTGAGCAAGATGCGGATATGGTAATGTTCATTCATCGTCCTGAATATTATGGATTCAATCAGGATGCAGAAGGAAATAATACTGCAGGACTTGCTGAAATTATTATTGCAAAACATCGTAATGGAGCAGTGGGAAGTGTGAATCTGAAATTCGTTGACCGCTTAGCGAAATTTATGGATATGGAAGAAGGCGGAATGCAAGGTGGTCCTGGATATTTCACGAGTGGCGGTGCTGATGGTGGTTATGATGTGAGTGCAGGTTTAACTCCGAATGCAGATTTCAATAATCCTTCCAATGGAAATATTATTCGAGGTTCAAAATTGAATGATATTGACGAAGATCCATTTTAGAATTTGATCCATTTTTTGTCAAATGAATTAGGGTAGTTCGATTATGAATTTCTCCTGACAAAAAACATGCATTCTGGCAATGTTGTCATTTGGATTTTGTATTTTTATTCCGATGCGATTTTACTCCCTACTTATTTTTTTCATTTTAGCTTCTTGTTCTTCAAATTCACCTGAGAGTTTAAAGAAAAGCGTGCGCTTGAATTGGCAAGATCATTTCAAAGCTTACTTGACTTATCACGGAAAAGATTCCAAGCTTGGGACCGACAGCACAAAAATTGTTTTCGAAAATAATTCAGATTATACTGTTGACTCTGCTGTTTTTCTTTTTGAAAATCAAGGTCTACTTGTTCATAGTTACGATACTGTAAAATCAAAAGGTGTTTTATCTAAATCAAAAGTCATTCTTCAGGCGCCTGTGCATAAGTTAGGATGGAAACACAACGTTATCATATTCGCCATTTATTCCAAAGCCCTCTCCTTTCATTATCATGCAGATCTTCCGGAGGTAAAGCAGGAGGATGATTGCTTTTTCTATCAGGGAAAGTAAATATTGAATTTGTGCTCGCGGAAGCTATCATCTCACAATACATTTATCCAATCTGACAACTTTTTTTAACAAGATGGCTTAGATTTTGCATGATCTTTAACCATAGGTTTTTCGTATTTTCACAGAAGAATTATGAAACGTATTTCACTCCTTTTTGCACTTCTTTATTTCGTTCATCCGATTTGCGCGGCTTATCTGCTAATTCCGATGGATGAAAAACAAAAAGATCATTTGAAAGCGTATGGCATTACCTATTGGGTTATTCAAAAAGGTGGTGATGCACAATGGCTTTTAAATTATAGATATGGAAGTTTTCTGTTTAAATATGACAAATCATACGAGAACGAATGTTTGACACGAGGCGTTTCGTTTGAAACAATTCCCGATGCAAAAGCAAATGCAATCCTCGCCGAAATTTCTGCTCCAGATGTAAACATGGATGCTGTCAAACTTGAAAAGCCACCAAAGATTGCAGTTTATTCGCCACCCGATTTAAAACCTTGGGATGATGCTGTGACACTCGTACTCACCTATGCAGAAATTCCTTATCAGATTTTGTATGATGAGAAAGTCATTCAGGATTCTCTAGTACGTTACGATTGGATTCATCTTCATCATGAAGATTTCACTGGGCAATACGGAAGATTCTGGTCGCAATTCAGAAATGAACCTTGGTATTTGCAACAAGTTGCCACCGATGAAGCCATGGCTGCAAAACTTGGATTTAAAAAAGTTTCAGAAATGAAATTGGCGGTAGCTAAAAAAGTCCGTGATTTTGTTTCTGGTGGAGGATTTATGTTTGCGATGTGTTCTGCTACGGACTCTTACGATATTGCATTAGCAGCAGAAGGTGTAGATATTTGCGATCGTATGTATGACGGTGATGCGATGGATCCAAATATGAATAACAAATTGAATTATGATAATTGTTTTGCGTTCACAAATTTTGCATTAAAAACAAATAGCACCGAATATGAATTCTCTGACATTGACACTTACGAAACAAGAACTGCAAAAGGTGTAACTGAAACGAATGACTATTTTTCCTTATTTGAATTTTCCGCAAAATGGGATCCGGTTCCGACGATGTTATGTCAGGATCACAATAATTTGATCAAAGGTTTTTGGGGACAAACAACAGGATTTGATAAAACGAAAATTAAGCCTGGCGTTCTGATCATGGGTGAAAATAAAGCACAGAATGAAGCGCGTTATATCCATGGAGATTTTGGCAAAGGAATGTGGACGTATTATTCCGGTCACGATCCAGAGGATTATCAGCATCGTGTAGGTGAACCGCCAACGGATCTTGCTCTATATCCAAATTCTGCAGGATACAGATTGATTCTGAACAATGTTCTTTTTCCGGCAGCGAAGAAGAAACATCAGAAAACGTAGAGATTACCGATTACAAATTACCGATGACCAATTGTATTCGATTTTGGTGTAACTTTTCTCGACCGTAACGTTATAACGGTATATGCGGTCCCTCCCTATTTATTTTCTACTTGTAATATTTACGATTTTTTCTTTTCGAGGAAAGGCGCAGCACTTGACTATTGCAAAAGACTTCAATGTTTGTTTATATGGATTGGTAGATCAGTACAATCATTGGGTAATTCCTGCAAAATATACCCACATCAACAATTTTGACAATTTCGGATATGCAATAGTTCTCAAAGACAATTTGTATGGAATCATAAACAGTTCTGGAAAAGAAGTTATTCCTGTTATTTATGATCGTTTGGATCCCTGGATTTTATATGAATATTCTTATTCCATAAATCCTTCAAATGAATTGGTAACGGATTATAGCTATAGAAGTGGCAGCTACACGTATTATTATAAAGCAACAAAAAATAATTTGTGCGGTGTTTTAGATAGTTCAGGAAAAGAAATAATTCCGATAAAATATAGTTATCTCGAAAATTATGTGAACGGCTCGAGTGTTTTCACAAGCGCTGATAAAAAAACAAAAGGTTTTTTAGACATGCATGGCATACGGGGAACTATCACTGCTGAACTTCTACCGAAATTTACAAACGCACAAAAAACACAACAAGGAATATATATTATTTCGAAATGGGAATTTCTCGATTCTAAAAAGAAAAAGTCAAAAGTATATTACGGAGCAATAAATGATAGTGCAAGAATGATTTTACCAATGGAATTTGATAGTATAAATAGTTCCTCTGGATTCCAGAATATTATTGAGGCTTATAAGGATGGCAAAACATTTTTTTATAAAAAAGACGGATCTAAATTATTTAATCAAGGATTTTATGTTCCCGGCGAAAGAAGTCAGAAAGTTACTCAACTCATTTTAAGGGGATATACCCCTGCGAACAATTCGAAAAAATGGGGTGTTTTGAATTTATCAGGAAAAATTATTCTAGATTTTATTTACGATAGCATTCAAGTTTTTAATAGCTCTTTACCTTATGACACTTTAGGACCACATTGGAAGATTTTGGAAAATAATAAATGGGGGCTGATTAATTCCTATGGTGAATGGATTCTTAAACCTGCGTATGAAAATATCTATTCCATTGCCTGGAAAACTACAGATGATAAACCCGAGTATGTATTTATGTTGAAATCAAATCACAAATGGGGTTCTGTAAGTTCAAAGGGAAATGAAATAATGCCCTTCGTTTACGATACACTTTTTCAATTTGGAAATGGATATGTTTTTTGGTCAGAAAATTCGACAGAATTATTAGTGTCAAAATATAGTAGACCCTATGTAGCGCTATATGATTATGATCCTGAAATCGATAAAAAGAAAGCTGAAATTGAGTGGAAGAAAAAAGTAAAAGCAGGAGATTCAACCCTTCAAGATCTGAATTTCACTTATCAATATCCGTTTGAAAACTTTAGGGATGAAGGATATAATAGACAGCCAATGCTTCTGCTCAATTCAAATTATTACTATGAACAAAAACATGTAAGTCATTACGAATTTGGAAATTTTCTGCCCTCACGATTTAATGTGGAAATTATTCAGCTTTCTCAAACAATTTTAGCTGATAAGAATTTCTATTTCTACCAACCAAAATCTGCCGACAAATTGAAAAATATTTTAAATGAGGAAGGTGGTTATGATTATGCAATGAACTACGCTATTATTCCTTTTGTCATAAACAAGTCCAGCGACGGCAAAATGCATTTCAGCGATGCACAAGTTTTTTCTAGCGATTCTACTTTTACTTATTATGAGATTTTTGTTTCTTTCCCAGGTACAAAATACGCAAGAGAATTTTCTTCACCAGAAATTATCCGCAGCGATGGAAAAATTATTTTAAATGCGGGAATACTCACGAGCATGACTCCCATTTCGCTCTATACAAAGCCAACCTACCTTGTTCAAGATAGGAATGAAAATTTTGGCATTATGGATTTAAACGGAAATTTCCTTATTGACACCATTTGGAATTATATAGAGCCTGTAAGTACCAATTTAGCTTGGGTTAATAAATCTAATTCAAACGGTAGGTATTGTGATGGAGAATGGAATCAATACAGTATCAATAAAAAACAATTACTTTTTCCTTTAAACCAACAATTTCTCGATCCTGTTCGAACTTCTTTTAAAAATACAGTTGCAGCAACCGGAACTGGTGTGGGTGTTTTTAATTCCATGCAAAAAGTCTTTGTTATCAATCCTATTTATCGGGAGATGCTAATACTTAATAGCGATGCAAGTAAATTTGCTGCAGTAACGTGTAGAGGAAATATTGGTATATACGATTCTTATGGAACCCTGTTATCAGATACAATTTGGAATTCTATTGTTCGTATTTCTGAATCTCCTAATGAAGAACAATACTTACTTTTTAATAAAAATAAATGGGCTTTATATAATACTCGAACTGGAATAACAAATGGAGATTCGCTTCTTTCCTATAAAGTAATTTCTGTGGCTGAAATTCAGGAACAAATGAAACAAAATAAATATTCCAATAACACTTGTATTGAATGTCCCTCGTTGAAAGGTCCTGCGCTAAATAATTTTAAACCGTGGCAGCAAAAACTGATTTTCGATTCCCTATATCATTCAACTACAACAATAGATTTCCGAACTGACAAATCATCCACTCAATATGATTGTCCGTGCAACCTTACAAATTCCTTTAAGGAAGTAAGTATTAATAGATCAAACTGGGAAATAAACTACCAGACAGATTCGACCTTAATGCTTGTTAAATCTATCAGCTATTCCGATTCTCATCAATATGATTGGATGCCTATATATATGGAATGGCGTAGTACTTACAATAATATTTTTCTTTTTTCAGACGGTCCTAGAATAATGACATTAGATTCCCTATTTATTGGTGAAGCTTGGAAAGTAGTAGTGGAAAATGCAACAATGAATTTTCTAAGGGAAAATCCAGGAATTAATGCAAGTTGTAGCAATCCTAGTATGTATCCCCAAATATTCAATCAGTGTTTTCAAATCACCGAAAACGGAATTACATTTTATCCGCAATGGAGTTATTCAGACAAAAATAAAAGTAAGGAACGAATTACCTTTTCTATTCCTTGGTCTGCTATTAAAACTTATTTGCGAACTGATGTAAAACAAAAGTTAAACCTCAATTAATCGAAGTATATTAGCTTCAAACTTTGATTCTTATCAATGAATATCAAAATACCGCCTTTTTACATTATCGTAATTGCTTGTTTACTATTTTCAGTTTGCAACGCGCAAAAGGTTTTTATAGCAACAGACTTCGGAGCCTGTGGTGTAGGACTACGGGATAGTAGTGGAAAATGGCTTGCAGAACCAATTTACACCTCCATTTCTAAAGTATCTACTACTTATTACGAAGTATTGTATGGTTCTAAAGAAGGAATTATTGATTCCACAGGAAAAATAATTATACCTGCTATTTATGATTATGTTTCAACCACAACCCTAAATATTAAAACAGATAAGGTTCAGCGATATGTTTTTGAAGTCAGTATCGACAACAAAAGCGGATTGTTGAATGAGCAGAATCAATTTATAATTCCGATAATTTGCAGGGACATCAATGTAAACGAAGATGGCGATATCGTAGCTGAAAAAAGAAAAAAACATTATTCGCTTTATACTTTGGATGGAAAAGAGACAATTATCCCAAATCGACAAGGGACGATGCCTGCAACGATAGGTGAAAAAATGTACGTTGTTTCACGAAATTCTTTCGGACTTGAAATTACTCGTCATCGTAGATATAGTTGCATGAGGCCAAGATTAATTCGTCGCATATTTAATCCAAGAATAAGAATTCGCATCAAGAAAAAGTATGGGGTAATGAATGATTCATTACGAATCATTATTCCAAAACAATTTTCAGAAGTTTCTTATAGTCCAGGTATCTATAAATTAATTTCAGTAAAAAAGAAAAAGAAAACAGGATATTTTTCTTTAGAAGGCAAAGAAATATGGAAAGCGGATTATATTATAAATTACAATTTTCAATGGATGCGTTATTACGGCGGAGGCCAGAGCGTTATTAACGCTTACGGATATACAGCAGCCTCTTCAAAAGGTAAATACGGAATCATTGGCGTAAAAGGAGATACTTTGCTTCCTTTTATTTATGAATCTATTTATCGAAATAATAATGCCGATTTTCAAGCATCACAGCTGAATTGGTATGTTTCTATACATAACAAAACCGGAATCTATGATCCGCAAAATAAAAAATGGGTTTTGGAACCTGTTTATGAATCAATCAATCCTATTGCAGCTTTTAGAACAGAAGGAGATACTACTTTAGAAAAAGGAATACAACAAGGTGGATTTAATAATTCCTATTATTATAACAACTATTCTGATGATGGCGGAGGATTAATAATGTTCATTGCTAAAAAAGATAAGAAATATGGCATTGTGACTAATGCGGGGCAGGAAATTCTCCCCTTTAATTACGATTATTACTTCTCTGCATATGAAGGATTTATTTTCAGAAAAGACACAAATTTCACCATGGTATCTATTCCCAAACAAACTATTTTTCGAAATAGCTACCCAGCGATTGTACAAACGAAGTTGGTTCAGATTGCACCATCGGATTTATTGTTCAAAAAAGTAACTGTTCAGGGTGGAACTACGCTAATTATTAATAGTGAACTTCTATCTGATTCTACCCAACTGATGTTGTATCAAAATACACCCGAAGGATATCTTCAGAATGCGGAAACCTATCATCATCAGTTACATTCAACCGCCGTAATCATTTCCGAAATGAAACCTAATTTGATCTTTCCGGGAATTACCCAAGCTTACCGTTGGCATTCAAGTAATCTCAATTATTTGCCAGAAAACGAAACTGAGGATTTTGTTCTCAGTCAACAATTCACTTTCTTCCAAGCTTTAAAATTAAACACCGAAGCAAAAGATGATTTTCATACTTATTATTCGGTTGGTTATTCAAGAGGAATATTCAGAGAAGATGGAAAATGGATTATGCACCCTCACAATTATTCATCTTGTTATGTAAAAGGAAAAACAAATGGACTTGCCTATTTTTCAATTGACGTTGGAAGAAATAAAATGGGAC
>JBBRYH010000077.1:0-10701 GCA_038237845.1 Bacteroidia bacterium
AATAGCGATAAACTTTTCTACATTACCATTTTTATCTAAAATAGGAGTAATGGAAATAGACAACCAATATTTCCGACCATCTTTGGAATAATTAATAATTTCTTCTTTGAAAATTTTATTCTCTTTTAGTTTTGTACGGATTCGATCTACAGTGTTACGATCAGTTTCATTTCCTTGAAGAAACGATCCTGGTTTTTTTCCTTTCACTTCATCAAATGAATAACCGGTAATAGTAGTAAATCCACTATTCACCCATTCGATTGTGCCTTCCTTGTCAGTAATAATTACTGCTTCAAAGGTTTTTTCAGCAACAGAAGCCAAAAGTTTAGAATATTTATCTGAAAGCTTCAAACGCTCATCAATAAGTGACATGGTATTGCCTAACTGACTTTCTAAATCTGCTACTTTAAGTTTAAGTTGCGGAACCTCTTTTCCTTTGTTCATTAATAAAACAATAAGAACTATTACAACAACAAGTAATAGAACTGCGGAAATAAGATAGAGATTCATTGTTATTAGATTAGAAACCTAAATGTAACAAATTCAAGACTACCATTTACCTTTGCAAATTTCCAATTCCCAATTGCTACAGGTAAGGCAAACCAATTTTTCCTACATTCCTTTTAGATAATTACTATATTCATCAGTAAAACTAACCCCTGCTGCATTTTTAATTCTTGTTAGCTTTTTGCTTTCTACTAATCCCCATAGAATAATTTCTTTTAGGAAACGAGTTTCCTCTTTTGGAATTTCAGGCTGAAAACGCTTGATGAGTTGTGTTAGTGGAGTGATGTCATCTAACTTTTTGAAATAAGTAGCATCATCCATAGTGTCAGCCAACTCGAAGTCAGATTCCTGAGCAATGAACCAATCTACGATATCCTGATATGGGCCTTTCTCAGTTGGTTTTTCCAGTTTACTAACTTTCGGAAAATTGTTTTCGAAAATTGTTTTCACTGCGGCGCCAACTAAAATATCGGCAACGGCACGTGCGCCTTCTTGTTCACCTTCGTATGCCATTTCCATTTTTCCGGTAAGTGCAGGAACGATTCCTGTAAAATCAATCAGTCGCACTGTAGTCTTGTCGAGTTTGTTTCGTAGCATACGCAACTCTGCTGTACTCACTAAACTTTCATATGCAGAAATACTCATACGAGCGGAAATACCACTTTTGCTGTCGATGTATTCGCTGTTGCGGGCTTCAAAACCTATTTGTTCGATCAGTTCCATTGCGAGAGAAGGAACAGTAATGTTTTTCTTTTGCAATTCGTCCACTTTCGCTTCCTGCTCTGTGATTTTACGTGCGGTTTCAATTGTAGCAGGGTAGTGGGTAAGGATTTGTGAACCGATACGATCTTTGAGTGGTGTTACAATACTACCACGATTTGTGTAGTCTTCCGGATTTGCCGTAAACACAAATTGAATATCAAAATTAAATCGCAACTGGAATCCGCGAATCTGAATATCGCCTTCCTGTAAAATATTAAACAAGGCAACTTGAATTCTAGCTTGTAAATCTGGTAATTCATTAATAACAAAAATGCATCGGTTTGCACGAGGAATCATTCCAAAGTGAATCACGCGCTCATCAGCATAGGAAAGTTTCATATTTGCAGCTTTAATCGGATCCACATCACCAATCAAATCTGCAATTGTAACATCCGGTGTCGCTAATTTCTCAAAGAAACGATCGGAGCGATGCAACCAGGAAATTGGAGTAGCATCTTTCAATGTTTCTACAGCATTTCGGCCAAACCAGGAAAGTGGTTGTAAAGGATCATCATTCACTTCAGTTCCTTCAATTACAGGAATCCATTCATCCAATAAATTCACCATCATACGTGCTAGCCTTGTTTTTGCCTGTCCACGTAACCCCAAAAGATTAATATGATGGCGAGAAAGAATCGCACGTTCTAATTCAGGTATAACTGTTGTTTCATAACCATGAATTCCTTCGAAAGTTGGTTTTCCCTCCGTAATTGCGATCAATAAATTCGCCCGCAATTCATCCCGAATACTTTTGCTTGCGTATCCTGATTTTTTTAATTCTCCCAGTGTTTTGATCAATGGTGCTTTAGTTGACATAAAATGTTTTTTAATTTGGTAATCTAGTAATCTGGTAAGTCGGTATCCGCCTAGGCGGAGGTAATTGGTAATTGGTATCCGCTTAGGCGGAGGTAATTATTTTACCCTTTGATATTTTTCTTTCGGTTCGCAGCATAATCTTCGAAGATTAATTGTCCTAAGCCTTTTAATCCTGTATAAAAAGCTTTTCCCTGATTGGCTTCTGTAAATTTCTCTACGAAGCGCTGTAAATACGGATCTTTCGCAATCATGAATGTTGTTATCGGAATATGCAAACGTCGAGCGAGTCGGGCAGAGGTGTAGCACTTTTCGGTGATGTATGGATCGAGTCCATTACTGTTATAATAATAATCACCATTTCTTTCTTTCAGACAACTTGGTTTACCATCGGTAATCATGAAGATCTGTTTATTTGTATTCTTTTTTCTTCGTAGAATATCCATTGCTAATTCTAATCCTGCAACTGTATTAGTATGATAAGGTCCCACTTGTAAATAGGGCAGATCTTGTATTGAAATGGGCCAAGCATCATCACCAAAAACTATTATGTCGAGTGTATCTTTCGGATAACGGGTGCTAATTAATTCCGACAAAGCCATTGCAACTTTTTTCGCTGGTGTAATTCGGTCTTCCCCATATAAAATCATAGAATGACTCACATCAATCATCAACACAGTCGACATCTGCGCTTTGAAAAAAGTATCTTCTACAACCAAATCGCGCTCATGCAATTGAAAATCTCCCACACCATTATTCACTTGTGCATTTCGAAGTGTTTCAGTCATGGAAATTTGTTCCAATGAATCACCGAAATTAAATGGACGAAAATCTCCGGTATGTTCATCGCCACTTCCTGCTGCTTTGGTTTTGTGATTGCCTCTGCTGCTTCTTTTAAGATTTCCGAAAACCTGTTCGAGCGCACTCTGACGAATAATACGCTCCATCTTTGCCGTAATCACCGTCGATCCTCCGGGACCATCTTTGCCATTATCCTCACGGATTAGACGTTTCTTCTTCAATTCCTCAATAAAATCCTCAATGGAATATTCGGGTGTAGTGAGTTTGTATTCCTTATCGAGTTGACGTAGCCAGTCGATGGCCTCATCAAAATCGCCTGAAGTATGCACGATAAGCTCTTTGAAAATGTCAAAAAGTTTCTCGAATGTCGAGAGTTCTGGAGGCGTATATTTTTTGAAAATAAAAGAATTGCGCATGGAAGAAATTAGTTCCCTAAAGTTACGCAATTAATGAGGGGATGGATTGATGTTCGCTTGACCTATAGATAGAATTGATATAATGGTAATCTAGATTTCAGTCCCGTTTATTTTATCTATCAATTTGTCATTATTATTTGAATGAATAAGGTAAAGCTTTATTAATTTACTAATAGTTAATCTTCTGTTATTAAATTATTTGACACCAATAATTTTCATTTCAACCCGTCTGTTTAATTGACGACCTGCAGGATTATCAGTTCCATCAGCATTTTGATTTAATGCATCAGGAGCAGATTCACCAAATCCTTTTGCTACTAATCTTTCTTTTTTAATTCCTTTTGCTGTTAAGTATGCGACTACTGCATCTGCTCTTTCTTGCGACAATTTCAAATTGTAATCCGAAGTGCCTTTAGAATCGGTAAATCCATCAATCTCAATAGAAATATTAGGGTTTTTATTTAAAAATCTAACGATATTCCGTAATTCAACATTGGAAGTAGGACGCAGTGTTGCTTTATCAAAATCAAAAAAGATATTGTTCAATACAACTTTTGAACCTATTTCGATCACAGGTAGTTCGATCGCTTGATAGGTCTCATAATAATTTGTTTTTTTGTCGATCTGTCTGTTTTCGGAGTAGAATAAAAATCCCTCTGCTTCATAGGCAATATTATAATTCTTTCCAGAGGTAAGAATAAATAAATATTTACCTGTTTTACTGTTTGCATTATATACTCCGACTACTTTTTCTGTTTCATTATCCGTTACAGTAATTACTACATTTTTCGGTACGCTTCCATCGGCTTCTTTTACAATTCCTTTTATCAATGTAAGTGGAGCTTGCTTTTGATCAATAAAAGTAATGATGTAATTATCTTTTTCTCCAAAGCCACCTTCTTTAAAAGAAGTGTAATAAGCTTTTGTTTTATCAGTAGAAACCACATAAAAAATATCATCATCAGGCGAATTTATTGGATAACCAACATTAATTGGTGCTTGCCACTTAGAGCCATCATCAGACAAGGAACTATAAAAAACATCAAACCCGCCCATTGTATTATGTCCATTAGAGCTGAAGAATAAAGTAACTCCATCAGGATGTATAAAAGGTGCATCTTCGTCATATGGAGTATTAATTAATGGACCCATATTAACTGCTTTTCCCCAATCCCCATTAGTAATTTTCTGACTTACATAAAGATCTCTACCACCAAATCCACCAGGGCGATCGCTCGAAAAATAAATTGCACGCCCATCTGCCGAAATAAATGCACTCGGCTCCCAGGAAGAACTATTGATGTTAGCGTTAAGTTTTATTGGTGTCGACCACACATCTCCATTTAATGTTGTAGAATAAATATTTCCATCTCCGTTATCATCTTTGTAAATCAGAATTTGCTGCCCGTCGGGTGAAATACCTACTGTTGCTTCATTACCATCGGTATTTATGGGTCCTCCAATATTTTGGGCAGTAGTCCATTCGGTACCATTGTAATTTGAAATATAAATATCTTCATAATATTTTCCACCATCATAAGTCTCTCCGCCTGTGCTTCCACTTCTTCGGGATGTAAATATCATTGTGGATTGATCACCCGTTAAAACTGGAGAATAATCAGCCCTAGGAGAGTTGAGTTCTTTTCCCATATTCTCAATTTTTACATTGATTGGAATAGCCATTAACTCTTTTGCGGTATTACACATTTCTATTTTTCGATCGGCATCTTTTAAATTTACCTTGTCTCTCTGCTTATAAACAATCAACTTTTCTTTGTAAGTTTCATAAGTATCAATTGCTTTATCAAATTCGGAATGAATATGGTATGCATCTCCTAAAAGTTTATAGGCCAATAAAGGTGAATTTCGCTCGTCAGAAGAACCTTGTTTATAGTTCGGTGATATGGACAAAACGGCCTTTTCCAGATAGGGAATGGCTCTCGCTTTTCCGTAGGAACTTCTTAAATAACATTCACCAATTAGATAGGAAATATTTGCATTGCTAGTATCACTACGGTAAAGTTCAAGGTATATAGCAACTGCCTCATTATAATTTCCAGCTTTAAATAGCTCTTCGGCTTTTTCAAATTTCCCATCAAAATGTTTAATGTTGAATGCAAATAAACCAGAGAGGTTTATGAATAATAGAAAAAACAGAAATTTTATTTTCATAGCTATAATTGATAATATCGTGCAAAGATGGAGGTCGATGCAGGGCTATTTGTTACAGCTTAGTAGGAAAAAGTTACAGTTTTCACATGTTATGCATTTTGGCATGTAAAGATTTTGTAGAAGGAAGGAAATTGTAATCCCAACCATTTGGGCTTTTATTAAAGCAAAACAGGCCAAATCAATTAAATGAATTTGACCTGCCTTAGGAATTATTTTTAAATTAAATAGTTAATTTAATTGAAGTCTTTGTGACTCCTTACCATTTGATTCTGAAAGTCCCGACAAAACACGAAGGTCTATTACAACCTGAAATCCAATTGACCATAGGTGTTTGGTATAAAAAATTGAATTATTGTTTAGATCTATTGAACTTTGCACCTGACCATTTACAAAATATTGCTTGTGTTTATCTTGATAGTCATTAACAAAATAAGTCCTAGGTTGCTTTATTGAAATATTATTGAGCGTAAACATTGCAGCGAAATATTGAGACTTATATCCTACACCTAATCCCATATCAATATTTTCGAAAAAACGTGCAGATGAAAGTCCGGCTAGCGTACTTGGTGCCATAAAAAGTCCAAATGATAACCTTTGGGCTCTAAAGGTTGTGTCAATTGCGCCTGGGGTCCAAACTTTATATACAAAAGGAGAGTAGATAATCCCAAAAGTTGCACTTGTTCTATAAAAAGGTCCCCGTTCAATCACCACCAATCCGGAATCTTCTCTAATATTGGATCCTCATAAACTTTGTTCAGCCCATATGTTATACCAGCACCTGCAACTACTGAAATGTGATTTAAAAAGTCAGATGAGGTGTTTGGTTTTGTGTTTGCCGGTGATGTTTGACCGCAAGATAAAGTAGAGATAAAGATCAATGAAAGAAGTAAGATTTGTTTCATGTTTTTTTGCGAAAAGTATGTAGCTTTTACATTAATAGTCGGTAACAAATATTTGTAATTGATAAAATTCAATTTCATTGATTACTTGTGATTTTTTTTAATAGAATAAATAATACTTAGAAACTTGATTCATTTATTCTTCTCAAAAGCAAAAAAATCCCTTCAACCAAATCAGTTGAAGGGATTTTATGCTTTCCAAAAAAAAAAATTATCTCCCACCCAAAGAAATCAAAAACAACTCCGCACAAGCCTCCGCATCTGATAACGCATCATGATGTTTCAACTTAATTCCATATTCTTCACACAAGACTGGAAGTTTCTTGCCAAAGATTTTGTAGGTACAATGTTTTGTATAATTCGGCCGATCTATTTTGTACAGGTGAAGCGACTGGTCGATGCAATGGAAATCGACAGAAAATCCATTATGCGCCACCACATGTTGATCTACAATTAAATGTTGAATGTCTTTCCAAACGCGACTGAACATGGGACTGTTCTTCGTATCCTTTGCTGAAATACCGTGAATGGAAGTATTAATGGGTAAATATGCATTATGCGGCGGCTGAATGAGTATAGAAAATCGCTCCGTAATTTTTCGATTCACCACTCGCACAATTCCTACCTGACATACAGAAGCACGGTTAGCAGTTGCCGTTTCAAAATCTATCGCCGTAAATGAATTAATCATCAGGAAAGGTAAGTGTTCCTAGGAGACTTTCCTTTCTTAATTGACTGTCATCTTTTGAGAATTTACTTTTTCTCTAAATATCCGGCTATTTCATTTAATTCAATCCAATAATCCATTTCTACCAAAAGGTCCAATTTAGCTTTGCCGCCTTTGATCGAAACTTTGATTGCGTCTGCTGAGTCTTTTGCTACTTTAAAAACTTCAACTTGATTTTTCTCGAGGAAATAACACATTTTCTCATTTGCCATTGCGTCTAATTCTCCGTTTAGAATGCGTTTTTCATTAGCAACAATATCTACTTCAAATTTATTTTTGAAATGATCGACGGCGGCGTTGGCGATTGCTTCCTGCAACATGTTTTTTGTACGAGGCATCAATGTTGCATTTCCTGTAGCAATGATATAAAGTCCTTTATCGTTTAATTCCAAAAAATAATTTTTTGCACGATCAATTAGACCTGGTTTTTTGAAACAACGTTGAATTGTGATTTTCATATTTACTTTTTTTAGAACTTTAATAATTTACAATACAAAGTTAAGGCACCAAACAGATTAACTACAATCGACTATTTGAAAAATGTTCGCAGTTATTAAATAGATTGGCTCAATATTTTTAAAATATCCTGATTAACTGAAATAATGCCAGATTCGATTAAAAGAAAGAAAAAGGATAATGAGCAGAAATAATATAATAAGCCAGGATCTCCATTTACTATCAACAGGAAATTCATATCCGCAAATGGGACATTCCTTGCTTTGGGCTTCTATTAACATTCCGCAGGAAGCGCATTCTTTTTTCTTCAATACGAAGCAGAATTGAAAATGGATAGATAATTAAAACTAATCACAATTCAGACTCAATAAATTTCACCAACTCATTTGGGTCGATTGGTTTTGTAAACAGATAAGTATTGATGATTCCTTCCATTTCCTTTTGCGTTTCTTCACGGGAATTGCCTGTAGTAAAAATAATCGGTCCAGAATATCCATTTTTCCGAATCTCTTTTCCAGCACCAACACCACATGATTTATTTTTTAATTGAACATCCAGAATAACCAGATCGGGCAGGAAAAGTTTTGTGGATTCAACAACATTTTCTCGATCGAGAACATGTTTTACTTCAATATTTTTCCGCTCAAGGATCATTTTAAGAACCCTTGCAATGAGAATTTCATCTTCTGCGATCAGAACTTTTGTAATGTTTTTCAAGCTATCGGTATAGAAATTAAATAGGAGATCGGTTCTCTTTTTTCGAGTTTAATTTCACCGTTCAATTGCTCTATGAAGGTGTGAATCAGCATTAGTCCTGTTGTGGAAGTGTCAAAGAAATCCACGGATTCAGGAAATTTTCCAGAACACTCGCAATATTCGATTTTCAGGTTTGTAGAGTCAGTTACTATAACCAATTTTAATTTACCCATACCTCTTTCTCTGAATGCATGTTTCATGGAATTCATGATCAATTCATGCATCAATAAACCAAAAGGAAAAGCTTTTTCAAGATCCAGTATATAATCCGGTCCTTCCAAAATCAATTCCATCGCATCCGTTGCTTTCAAATTATTGAATAATTCTGCCACAAATTCTTTCAGGCTAATCGCATCAAATCGATCGCCACGATAAAGCATTTCGTGTACTAATGCAGTTGACTTTATTCTATTTCTACTATCAGCCAATGCATCTTTCGCCTCGCCATTTTCAAGACCCATTTCATTCAGTTGTAACATACTGGAAACAAGTGCAAGATTATTTTTAATTCGATGGTGAATTTCAGAAAGTAAAATATCACGATCCTTTAGAGACTGTTTCAACTTCAATTCATTTTTGACACGTTCAGAAATATCCCTTGAAAAAATGGAGATACCTACAATTGCTTTATCAAAATTATATATAGGATGAAAGCCTGTTTCGTTATACACTACATTATTTAAAACCGTTTCAAAACTCTCGACATCATTTATGATTTCACCTGCAAAAACTCCTTTGTAAATGGAACGAAGATGATCATGACGCTTCGGATCAATGTAATCCAATATTGAAGTGCCTTTCAAATTTGTTTTTCCATATCCATGTTCTATAATTTTACCGAATACCGAATTATACTCGGTTAATTTAAATTCTGCGTCGATAGATAAAATATAGTCGCGTGTATTATTGATTATGGCTAATAATTTTTCCTCTTTGTTGGCAATTTCGATTTCCTTTAATTTATCTGAAGTAATGTTTTCAGTAATTACAAGAATGCCTTCCAGTTTCCCTTCGTTCATAATAGGAGACAGTTTGCAATCCAACCATATTTTTGTTTCAAGATTTATGGGGTCTGGTATTGAAGTTTCAAAGCTGAATTCTTGTCCTGTTTCAACAATTTTTTGAAGCAAAGCTTTGTATTGAGGAACTTGTTCTGGCTCCATAAATTCAAAAACTTCTTTACCTACAACATTTTCAAAAACAAATCCGTTTGAAGCCCTGTTTAAGTATTTAACTCTGAATTCAATTGGGTCAATTATAACTACAGTATGGGCAATAGACGCTGCCAGTCCTTTGAACGAATGATGCACCAAATTTTCAATAGAAGTTATTGAGCTCATTGGAATTTAGAAAAAATAAAAAGTAGTTGTTAGTATACGTTTCCGTTTGCCTGAAACGTTGAACTAAGATACCATTTATTTACCATTAAAATTATGGTAACTCTTTAATATGGTGATAGCCAAAACTATTGAATAAAGTGGGCTACTTTCCAATACATAAAGTAACTTATCAATGATAGTAAGGCTTTCAGATTTTGAGGTACAAATAGGGTACAATACTATACAGGAAACATACTTTTGAGGGGTTGAACGGCTTTACTTTCCAGTTCGGGAAATAGGAAACTTTCCTTTCAGTATTTCAGCTTATCAAAAGCCCGTTCAATTTCGTGGTATGGTATGCTTTCGGCTCTTTGTATTTGTTGGGTAAGTTTCAAATACTTTTTGGTTGGTTTTCCTGCATACTGTTTTTTTAAGTGCTTTTTGTCAAGCTGTTCAAACAGTTGGTCGGTTCGGAAATATACCCCCAGCGTTTTATCTAAATACCTGCTCTTTTTACTTTGGGTTTGCTTTTCGTACATGCAACCCCTGAACGCTGAACGGTGGTAAAAATAGGTGTCGGCTAAATATAACTTTCGGCAACGCTTACCAGTATGGGGGCAAACGAAATACCAAACAACCCCTTTGCCTAAATTAGAAGGGGTTGAAATTAATTGCACCCTGTATTTTATCGGGGCTTCATTACATTTATAATCCAGTTCAAGGTAAGGGCTTTCGGGCTGTGTGTTTATCCGTATTGAAATACTGCCTGTTTTGTTTCCGTTACTGCTCCACGTAATTGTACCGCTTTGCCATTGGTTCGGCTTTAAATATCCGTGCTTTGTCAAAAAGGAAATACTAACTGTTTTCACCTCATCGTATAAGGTCGGGAATGTGTGGGGTTTTGGCATTTGAAATTTATTTTGAGAAATTGAAACCTAAATCAGTAAGGAACTTACCATTTAAACCCGTTGTTTTCTGTTTCGTTTTCGGGTTCGCCCAGCTTATGGGTAACGCTTTCAACCTTTGGTAATACATACGGAATAAGTTTACAAAGTATGTTCAGCCGTTGCACG
>JBBRYH010000078.1:0-10395 GCA_038237845.1 Bacteroidia bacterium
GAACGCATCAAAGAATTAATTATTTATGGCGAATTAAATATTACCGAAATCGCCTGGAAGATGAATTACAGCAGCGTGGCGCATCTTTCAAATCAATTTAAAAAAGTAACCGGCCTTTCTCCTTCGCATTTTAAACAATTAAAAGACAAACGAAGAAGTCCATTAGAAGAAATAGGAATCCCCCCTGCACACAATTGAAATGAAAAATCAAAGCCCTTACGAATCTGAATATACGCTCAGTCTGATTGAAGCCGGTTTCGATCCGTTATTTGTAATAAGTCCGGATGGAAAGATTAAGAATGTAAATGAAGCTACGCTTAACGCGACGGATGAGACTAGGGAAAAAATTATGGGCTCAGATTTCTTTGCTCATTTTGCTCAACCTGAAAATGCGAAGAAAGGTTATAAAGCAATATTTACAAAAGGCTTTATTAAGGATTACCCACTTACTTTAAAAGATGGAAAAGAAACATTCGTATTATGCAATGGGTCTGTATACAAGGATGAAAAAGGGAACGTGCTGGGTGCTATAGTTGTAGTGAGAGATGTTATTACTCAAAAAGCAGATGAATTAATTATTGCAAACAAAGAACTTGCTTTTCAAAACGAAGAAAAAGAAAAACGTGCGGATGAATTAGGTATTGCAAACAAAGAACTTGCTTTTCAAAATACAGAAAAAGAAAAACGTGCGGATGAATTAAGCATTGCCAATAAAGAACTTGCTTTTCAAAATACAGAAAAAGAAAAACGTGCGGATGAATTAGGTATTGCAAACAAAGAACTTGCTTTTCAAAATACAGAAAAAGAAAAACGTGCTGATGAGTTAAGCATTGCGAATAAAGAACTTGCTTTTCAAAATGAAGAAAAAGAAAAACGCGCTGAAGAGTTAATTGTTGCCAACAAAGAACTTGCTTTTCAAAATGAGGAAAAAGAAAAACGTGCTGAGGAATTATTCATTGCAAATAAGGAGCTTGTCTTTCAATCGAGCGAAAAAGAAAAACGCGCGGAAGAGTTAATTGTTGCCAACAAAGAACTTGCTTTTCAAAATGAGGAAAAAGAAAAACGTGCCCAGGAATTATTCATTGCAAATAAGGAGCTTGTCTTTCAATCGAGCGAAAAAGAAAAACGCGCGGCGGAGTTGGTAATTGCTGACAAAGAGCTTGACTTTCAAAATAAAGAAAAAGAGAAACGTGAAATTGTCAATAAGGAATTAGAAGCATTAAGTTATTCTGCCAAATTGGCTTCTCAATATTCGCTGAGTCTTATTGAGGCAAGTCGAGATCCTTTGGTTACGATCAGTCCTGAAGGAAAGATCACGGATATGAATCAGGCAACAGCCAATATCACAGGAATGTCGCGCGCAGAATTGACCGGAACTGACTTCTTTGATTATTTCACCGAACCACAAAAAGCGCATGATGTATATCAGGAAGTTTTTGCAAAAGGTTCAGTAGCCGATTCGCCATTGACACTTCGACATAAAAATGGAAAATTGACCGACGTACTATTTAACGGTTCTGTTTATAGAGACGATAAAGGACATGTATTGGGAGTTGTGGTGGTTGCACGAGATGTTACTGAGCAAAAAAGAATAGCGACCGAATTACTAGAGGCAAAAGTTTTTGCGGAATTAGCAACAGAAATTGCAGAAGAAGCAAAAAGAAAAGCAGAAAGTGCCACGCGGATTGCAGAAGATGCTGTGAAAGCAAAGCAGCAATTTCTTTCTAATATGAGTCATGAAATCCGTACGCCGATGAACGCGATTATCGGATTTACAAAAGTGGTTTTAAAAACGGAGTTGACGGCAAAACAAAACGAATATCTGCAAGCAATCAAAATGAGCGGTGACGCCCTGATTGTGTTGATCAATGATATTTTGGATTTAGCGAAAGTAGACGCCGGCAAAATGACTTTCGTTCAATCACCATTTAAAATGTCATCGTCAATTTCTGCTATGCTTCATTTATTTGAGCCGAAGATTCAGGAAAAAAATCTAGAGCTGGTAACGGACTATGACAAAAATATTCCAGAAGTATTGGTAGGAGATCCTGTGCGATTACATCAGATCATTTTGAATCTGGTTAGTAATGCGGTGAAGTTTACCTCGAAAGGAAAAATTACCGTCAGGGTAAAAATGCTGAGCGAAGATGATGAGAAAGCGACAATGGAATTTTCAGTGACGGATACAGGCATTGGAATTGCTGAACAGAAGATTGATAAAATATTTGAAAATTTTCAGCAGGCAACAAGCGGAACATCGCGCATATTCGGAGGAACGGGTTTGGGACTTGCGATTGTAAAACAATTGGTGGAACCACAAGGTGGGACAATAAAAGTGACGAGTCAAATTAACAAGGGTTCGACTTTCAGTTTCATTTTGGATTTCAAAAAAACAAAAGCCAAAGCAGAATTCGATGCCGGAATTGTTGAAGTCGACATAGCGATAAAGGATATTAGAATATTAGTGGTAGAAGATATTGCACTCAACCAACTTTTAATGAGAACGCTGTTGGATGAATTCGGATTCACTTGCGATATTGCATCTAATGGAAAAATTGCGATTGAAAAATTGCAGCACAACACCTACGACATTATTCTGATGGACCTACAAATGCCGGAAATGAACGGATTCGAAGCAACAGAATATATTCGAAATAACATGCATTCAGAAATTCCGATTGTCGCCTTGACTGCCGATGTTACAACGGTCGACTTGGCAAAATGCAAAGCCGTTGGAATGAATGATTACATCGCAAAGCCCGTTGACGAAAGATTGTTGTACAGCAAAATTGTCGGGTTGGTCAAACAAGGAACTTCGATAGCCAAAGAAATAAAAGAGGAAGTGAAAAAAGAAATAGTTGAAAATTTGAGATGCATCTCAATGGACTATTTAAATCATCTCACTAAATCAAGTCCACCCTTGATGATGGAAATGATCGCTCTCTATCTGGAGCAAACGCCTCCCCTGATTTTAGAAATGAAACAAAGTCTGAAAGATCAAGATTGGAAATTATTGGAATCAGCTGCACATAAAATGGTTCCTTCCTTTTCAATTGTCGGCATGAGTGTTGATTTTGAAAACATGGCAAAAAAAGTGCAGGAATATGCCACTGCGCAGAAACAGGGCGCTGAAATTGAGGAGATGGTTTTAAAACTAGAAAAAATTTGTACGCAAGCCTGCGCCGAATTACAAGAAGAATTTCATTTACTAAAAAATAAAAAATAATGAGCGATCCAACAAAAATAAAATTGTTCCTTGTCGATGATGATGCCCTTTTTTTACGACGCCTTGAAATTGAATTCCTTCAACATGCCGATTTTGAAATTGAAACTTTCGCAACCGGCGAACTTTGTGTGGCGAACCTCGCTTCCACACCCGATCTAATCATTCTCGATTATCATCTTGATGGAATCGAAAAAGGTGCGATGAACGGCATGCAAGTCCTCGATAAAATAAAAACGTTCGATTCCGAGCTTCCCGTAATCATGCTTTCTTCACAGGATAAAATTGAAGTCGCGATTAACTGCATGCATCACCAGGCATTTGACTATGTAGTAAAAAGTGAAACGGCATTCATGCGTTTACGAAAAACTATTGACGCTATTTTTGAAATGAAAAAAATGAGAAAAGAATTAAGTTGGTATATGGAGCGAATGTAGATTTTTCACCTCCTCACGTTAAAGCACCATGCAATTGTATGGTGCTTTTTACTTTTCTACTAAAATCAAATTAGTCATCCTAGCCAAACATGTGAAATGTGCAAGTTTCATCGTATGAAATACAACATTTTCCGCTGCGATTATTTTGACTTTTGAAATGCTAAATATTCGCGACTAAATTCAATTCTAAAAAATTAAAATATGGAAACCGCAGAAGTAATCACAAAAACAAAATGGGCTATTGACCCTTCACATAGTGAAATTGCATTCAAGGTAAAACATCTCATGATCACCAATGTCAAAGGTGTGTTCAAAGAATTTGACGCGAGTATTTACACCGCAGGTGCTGATTTTGCCACTGCCGAAATTGATTTCTGGATGAATCCGGCATCCATCAGCACGGGAGATCCTAAACGCGATGAGCATTTGAGAAGTCCGGACTTCTTTGATGTTGAAAATCATAAAGAAATTACTTTCAGCGGAAATACAATGGAGAAAAAAAGTAATAATGGTGGCTTTGAACTTTGGGGAGAACTCACGATTAAAGGAATCACCAAACAAATCAAATTGGATCTTGAATTCACAGGTATCCAAAAAGATCCCCAGTTGAACGAAAAGGCCGGCTTTATTATCAATGGAAAAATTAACCGAGCAGATTACGGACTGACCTGGAATACTGCTCTTGAGGGTGGTGGCTTTCTGCTGAGTGAAGAAGTCAAGATTACCTGTGAAATACAATTGGTAAAACAGGTACAATAGGAGTCAACTCAATCTGGCAAATGCAGTCAACACAAATTAAAATAAGGCTCCATGATTTTAAACTCGGCAAAAAAGCAAAGCAATGCCGAAAATCAATACCACCACTATGGTTCTGAAATCGCCTCGGGTACATTTTTTTCAGCAAATGGAAAAAGGTGATCAATAGAATGAAGAAAGACTAAATATGTGTGAATCATGTAAGTTTTATCCAAGGTAATGTAAGTCCTTTTGATCCGCTTTGAGGCACTTTTGTAAAGTGAAAATGACTCTCGCAAAGTTATTAAAAGCAAACAAAATGAAAACGATAAAAAATTTCTCAAAAATTGCAATCGCTGGAATCTTACTATTCGGAGCATGCAAAAAAGACGACACAACAACAACTGGTGGCAATACTACTGTTATCCCACTTCAAACTACCACGCAGACAACTGTGCCGCTCGCAAGCGATGCCCTTCTTGCAATTCTTGCAGGTTCTGCAATTACAAACACAGGATCAACAACTGTTACAGGTGATATGGGATTGAGTCCTGGAACTTCTGTAGGCGGATTTCCTCCTGGAATTTTGAATGGTACATTGCATATCAATGATCCCATTGCAACACAAGCAAAACTTGATTTAACTGCTGCCTATAACGATGCTGCAGGAAGAACCGCAACTGATATTGTAACACTTTCAGGAAACATTGGTGGACTTACATTGACTCCGGGACTTTACAAGTCAACTTCTTCTCTCGCGATTTCATCTGGTGATGTCACCTTCGACGCACGAGGTAATGCGAGTGCCGTATTTATTATTCAGATCGCTTCTTCTTTCACGACTACTTCTGGACGAAAAGTAATTCTGGCTGGCGGGGCTTCGGCATCAAATATTTTCTGGGTAGTTGGAAGTTCAGCGACATTCGGAACAACTTCCGTAATGAAAGGAACTGTTCTCGCAATGCAATCGATCACATTCAACACAGGTGCAACATTAAACGGAAGAGCTTTGGCAAGAACAAGTGCCGTAATAATGGCAGGAAATAATATCGTAAGACAGTAAGGTGAAGGTTGGTTTCAAAGGTAAAGGAGCATTGTTATAACTAACAATGCTCCTTGAAATTAAAATAAATGCTAATTAAATAAGTTACAAAATGACAAACGCAAAATACGCCGGCATCTGGATGGATCATTCTAATGCTCACCTGACTGAATTCACCACTGATCAGTTTGAAACAAAAAGTATTCATTCAGAATTTACGCACAGAGAAAAAGAAAAGAGTCTGGGGAAAAGTGAACAACTCATGCATAACAAAGAGCAGCACGAACAAACTGCTTATTTCAAAAAACTTGGTGAGGTAATTAAGAATTATGAAGAAGTCATTTTATTTGGTCCCACAGATGCGAAAACTGAATTGATGCATATTTTAAAAAAAGATCATCATTTCGAAAAAATAAAAATTGAAGTTCACACCACCGATAAGATGACGGACAATCAGCAACACGCTTTTGTGAAAGAACATTTTGCGAAATATCTCCATTAACTATTTCTGAAAGCAAATATTCACTTTCGGTAATTTTTATTTCTCAACCCCTTTCTTCAGATGGCCATCACGTATTACATGTTGCAAATACCGTCGTTCCTACTTTTCATTCTGATTGTTTTTTTCGGAGGACTTTTTGCAGCGTTGTGCACTTTCTTCTTCAGAAAATATAGGAAACTGCAAATTCTCAAATCTCACAATGAAGTAACGGGATTTATGTTCCTTGCTGTTGGGAGTTTTTACGCACTACTACTAAGTTTTGTAGTTTTTGTAGTATGGGATCAGCTGAATGAAACGCGCGGAAATGTCAGTAAAGAAGGCAGTTCTGCAATGGGATTGTATCGCGATATTAAATTTTATCCAGACACGATTGAGTCGAAAGCACTTATGGTCGTTTATCTGGATTTTGTTTTTAATGTCGTGGATGAAGAATTTCCCAATATGGGGACGATGAAGACGAGTCGTAAAACACCAGAGTCTTTTAATAGGG
Source organism: Bacteroidia bacterium (assembly GCA_038237845.1). Taxonomy (GTDB): domain Bacteria; phylum Bacteroidota; class Bacteroidia; order Palsa-965; family Palsa-965. Next base: position 6,430 of record JBBRYH010000078.1, read on the forward strand.
TGTTTTATAAAATGGAACATCTTAATCCGAAAAACCAATTTCAGATTCAACTCGTCGCGGAAATGTTCAGTCACCTGAATGAACTTGCTACCTATCGAGGATTACGCGCCTCTTCCATGGATGCGGAAATTCCAGCAGCGATGTGGTTGCCGATCATGTTAGGCGCTATCCTCACCATTATTTGTGCCATGCTGCTCGACATTGAACATCAGCGTTTGCACATTTCCCTCGCTTATCTACTTGGAGCAATCATCGGAATGTTTCTCTTCATCATTATTCTGCTTGATCATCCCTTCACCGGTACTCTTGGTATAAAACCAGATTCGTACAAAGAGATTTTCACGATTGAACGACAGGCAAACGAAATGCATTTAAAAAAATAAATCGGGCACCCCAACCACCTACTTATGAACGCGAACACAAATTATTTCTCTAGGCTTCTTATCAGTTCTTGTTTTATAACACTACTTTTTTCATGCGAATCAAAAGCCCCAAAAGCAGATGATGCCTATGAAAAATTCAAAGAGGAAAAAATAGTTGCGGAAGATAGCATCGGTTCAGATAGTCTGAAAACAGCGGATGAAAAACAAATAATTTCTATAAAGAAAAGTGATCCTTCCGATGAATGGGCGAAATTTCAGGCTAAAACAGAACGAAAAATTGTTGCCAATGAAAAAACGATTAAAAACTTAAAAAGTACTCCGAACGTAAATGCAAAGATCTTACTTAGAATAACGCGTCTGGAAAAAGATAATAATGATTTGAGAACTCAAATGACTACTTACAAGGCGGAGGAAAAATTGAGATGGCAGGAGTTTCAGGCCAGTACGCTTAAAAACGCCGCTGACATTACTACTTCATTGAAAGAAATTTCAGCATCCGAAAATAAATAATCATGGCTAAGAAAAAATTAACAACGGCTTCGGGCCGACCTTATACTGAAGAAGAAAATTCAATGAGTGTGGGTTCGCGAGGTCCTTTACTTCTTCAGGATTTTATTCTACATGAAAAAATGGCGCACTTCAATCGCGAAAGAATTCCCGAAAGAGTGGTCCATGCAAAAGGTACTGCGGCTTTCGGAACATTTACAGTTACACATGATATTTCCCGCTATACAAAGGCTAAACTTTTTAATTCCATTGGCAAACAAACGAAAATGTTTGTTCGGTTTTCCCAAGTCGGTGGAGAAAAAGGGAGTGCGGATTCAGAAAGAGATCCCCGCGGATTTGCTTTGAAATTTTATACAGAAGATGGTAATTGGGATTTGGTGGGGAATAACACGCCAATTTTTTTTATAAAAGATCCGAAAAAATTCAGCGATTTTATTCATACACAAAAACGTGATCCGAGAACGAATTGCAAAAGCCCAACGATGAGGTGGGATTTCTTCAGTTTGAATCCGGAAAGTCTTCATCAGGTTTTGATCTTGATGAGCGACAGAGGAACTCCTTATGGTCACCGACACATGCATGGTTTCGGTTCGCATACATTCAGCATGTTCAATGCAAAAAATGAAAAGGTCTGGGTGAAGTTTCATTTCAAAACCTTACAGGGAATTAAAAATTTTACAGATTCAGAAGCGGTAGAGATGAAAGGGAAAGATCCCGATTTTGCTCAACGCGATTTGGTAGAAGCAATTGACAAAAAAGATTTTCCAAAATGGGCAATGTCTATTCAGGTAATGACCGCCGATCAAGCAAAATCATTTTCATTCAATCCTTTTGACATTACAAAAATCTGGCCGCACAAAGATTTTCCTTTGATTGATGTCGGCGTGGTGGAGTTAAATCAGATTCCGAAAAATTATTTTGCTGAAGTTGAGCAGAGCGCGTTTGCTCCTGCAGCGGTGGTCGATGGCATCTCCTATTCACCTGATAAATTATTGCAAGGACGTTTGCTTTCCTATCCAGATGCACATCGCTATCGATTAGGTGTGAACTACGAACAGATTCCTGTAAATAAATGTCCGTACATGGTTGCAAACTATGAACGCGATGGACACATGAGCATAGATGGAAATGGTGAAGATGCTCCGAATTATTCTCCGAATAGTTTCGATGAAATTTATGCAGATCAATCTTACAAAGAAGTTCCAATGCAATTAGAAAGTAATGTTGCAGATTGGTTTGATCGAAATGGCGAAGGAGAAAATGATCACTACACACAACCCGGTTGGTTGTTTACAAAAGCGATGAATGATTTCGATCGACATAATTTGGTTTCAAATATTGTGACATCAATGAGTGGAATTTCAGGTGAGAAAAAAGATTTAATCATTAGTCGACAATTGTGTCATTTTTTCCGAGCCGATGCTCAACTCGGTATGGGAGTAGCTAAGGGACTAGGTGTTGATGTTGAAGCGCTGATGAAAGAATTAAAACACGAATCAAAAGACTGACTACAATACTGTCATTTCCCATTTAGAAACATGTGATATTTGTAAGTTAATTCCCGTCACTTGCAACGCTTTAAAGACTGAATTTCCTCTTCTTTGTTCAACAGACTACTTCCATAAAATCAAGTATCAAGTTGAGGATATTCTGAAGATCATTTCATAAGAACACAAGATAGAGATTCCAGTCAAATGAAAGTAAAAACAACTCCATCAAATAAAAGTTTTGAGCAACTCATTGAGTTGGCAAGAAAGGGAATGCTTTCTTCCACAATTATTGATTGTTCAGATGATGCAATTAAAACCAAAACACTGGATGGAATAATTACCACTTGGAATCGTAGTGCAGAAAAAATATATGGTTACACAGAAAAAGAAATGATTGGAAAAAATATTTCTGTTCTTATTCCCAAGGATCAACAGAAGGAGCAGGAAAAAATATTAAAAGAGGTAAGCGCAGGAAAACATTTTCCTCATTACGAAGCAAAACGAATCCGAAAGGACGGTGTCATCATCAACACTTCGCTGGCATTGTCTCCCATTATCGAAAAAGGAAAAATTATTGGCGTGCTGACTGTGTCAAGAGAAATTGGCGCAGAACTTCAATCGATGCAGTTTGCACGGAATTTAATAGAAGCCAGTCTTGATCCATTAGTCACCATCAATAAAGATGGACTGATCACTGATCTGAATGAGGCCATGGCGAACGTCACTGGTATGTCGCGTCAAAAACTCACAGGCACTGATTTCTTCGAATATTTCACAGAACCCGTCAAGGCCCATGCTGTGTATCTGGAATTGCTCGCAAAAGGATCAATTGTAGATGCACCACTTACAATTTGCCACAAAAATGGAATACCCACGCACGTACTTTTCAATGGATGGGCGCACAAAGATGAATCAGGAATTACCTCAGGTGTAGTGATTGTTGCCCGCGATGTCAATACAAAAAAAACAGACGAGCTGCTTATTGCCAATAAAGAACTTGCTTTTCAGGATAAGGAGAAAGAGAAACGTGCAGATGAACTGATCATTGCTAATAAAGAGTTGGCCTATCAGGACAGTGAAAAAGGAAAACGTGCGGATGAGTTGATCATCGCCAATAAAGAACTTGTTTTCCAGAATCAGGAAAAAGAAAAAAGAGCAGATGAATTAAGCATTGCCAATAAAGAACTTGCTTTTCAGAATCAGGAAAAAGAAAAACGAGCAGACGAATTAATTATTGCGAACAAAGAGCTTGCTTTTCAGAACGAGGAAAAAGAAAAAAGAGCAAATGACCTTATCATTGCCAATAAAGAACTTGCTTTTCAAAACGAAGAAAAAGAAAAACGTGCGGATGAATTAAGGATTGCCAATAAAGAACTTGCTTTTCAAAACGAAGAAAAAGAAAAACGTGCGGATGAATTAAGCATTGCCAATAAGGAGCTTGCTTTTCAAAATGAAGAAAAAGAAAAACGCGCGGATGAATTAAGCATTGCCAATAAGGAGCTTGCTTTTCAAAACGAAGAAAAAGAAAAACGTGCGGATGAATTAAGCATTGCCAATAAAGAACTTGCTTTTCAAAACGAAGAAAA
>JBBRYH010000079.1:0-10252 GCA_038237845.1 Bacteroidia bacterium
AAAAATCTAAGAGAGGTATTTTATATTTTATTTGGATTTCCATTTTTTGTTTACGGATTAATCCATAATTATATTTGTTTTTTTCTTGCGAATAAACTTTCAAAAAACTTAGTAAAACAAATAGAATATAGAGGAGCAATAGGGGCTGCAACAGGAATGTTATTGTTTCTAAGCTGGTATATTGTTTTGGGTATTTATTCCTGGAAATTTATTCATCACCACAGTCTTTTTAATCGTCCTGGATTTGAATGGTTAATTTATTTTGTTTCCGTACCTGTTAGTGGATTATTTGCTTGGTATTATTATTGTACGGTTCGTTTTATAAATAAACGTTGGGTAATGATGTCCATATTCTATCGTGAAGCAAATCTTATTTCAGAATTAATTCTTGAAAGAAATAAACTGATCAAAGATTTGGAACAAGCCTTGATTGATAGAGATAAACATGGTATCGAACCATGGATGTATGGAGGGAAGAAAATATATCAGAAAGATTAATCAATTATTTTGCAATTGATTATTTACTGTTACTAATGATTTCAATATCCAATACAAAATCGCCACTGGGCATGGCAGAAACAACCACTTCGTCATCTACTTTTACTTTTTCGGCCTGCGCAGCATTGAGTTTTACTTTCTGATTTACAAGCGTAATTATTTTTCCATCTTTCGATTGAATTTTTCCTTTAATTACTTTTTTCTGCCAAGCATGGGTAGCTTTTTTGTGACGCAAAATAACATTTACAAAAAGTCGGGCTGGAAGAATGGTTAGAATTACCAAAATAACATTCAAAAATTCACGCAAATCGGGATGTTGACTTAAGCCAATTTTCTCATACTGTAAATTGATATACGCAACCCCGCAACCAAACAAAACAAATGGAATTAGGTAAGTTGTAATTCCACGGACCATATTCCTATGGGCGATAATCGAAATACGATCTTTCTCTTCTTGATTTAAATTAACGAGTTGAATAGGAGGTTGATTCATCTTAAAATATATTTCTATAAAAGTACAAATACCAAGTTCAGAAAATGCACGTTTGTCTCCTTTTGGAAATTAAGTTTGAAAGTGGATAAATCGGTAATTTACAGATTGTATTATTCACTAATTTTGGAATGTACATTCTTTATGAAGCCAATTACCATAGCCATTGACGGATATTCTTCCTGCGGGAAGAGTACAATTGCGAAAGCTTTAGCTGCGAAGTTGGGCTATAGTTATGTGGATACGGGAGCCATGTATCGCGCCGTAACACTTTATTGTATGGAACACGGCGTGATTAAAGATGGTGCATTCAATGAGCAAGAAGTGGTTCTTGCTTTGGATGATATACACCTCAGCTTCAAATTTAATCCGAATACAAAATCTTCTGAGACTTTTCTAAACGGTAGGAATATAGAAAAGGAAATTAGAACGATGTCCGTTTCTTCCAGTGTAAGTCCGATTTCTAAAATTCATGATGTACGTGTGCACCTTGTTGCCTTGCAACGAGAAATGGGCAAAAACAAAGCTGTTGTAATGGATGGAAGAGATGTTGGCACAAATGTCTTTCCAGATGCTGAATTGAAAATTTTTATGACTGCTGATCCTGATGTTAGAACACATCGTCGCTATGACGAGATTGCAGCGAAAGGTTTGAAGATAACTTTTGAAGAAGTACGTGAAAATTTAATTTCACGTGATCACGAAGACACACACAGAAAAGAAAATCCCTTGGTTCAGGCGCCGGATGCCATAATTCTTGACAACACAGATTTAACACGTGATGAACAGCTTGACTTTGTTTTGAATTTGGTGGAAGAGTTGAGTAAACAATTGGATGAGTCCAACTAAATAAATTTTTTACTGAATTTTAGTTTTGTAAAGCTCGGATGCTGGCATTTACTTAGTCCATAAGACTTGAAATTTACGTCTAAACGAAAGCCCAATCTTTTCTAGATGGCATTCTCGAGTCGGGAAAGACCCAAAATAGTTTCAGGAAATTGTTAATAAATCGTGAAACGCATCCTCTGGAAGCCTTGATTTCATTGACTTATTCGTTTTTATGTTGATAACATGTTATTTAAGTTGATTTTAAACTTACCTTTGCGCTCGCTCCGCCGGAGACTCCAAGAGTTACTTGAGTTTAATAGGGGCACAGATACAGCCATGCTACGGTAGGCACGGCCCCTTATAAACGAGAATAACTTATTAAATGGCAACATTCGCAGAGTTGGGCTTAAAGCCCGAACTAGCTCAGGCAGTAGCTGACCTTGGCTTTACAAATCCTACTCCAATTCAAGAGCAGGCAATTCCAGAATTGATTCAGAATCCACGTGACCTTGTAGGCCTTGCGCGTACAGGAACAGGAAAAACTGCAGCTTTCGGTTTACCACTTTTGCATTTTATTGATGCAGAAAAAAGATTTCCGCAAGCTTTAGTACTTTGTCCTACACGTGAATTGTGTATTCAGATTTCTGAAGATTTAAAAACATACTCCAAACATCTTCGTGGTGTTAGTATACTACCTGTTTATGGTGGAGCAAGTATCAGCATGCAAATTCAAGGACTTCGTCGAGGAGTTCAAGTGATCGTGGGAACACCAGGACGTTTGAATGATATGATAGAACGTGGTGCATTGAAATTGGGTGAAGTTCAAACAGTTGTTTTGGATGAAGCGGATGAAATGTTGAACATGGGATTTCGTGAAGCTATTGATACGATTCTTGCTGAAACTCCGAAAGAAAAAAATACATGGCTTTTCTCCGCAACAATGCCAAGCGGCGTTGAACGGATTTCAAGAAGCTACATGACAGATCCGTTTACTGTTACTGTAAAAGGCACACAGGAAACTGACGGTCGAATTGATCATTTTTATTGTGTCGTTCAGGCACGTGATCGTTACAACGCTTTACGAAGAGTGATTGACGCGCATCCAGATATTTACGGAATTATTTTCTGCCGTACCAAAATGGAAACGCAGGAAGTTGCAGATCATCTGGGTCGTGATGGCTACATGGCTGATGCAATTCACGGCGATCTTTCCCAACAAGCGCGTGACCATGTCATGAAACGTTTCCGTACGAAGTCAATTCAAATACTCGTAGCGACTGATGTAGCAGCACGCGGAATTGATGTGGATGATGTTACGCACGTATTACATTACCAATTGCCGGATGAGCCGGAAGCATACACACACAGAAGCGGACGTACAGGTCGTGCAGGTAAGAACGGAATTTCAATTGTGTTTTTACATGCGAAAGAAACCGGCAAGCTTCGCGTGATTGAGCGCCTCACCCAGAAAAAATTAATTTATTTACCGGTTCCAGATGGCGTTGATGTTTTGAAAAATCAATTGCTTTCATTTGCAGTTAAGTTGCGCGAGACAAAATCGGATAATGTTGTTCCAGTAGAATACGTTGAATTGCTTAAAGAAGCAATGGGCGAAATGACAGAACAACAAATGCTCGAGAAATTTATGGCGCTTAACCTCGCTAAACTTTTCGCTGATTATTCAAGATCCCCTGATTTAAATGTTTCCACAAAACCTCGTGAAAGAACAGATCGTCCTGATCGTCCGGAGCGAGCTGAACGTGGTTATGAAGAAGCAACAGGTGATAAGCATACTTATTTTGTAAGTATCGGTCGAATGGATAATGTTGATCCAGGTCAATTGCTAAGAATTCTTTGTGATCAACTTGGAACTGATCGTACACACATTGGTAAAATTGATCTTAAACATAATTTCTCTTTCGTACAGTTGATTGGTTTAGAGCCGACGAATGTTATGAATTCTTTTAAGGATTTTGCTTATAAAGGAAGAGATGTAAGAGTGAATCAAGCTGAAAATGAAATGGGAGCCGGCGGTCGTGATGATCGTGAGCGTAGCCCACGTCGTGAAGGTGGATTTGGTGGTGGTGAAAGAAGTTTCGGTGGTGAGCGTAAATCATTTGGTGACAGAAAGCCTTACGAGAAAAAATCATTCGGTGATCGTAAGCCATATGAGAAGAAGTCATTCGGAGACAGCAAACCTTACGAAAGAAAATCTTTTGGTGAAAGCAAATCATTCGGCGAGAGTAAATCATTTGGTGAAAACAAACCTTACGAGAAAAAATCGTTTGGTGATAGTAAGCCTTATGAGAAAAAATCTTTCAGCGAAAAACCTGTTCGTCGTTCTGCACCTGCATCTACTGAAAATGTAGGAAAAGGTTTTGGCAAGCCGGACAAAGTAGATCGTGGAGATGGTGGAGATTGGAAAAATCTAATGAGCGAAGGTTCTGATCGTAAAAAGAAATTCGGCAAGAAGAAATTTTAGGTTTAGTTAAAAGTTTGGAGTGGTTAGTTCGGAGAAATTCGACTAACCACTTTTTCTTTGTGCTTTTCTCTGCGTGATAAACGTCATTATGTTGGAAGATCCTTAGGAAAGAGGAAAGTCTATACAGCTTTTTTACCGCTACGGCGCAGGGGCCGCAAAGGTTCGCAAGGAAAATATTAAGAACTAATCTTAATGATGAAACTGTATATTTCCCATTGTGTTTTTCTCTGCGTTATTTATGGCTTTGTGTTGGAAGATCGTTGTGATAGAGGAATGTCTATCCTATTTTTTACCGCTAAGACGCAGTGGTCGCAAAGGTTCGCAAGGGGAATCTCAGGAAATAATCTTCATGAGTAACCTGCAACTTTTCTTTGCGTTTTTCTTTGCGCACTTAGCGTCTTCGCGGTAAAAAAAACAATTAAGATAATTTCTCCTGATTATTTCAAAGAATCATTTTTCACTCTATCCAATGTTTTCATAACATTCCCCAGAAAACCAAGTTCTCTCGAATCATTCGCAAAATACCAGAATTGAATTTTCGAGGAATCACTTTCATTGACTAACGTTTCAATCCACGTATAAGTCGGAGTTATATAGGTTGTAACTGTTGCGTTTTTATTCAAAGCAGAATCTGCAAAAACATTTCTGGAAACTGCACTTTCTGGTCCATGTTCATCCGGATTAGCTCCGAAATAGATTCCAGCTCCGCCTTTATATAGGTTTGTATCTATAGGAGTAATGTAATATACCGCAAAGTCAGGTCCTTTTCTTTCTTCGATTTTATGCGTCTGCGGTAAATCAATTGTAAACCCTGTTTCGCCAATATTTGTAGAGATTCCCTTTTCGAAGGAAGAGGGAATACTCACGTTTTCAGTTTTCTCAATTGGCTTTGGACTTTCCCTACAGGAAATAAGTAGAAAGAAAAATAATATTGGCGAGAGAGATTTCATATTAGATTACCTTGATAAACTTCTGGCAACATTATAAAATTTATTGATTTCAAAATTGCTGTATCCTGTGCAATTTACCCAGAAAAAAGATCCATTTGTGGCCAACTCAAATTCGCGAACGATTTGTGTTCCTTTAGCTACGTTTTTAAGATCAATAAATTTAGAATATTGTTTTACAGTTACAGCTCTTCCTAAAATGGTATCTCTAAAAGTTGTTTCACCTGACTGAAGTTTTAAACGAGAATAATAAGTTTGTTCTATACAAATACTACAAGAACCATAAAGAGTATTCGCGGGATTCGTCCTTCCCTGAATAATGAAATTAATTTCATTTGAAAAGTTTGATAATTCATTTTCAATACAATCTTGCGGTTTCTGAACATAGAAAATTGTTTTTCCAAGTCGCGCCCTTATGTTATTCACTACAATTGTTGTATCCAGCTTTAAAAATGATTTATTTACAGAATGATATTTAAAATCTGCGAATGAATTATTCTGAAAGGAAAAAATAATTATTCCAAGAATTACTATAAGAAGAAATTATTTTTTCATTACCTGATTACAATTGACTTAAAATATCTTCCACATTTTTTGCCCCTTCAATCATTCCCAATACTTTCTGTAATACACGATCTACCACACTATCCGGACAAGATGCTCCGCTAGTAAGAATAATTTTTAATGTTTTATCTTTTGGCAACCAATTCAATGTTTCTTTTACATCATGATCATGTAAATCAAAATGATGAATCATTTGATCTGAAACTATTTCAAAGTCATCTTTGATAAAATAAGTTGGAAATTTCCGTTCACACAATTCTACAATATGTGAAGTGTTGGAACTATTATAACCACCAACCACAATAGCAAGATCAGCATCCTGTTGCATTAATGCATAGGTTGCATCCTGATTCTCATTCGTAGCATAACACAAAGTGTCACGAGTATCGGCAAAATGATTTTTAATTTCAGCAGTACCATATTTATGATCAAGCACCATTTTCAGATAATCAGCAATTTCCTGCGTATCTGTTGCCAACATGGTAGTTTGATTAATAACACCAATTCGTTGAAGATGGATATCCGGATCAAATCCTTCTGAAGTTCTGCTTGAAAATAATTTATCGAATTCTGATCTTGGAAGTGTTCCCTTGATGTAATTACAAAGTTGTATAGTTTCTTCTAGATCTTTTACAATGATAATCGGTCCAAATGGAAGACTTTGTGAAAAGGTGGCGCGAGTTTCTTCATGCGTTGGTTTTCCATGTAACACAATTGTATACTCACGTTTTCCAAGTTGTTCAGATTTATGCCAAACTCTTTCAACAAATGGGCAAGTTGTATTATAACGCTTTGGTTCAATCCCCAAAGATTTCAATTTATCTTCGATCAGCGTTGTAGTTCCGAAAGCAGGAATAATGACAATATCTTCTTTGTTCAATTCTTCCCAAGGAATTATTTGTTTTCCATTAGTGTCCATCAGAAATTTTACACCACGGGAAACTAAATCATTATTTACCTCAGGATTGTGAATCATCTGACTTAATAGAAAAATTCGTTTATGAGGATTTTCATCTATTGCACGAAATGAAATTTCAACTGCATTCTCCACACCAAAACAAAAACCGAAATGACGAGCAATAAAAAACTTAACTGGTCCAAAATCTAAAACGGTGGGGGAGAAGTCAAGTTTTTTCGGATCCTTCATCGAACGAATTGCCTTCAGCTTCGAAATAATCGGGCTTCGGTAGAATTCTGGTATGTTGAAGGATTTCATTTAAGATATAGAGTTAGAGAAGAATTTATTTCAGAGTAAAGATTTATAAAACGAAGGCAATCACCTTTTGATAGAAGCCTTATTCAGTGCATTTGTAAATGCTTTTGCATTTCTTAGATGTTCGGTATAACTGGCAGTGAATTTATTATGACCTGTTCCGTATTCTGCACACATGTAAATGTAATCGCTTTTAAAATAATTCAGAACGGCATCAACAGCAGTCGTGGACGGAATGCGAATAGGGCCAGGTGGTAATCCTGCAAATTTATAAGTGTTGTATGGCGAATTAATTTCTTTGTCCGCATCAAGCACCCTAAGAATAGTAAAATCACCGATTGCAAAAATTAAAGTTGGATCTGCTTGAAGTGGAATTCCTTTTTTTAATCGATTGATATAAAGTCCTGCAATTACGGCTTGTTCTTTGGCATCATTCATCTGCTCTGATTCTACAATGGAAGCAAGGATAATTACTTCTGATTGCCTAAGTGGAATTGCCGCCGCTTTTGCTTTACGTTCATCCGACCAGAATTTTTTATACTCCTTCGACATCCGATCAAAAAATTGTTCTTCACTTGTATTCCAGTTTAGCTCATACGTATTAGGAATAAAAATGGTCATGATGTTTTCAGGATTCAAACCATATTTGCTTAAAAACCCCGCATCATTTAACAATAAAAGAAATTGTGCGGAATCTGCTTCCATTTTTCCTCCAACGCGACCAGCCAATTTTTCTTTTGTGCGAATATTATTGAACGAAAAATCAATCGGTTCTTGCAAACCAGCACGAAGCATATTCACCAAATCACGATTATCCATTCCGTCCTTGATGCGATACCTTCCTGGTTTCGGTGTATCAAATTTTTTAAGTTTAGCTGTCAAAACAAATGAAGCTGTGTCTTCTACCAAATTCATTTCCTTCAGTTGTACTAAAAGTTCAGGCATCGATGTTCCTGTATGAATAAAGAGAAATTCGGAATTGTGATCTGCTGTGTGGACATTCGGACGATAATAAATCTTCCAGAAATACCAACCGCCTGCACTTGCCAATACAAGGGCTAAAACGAAAAGGGATAATATAATTTTCTTTTTCACTTGTGATACTATATTAGTCTAGAGAACTCAATTGTTGTTTTAGTTCTAAGGCTTGTTTATTTTGAGGATTTATTATTAGAGTTTTTTCGATGTACTTTAAAGCTAAAGGATAATTTGTTCTGTAAATATACAAACCTGCCATGTTCATTAATGCTTGTTCGTCATCGGGATTTAAAGCAAGCGCCTTGTTGTAATACATTTCTGCCTTAATATCATCTTTTTCCTCCAGCCATAAATAGCCAAGATTAGTTAATGCAGGAACAAAATCAGGATATTCATTGAGCACTTGTTGATATTGGGCTCGGGCTTCAAATTTCTTTCCTCGCGTTGCTAGTGCTAATCCATATTTACTTCTGAAGTCAGGAAGGAACGGAGCAAGGTCCACCGATTTTTTATAAAACTGTTCAGCAGTAACTACATCGCCCAATTTAAAAAATGCTTCTCCAATTCGATAAGCAGTCCATGCATTGGCGTTGTCAAATGAAGGTTGAATTAAAAGACTATCAAGCGCATAAATTCTGCCACTTCTATCCGCTACACTTTTTATTCCCATAAAATCATTCTTGAGATAATAATAGTGAATGAGATCGCAGAAATTTGAACGAACTAAAACGGTTGTGTTTTCAGGCAAATATTTTTTCGCAGAATCCAATAATTGTGGATCGTGATCAAATTTTTCAAATTGTTGTAAATAGGCCCTAGCCTTTATTTTTGGCGCAGGATTTTTGTCATTCACTGCGTAAAGTCCTAGAAATTTACGCACACCTTCAACTTCTGCTTTTGCAGTTTTCTGATCAACAGGTTTACGGATATAATGATCATGAACAGAAACATGGGGAATGTCAATTGCGCCCGAGCGAGGCATATGACAAGTCACACAATTATTGTTTGCTGTTGCAAGATGTTCTGGTGTATCAGAACATTTATCTAGTTTACTTTTTCCTGTTCCATGACAACTTTGACAAGCTTCATTAAAATGTGCATCTGCAGTTTCTTTTACGGATACATGCGGATTATGACAGGTTACACAGGTGAATGCATTTTTGTATGGACGAAGTTGATCAGTTGAGCTTGAATTTATTTTAGCATCGGTTTGAATAAAACATTGACTCATTTTCAAACGTTCGGCATGTGAAGCCATTATAAATTGATCTTCTGCACCTTCATACTTTGGCATAAATACAGTTAAATAATCAGCCAGTTTCATACCCGGACGGAAATCGAAAAAAGATTTTCCCGGCATTAGGACTGCATTGCCCTGCAGGTGACAACGCTGACAAACATCAAATTGTAAATCGGGTGAAAGTTTTCCAGGATTTACAATGGAGTAATCGATGTACTTTGAAGTATCCACAATATTTCCAGATTCTTTTTGTGCTACATGCAAAGAACCAGGACCATGACAGCGTTCACATGAAATTCCATTCGGGACTTCCGAAAATTTGTTTTCTGATCCTTGTACAAATCCAGGTAGTGAATTATGACAACTCATACATTCTAAACCAATTTTTCTTTCAAATCGCGAATTAAAACCATTCTCAAAACCAGGAGGTAAATCCCATTGACTCTTTTGCGCGTAATAGGTCATTGGCATTTGAAAAATATATCCGTTTGCATTTCGCATATGCGAATTGGTATGTTGGCCTGAACCAACAATAAAATCTACTTTTTCTGTTCTCGAATATGAAGTATCTTTTCCATCCAATCTGAATTCATTAATGTACATGATACTGTCTTTGAAATAACTATGATACCACATGTTATTTGAAGGATCATGAATGATAGATTCCTTCCCGAATTTCGCTTTGCTTTTTACTTGAGTGGCTAAGTCAAATGATTGGCCCATTCCAGTATGAATGAAAGTGGAATAAATATTTTCATGACATTTTCTGCAGGTTTGCATTCCTACATAATGAACTGCGGTGTCATGATTGAGATAAAGATATTTTGGAATAGAATCAACGACTATTTTTCTTGCAGCTTCACCACCGCAGTTTGATGCACAGTATGCAATTCCAAGAAATAGGAGGAGGATAATTGGAATACGGATGAAGTTCTGTTTGATGATCATAATCCAAAAATTAAGGATTTAGGATTATGAATTAAGGATGACAACCCGAAACGCGGAACCCAAA
>JBBRYH010000080.1:0-10001 GCA_038237845.1 Bacteroidia bacterium
CGTCCCAACAATTCTGTTGGGACTACTCAGTCTGACAAATGAAATGTATCCTAGACAGGAAAAAAAACTACCCCAACAACGTCTTCTTAGCTGCACTTAAAATCGCAAAAGCCTCTTCATTCGTTGCTGCTTCTGCATAAGTACGTAATACTGGTTCAGTTCCACTTGCACGAATCATTATCCAGGTATCTTCATCAATAAAATATTTCCATCCGTCAAGATCATCCATTCGCTTGACCTTATATTTTCCAAATGCTGTATATTTTCCTGCTTTACAATTTTCGACAACTTTATTTTTTACAGCTTCGTCCAAATGTAAATCCACACGTTCAAATGCAAATGGTCCTGTGATTTCATAAACCTCCGCAATTAATTCTCTTAGTGTCTTTCCACTCTTCGCCATAAATTCCCAGATCACTAATCCCATCCAAATACCATCCCGCTCAGGAATATGTCCTTTGATTGCGATTCCCCCACTCTCTTCTCCTCCTACTAAAACATCTTCCTTCACCATAATTCCGCAAATATATTTGAAACCGATTTTTACTGTTTCCAATTCGAGTCCGTAATGATCACACATTTTCTTAATCTTCACAGAAGTACTGAATGCAGTACATACTTTCCCTTTCATCTTCTTGTATTTCACTAAATAATGAATCAAGAGTAAAATGATATGATGCGAATCGACAAAATTTCCTTTATCATCAAATAAACCGATACGATCTGCATCACCATCGGTTGCTAAACCACAATCAATATCACCAGAAACTTTTATGAGCTCTGCAAATTCCTGCAAATTTCTTAGAATCGGTTCAGGTGCTTGTCCTTCAAATCCTGGATTATTATCGCAATGCAAAAAAGTAACATCCGGAAATAATCGGCGCATTACATTTTGTCCTGCACCATACATTGCATCATAGGCAAGATTTAATTTTGAATTATTGATAGCACTCAGATCAAAATTCTTTTCAACGTGAGCAACATATTCGTCTTCGAGGTTAATCCATTCCAATAAACCTTTTGAAACAAAATCTTCCAACTTCAATTCATCCAATGGCGTGGAAGAATGTTCCGGAATTAATGGTTCTATTTCAGAAGTTTTTTCCGGTGTTAAGGGACCACCATATCCGGCTTTTAGTTTGAATCCATTATAAGAAGGTGGATTATGGGAAGCGGTGATAATAATTCCAAGTGCCGCATTACGCGTACTTGCACCTAAAGAAATCATTGGTGTACTAACGAAATCTTTTGCAAGACAAACTTTAATTCCGTGATTACATAAAACCTTAGCAACTGTTTCACAGAATAGTTCCCCTGCAAAACGACAATCATGTCCAAGAACAACCGTTGGATTCGTAAAGTTTTTCTTGAGCCAAATTGCTGTTCCTTCGCTGAGTCGCGCAACATTTTCAACTGTAAAATCTTTAGCAATGATGGCGCGCCATCCGTCTGTTCCGAATTTGATCTGATACATAGTCTTCATTTTAGAGAGGCAAAAATAGGCAATTAGAAGGGATGTTTTTCAGAATTAGACACGGAGAAATTAAGTTCCAAATAACATACTTCCTTGGGAAACGAAAAAAGGCCAATCTTTCGATCAGCCTTTCAACTATAATAATCAGGATTTAATAATATCGCAGGCGAATTACTTCAGCAATATATTTTGAAAAACGAACCACCTGACGGGTATAACCATATTCATTATCATACCAAACATAAAGAATGATTGTCTTTTTATCAGGAGAGATAATAGTAGCCTGCGAATCAAATACTGCGGGACAAGAATTACCAATTACATCAGAACTTACTAATTCATTTGAGAAAGCATATTGAATCTGTTCTACTAATGGTCCTTTCAAAGCGTATTTGCGAACGATTTCGTTTACTTCTTCTTTTGTTGTTTCGCGATTGATAGTAATATTTAAAATCGCAAGGGAAACATTTGGTGTTGGTACACGAACAGAATTTGCAGTGAACTTCCCTGCTAATTGTGGCAATACTTTTTTCAAAGCACTTTCTGCTCCTGTTTCAGTAATTACCATGTTCAAAGCTGCAGAGCGACCACGACGATATTTCTTATGATAATTATCAAGAAGATTTTGATCGTTTGTATAGGAGTGAACTGTCTCGATGTGTCCTTTTACAACTCCTAATTCTTTGTCAACCACATACAAAATCGGCATGATTGCATTTGTTGTACAAGAAGCTGCGGAGAAGATATTTGTTTTTGTAGGATCAACGGTTTCGTGATTTACTCCATAAACAACATTCGGCACATCTCCTTTTGCAGGTGCGGTCAATAATACTTTACTAATTCCTTTTGCTTTTAAATGGCGGCTCAATTCTTTGTCGTCACGAAAAACTCCGGTGTTATCAATCAATAATGCATTATCAATTCCGTAAACTGTATAATCAACATCTTCCGGATTGTTTGCATTGATCATCTGTACAACATGCCCGTTAATGATCAGTTGTTTATTTTCAAGATCTTCGATGATGGTTCCAGGAAATGGGCCATGAACGGAATCCATTCGCAACAAATCGGCACGCTTTACTATTTCCTCAGAACTATTTCCTCTAGTAACAATTGCTCGTAAACGAAGTTGATCACCTTTACCTGCTTGAGAAATTAATTCACGTGCAGCTAAACGACCGATACGGCCAAAACCATAAAGCACAACATCTTTAGGAGTGATCGAGCCTTTTTCCTGTCCAATAAAATCTTTCAATTTATCGGTGACGAAAGCAGTGATGTCTTTGTAATTCGTTGCTTCTTCTGTCCATTCGCCACACAACTTTCCGATGTCGATTTTGGAAGGGGCTAAATCAAGTTTTTTTAATTCACCTGCAAGTTTAGCAGTATCGCTCACATTAATTGGGCGCTTCACTATATCTTTTGCATACTGATGCAGATTCATGATTTCACTTGCACTTCTGTCAATCAGTTGATTTCTGAAAAGAACAAGTTCCACTGATTTTTCAAACCAAAGTGTTCCAATGTTACTGATTAATTCAATTGCTGATTTTTCTGCGCTGATCCAATCATTCAACTCAGATTCATAAGATTTGGCTTTGCCCTTTGATGGTTCCAACGTTTCAAGTGTCATAATAGTTAATGGTGCTTAGTGTCCGCCAAGGCGGAGGTGATTAGTGATTAGTTGTGGGTGTCCGCCTAGGCGGAGGTGATTGGTGATTGGTTTGAGATAGATTGAAACAGAAAAGAAAAAGCCGCAAAGATTTGGATTCCTTTCGGTGATCCTTATCCTTGCGGCTGTTGTAAATTTACTTGCATTTCTTATCCGAGATATGCTTTTAGAAGTTTGCTTCTAGAGCTGTGTCGCAGACGACGAATTGCTTTTTCTTTTATCTGACGAACACGTTCGCGAGTCAAATCGAATTTTGCACCGATTTCTTCAAGCGTCAATCCGTGCTGACAACCGATTCCAAAGAATAATTTTATTACATCACGTTCGCGTTCTGTCAAAGTTGCAAGTGAACGTTCAATTTCTTTTTGCAAAGATTCGTTCATCAACAAACGGTCAGCACGTGGAGAATCGTGATTAACGAGAACATCCAAAAGGCTATTGTCTTCACCATTCAAAAGTGGAGCATCCATTGATACGTGGCGACCAGAAACACGCATAGTGTCTGCAACTTTATCTTCCGGAAGTTCAAGAACAACTGAAAGTTCAGCAGCGGTAGGTTCACGTTCAAATTCCTGCTCAAGGCGAGAATAAGCTTTATTGATTTTGTTTAGGGATCCAACCTGATTCAAAGGAAGACGAACAATACGTGATTGTTCAGCCAATGCCTGAAGAATAGATTGACGAATCCACCAAACAGCATAAGAGATAAATTTGAAACCACGTGTTTCATCGAAACGACGGGCAGCTTTAATCAAACCAAGATTTCCTTCATTGATTAAATCGGGAAGACTTAGACCTTGATTCTGGTATTGCTTTGCAACAGATACTACGAAACGTAAGTTTGCTTTCACCATTTTGGCAAGAGCGCGTTCATCTCCATCACGAATTTTCTTCGCTAACACTACCTCTTCCTCAGCAGTAATAAGGTCTTCACGACCAATTTCCTGGAGGTATTTATCGAGCGAAGCGCTTTCGCGGTTCGTGATCGATTTGGTAATTTTTAATTGTCTCATAATTTTATTTTTAGTCTTTCTTCGTCAAATTATCTGCAGCACGTCAGTTTGAGTCTTTAAATTCCAGCGCAAAGGTACGGTCTGCAAATTCGGAACACAAGTATTGCCGTAATCTTTTTACAACAAAACGTTAACCTGCTCAAAATCTTGTGATAACGAACGTTTTACACCGATAAACAGCTGCAAATTATCGACGAACGCATCACATTCCGAAAGCATAATAGGCCCTAGAACCGTTTGGGTATACACCTTCAATCAAAATTCCCCCTTTCTTGTTATCTAAAATCTTTTTTAACTCTTCTGGACTACCTACTTTATTTTTATCCACCGTAGTGATAATAAATCCTTCTCGGATTCCTGAATTTCTAAGTTTTCCTGCTTCCAGCTTGCTAACCCGAAGTCCATTTGTCAGATTTAATCGCTTCATATCCTCCGGCGCGATGGTTTCAAAAGTGGCTCCAAGTGTTTCTGCCTCATCTGAAACATCATCTTTCTTCAATAACGTTGCAGCATTATTTTTATTTTTCAAAACGACAGATGAAGTTTTTTCTTTTGATCCTCGGGAATAGGTAATTGAAACTTTATTCCCAGGGCGGAATCGATTAATCTGCTCTTGTAATTCCGGAACATTATTCACTTCAACATCGCCAATACGGGTAATAACATCGCCACCTTCCAAACCTGCGTCTGCGCCGGAACCGCCATCAAATACTCCATCTACATATACTCCTGAAAGCTTGTTTAGATTTTTTTCTTTAACAAGTTTTGCATCGACATTTCTAATATTAACTCCGAGGTAACCTCTTTGCACTGTTCCGAATTCAATTAAGTCCGCAACAACTTTTCGAACCAGATTTACAGGAATTGCAAATGAATATCCTGCAAATGAACCTGTACTCGAAGCAATGGCGGAGTTAATGCCAACTAATTGTCCGTTTGTATTTACAAGTGCGCCACCAGAATTACCAGGGTTTACAGCAGCATCTGTTTGAATAAAAGATTCCACTGCTCCTGATCCACTTCCATTTGAAGAAATCAAATTGATATTTCTCGCTTTGGCGCTTACGATACCAGCTGTTACCGTTGAATTTAAATTAAAAGGGTTCCCAACTGCCAACACCCATTCACCTACCTGCACTTCGTCCGAATTGCCATAAGCTACAAAAGGGAGATTTTTCTCTTCAATTTTTATAACAGCCAAATCAGTATTCGGATCGGTTCCAATAACTTTAGCTTCATAGTCCCTTTTATCATTTAACGTAACCTGAATATTATCTGCATTTTCGACTACATGATAGTTGGTAACAATGTATCCGTCACTGGCAATAATAACTCCTGAACCGGAAGCTTCTTGCACTTTTGGTACCACTTGCATTCCATTTCCTCCACCGAAAAATCCCTGAAACGGGTCATAATAGGTTTGTTGAACCGTCATTTTTGTAGTCACATGCACTACAGCGTGCACCGTTTGCTCGGCAGCTTCCCTAAAATCTACGGGGTTACCGGCTCCATTCAGATTTGTAAAATGGGCTTGCGTCTTTGAAGTAGATGCTTCCACAACTGAACGTGGATTAAAAAATAAATTTTCAAGACTTAAAGATGCCACGCCGCCTAAAAGTGCGATAGCAAAAATCCCAATAATCTTTTTCATTTTGATTTGCGTTTTGATGGTTTGACTTTAATGATTTATTAAAAGTATAACAGCAAAAATCGTACAGAAAGTATTTCTGTCATATGGATTTAACAAGATTTAAGGACAGAAATATTACTTCCCTTTTTTTAAAATAATGTCAATTCTGGTAAGTTCATTTTAAGGAAATCAAAATTGGGCTTAATAATTTCATACTTCACCTTCATTTCTTTATTCCTAATCGTCTCTTTTCCCTAACTTCGTGCTCTTAATAGAACCATGAGAGTTAAATCCCGATTTTCTTATTTCCGTGATAAATTTCAGGTCTTCATCCTGGGACTTTTGTTTGGTCTTGTGCTAGGTGGTGGTTTCTTTGTTTTAAAACTCGATTCCTATGTAAAGGAATTGTCATTCTACAAATCATTAACACAAAAAGAAGATAAGTCTCAAGAAATTACGACAGATGAAAAGCAAGCAGATGAAAAGCCTGTCGTCAAAAAAGCAAAAAAAGAAAGTAGCAAGGATGAAAGCATAGTCCCTGCAACAACAAACGAACATTTAGCTGGAGATACTGTAGTTTCTGCGATTTACAACAGTAATGGAAATACAGGCGAAATTGTTGTTCGTAAAGACGAGCAAATGGCCTCAAAAAATTATGTCATTATTTCAGTAGATGCAAAAAAGTCAGATAGTACTGCCGTTAAGGAATTAAATTCTGGCAGCCTTTCAGTTGAGTTTTGGAAATCTCCATTGAATTATCATGGCTATAAATACATTCGCAACAAACTTGTATTATTTGGTTATGGAGATCAGGATTTGATTTCTGTAATTAAGATTGACAATTCAACTTTCATAAAATGTTTGACAGGTGTTTTTCGTATAGAACCAACAACTGAGTTTCACCAACTCGAAAGAATCACAGACGAAAACACGCTTTCCAAAATTCAATGAATCGGACATTCTTCAAGTACGAAGGCACAGGAAACGATTTCATCCTTTTCGATGACCGCGAAAATTCTTTTGACTTATCCGATGTAAAACTTATTGCTCATTTATGTGATCGAAGATTTGGCATTGGGGCGGATGGATTAATGTTGCTTAGAAATAAGCAAGGCTACGATTTTGAAATGGTATATTTTAATGCGGATGGAAATCCAAGTTCTATGTGTGGCAATGGGGGAAGATGCATTTCCAGATTCGCTCTCGACATTGGTGCAATAAAGAAAAACGAAGTATCCTTCCTCGCTGTTGACGGAGAACATATTGCTATAATTGGAAATGAAACCGTGAAGTTGAAAATGAATGATGTAAAAGACATTGAAAGAGGGCCTGACTTTTTTTACATGAACACGGGTTCACCGCATTATATTGTGTTTACTGAGCATGTGCCTGAAATGGATGTTGTTGTTGAAGGGAAAGCCATCCGATACAATGCAAGGTTTGCAAAAGAAGGAACCAATGTCAATTTTGTTGATTCGAATAAAGATGGAATTATTGTTCGCACTTACGAACGCGGAGTTGAAGATGAAACATTGTCATGTGGTACCGGTGTTACAGCCTGTGCGCTTGCTGCTTCAATAAAGGGCTTGGCAACAACAAAAGACAAATGCATTGTTAAAACAAGAGGTGGAAATCTTTCAGTTCATTTTAAAAAGGAAGGAAATGATTTTACAAATGTTTGGCTGGAAGGTCCTGCAACTTATGTTTTTAAAGGAGAAATAGAAGCCTGATGAGTACTGTAGATAGCATCTCAAATTCAGACAAACTTAATTATCTCAATATCGGATTGATGTTGATTTCGGTTATTGTTGCCTTTTACATTCCTTTTGAATTATTTCTTTTCTCTTATGCCATTTTAGGTCCGGCACATTATCTCACAGAAATTTCCTGGTTGCATGAACGCAAGTATTTTACAAAAGGAAAAAAAGATTACATCATTTTAATTGTAGCAGGTGTCCTTCTTTTTGCCTCCATTTATATTGATAAAATTTTCCCAAATCTTCATTTTTTTAATTCAAAAACAAATAACCAATCTCATTTAACAACGGCCTTAGTTTTTATAGCTTTTCTTTCCGCTTTGGCTATGGTCATTTTAAAAAATTCTTTTCAACGTCTCATCGCATTTATTATCATCTGCGTAAGTGCCGTTGCAGCTCACAAGGGTGTTGTTTTCTTCTCCGTATTTCTTCCTACCCTAATTCATGTATATTTATTTACGGGATTATTTATGCTTTATGGAGCCTTAAAAGGTAAAAGTAAAAGTGGCTATTTATCTTGCATTATATTTTTCCTCTGCCCGTTTCTATTTATTTTTATTTCACCGGATATTCATTTTATTTCGGACTACGCACATAAAATCTATCCTAGTTTTCATGTCGTAAATTTTTACGCATTAAATTTCTGGGATAGCAACACTTATGTTTATCCTCCCGGCGCAGAAGGTGATTATGCTAATGTATTAGCTGCAACTTATAACTCAGCTGCAGGAATGATGATCATGCGTTTTATAGCATTTGCATATACCTACCATTATCTGAATTGGTTTTCAAAAACAACTGTCATTAAATGGCACTTGGTTCCTAAAAAACGTCTTGCTATAATAGGCGTACTATGGATTGCTTCCATTGGACTTTATCTTTATAATTATATGTGGGGATTCAATGCATTATTCCTTCTTAGTTTTCTCCACGTCTTTTTGGAATTCCCACTTAATCATGTAAGTTTTATTGGAATTTTCCAGGAGATTGGAGCGCGAATGGGTGGAGGCAAAACTCCGGTACCTGTAAAAGGCAAAAGAAAATAGTTTTGGAAAAATTCATTCTGCATAATATTCATTCAGGTCAGGAAGCGACATTTTCTACTGGTGTTTATATTATTTTGTTTAATGCCACTCAAATCCCTCCCCATTTACTTTTATCCATTAATGGAAAAGTTTTTTCAATCACAGATTCTGGAAGACAACTTGGAAGTCCATTGGAAAAATTAATCACATTTGTAAAAAGAAAAAATATCCCTACGCTATTTATAGAATGGGATTTGATGGAAAATTCAGTTGAAGGATTTTCTATTAGAGAAGTTGAAAAAGTAGAAAGTTTGATTCGGAATTCTTTTTTACAATATGATAAAGTTATCGAAGGAAAAGTTTCCTGTCTGATTCCGATTCGGGATGTTGCTGCTAAGGTTTTGGGAGATGAAATAAAGAAGGCCCAATTTATTTTTGAGTTATTGCCAATGATGGAAAAACGAAATGTTATTGGAAATACCTATTCCTTAAATATGGAGCAGGCAATTTTTGATGGGCAATTTGAATTATTGACTTATACTGAGAAACAATTGAAACAATCAGTATTAGAAACAAAAAAAAATTAGATAATCATCTTCATTTTAAAAATTCATTTGCAAAAATTTCAAAAGCTAATTAGTGCTAAAGCAAGAATGTTATAGTTAGAAATTGACATTTTTTTACTGAATAACGCATTTGCTACAAGTAATAACTAATATTTTTTTCTACCTTTAAAATATGATTCAAGTGCAACTTTTACTTGGCGAACGTATTCGACTTCGGGCTTTAGAGCCTCAGGATATTGATACGCTTTATAAATGGGAAAATGATACTGCCATTTGGGTTGCCAGTAATACACAAACTCCTTTTTCCAGATTTGTATTAGAACAATATGTAGCCTCTTCCCATCTTGATTTGCACACCAACAAACAATTGCGTTTGATGATTACCACAAAAGATGGAGTTGATGTTGGAGCAATTGATTTGTTTGATTTTGATCCACAACATCAAAGAGCAGGAATTGGTATTCTTATTGCGGAGAAAATGGATCGCGGCAAAGGTTATGCAACTGAAGCGCTTAATTTATTAATTCAATATTGTTTTCATCAATTGCATTTACATCAGTTATATTGCAATGTTACCGTTGATAATGAAGAAAGCATTCATTTGTTCAAGAAGCACAATTTCGTCATTACCGGAATTAAAAAAGATTGGATCCGTGTCGCTGATGGATTTGTAGATGAATTATTAATGCAACTGATTAGAAAAGGCCATTAATTGTTCCAGGTTTTGGGTTCCGCGTTTCGGGTTGTCATCCTTAATTCATAATCCTAAATCCTTAATTTTTGGATTATGATCATCAAACAGAACTTCATCCGTATTCCAATTATCCTCCTCCTATTTCTTGGAATTGCATACTGTGCATCAAA
>JBBRYH010000081.1:0-9698 GCA_038237845.1 Bacteroidia bacterium
GTAATTGAAAGGACATTTTCTTGGTTTGATAACGATAGAAGATTGTGTAGAAATTATGAGTTACTTCTTGAAACTTCTGAAGAAATGGTTAAATTATCTGCTATAAAATTATTATTGAATAAAATTTAAACAGGCTCTAAGAGATGGCATCCGTGAAACAATGGATCCGAATTTCCAATGTTATTTCAACAACTTATACGGTTTCTTCTGCTCACAACCCGATACATTTTTAATTACAACTGGAAAAGGGGAAATAAAAACTCTGGCATTAAAACGAGGAACACCTTTATTTAATGAGATCGTATTAAGTTTTGGAAGAACTTATTTCGGGACAGATGAAGAACGTATTTTAACTCGAATAAGAACAGATGAGTATGGGTATTTCCGCTTCAAAAATTTTCAGAAAGAAATAAGGAAAGTGAAAATTTATGATCAATTCGTTTCATTTATAAATGACTTGAATAAAAATAAAACACCTAACGTAATTATTGACCTTCGCGATAATAACGGCGGAGAAGCTTTAATGTGTGGAGAAATGGCTTCATACTTTGCAGATTCAAGCTTTACAGTTTGTACTAATAGCTATCATACTTTGAAAAGAAAGCCAACTTATCTTGCTATGATGAGTGAAAAACTCTATTTCAGAAGTCGATTCCTGATCACACATAAGGAAGACACTCTTCGAAAAGTTAATGGACGATATAACGAGCAGAAAGAAATCAAACCTAACAAGGATGGATTTAAAGGACATATTTATATTTTAGTAGGTCCCTTTACACAATCAGCTTCTTCGATGTTTTGCAGTTTTCTAATGAACCAGCAAAATGTGACTTTTGTCGGTTCCGAAACCAATGGTGCTATTAATTTTTTCTGGGCTGGTCATTTCTTTGATGCAAGATTACCTAACCTACAAACAAATTTTGATTTTGGAGTTGAGTTGCTAGAATTCAAAAAAAGCAGTGTCAAGACCGAAGCGCAGTTACCACTTGTACCTGATGTTAAAATTATATACACAATAGATGATGTAATGAAGCACCGTGATCTTGAAATGGAATGGGTGAAAAATGACATTCGGAAGAATAAGTAAGAAACGGTCATAATTCAATCTGATGACTGAAGCAGCGGCTCATTAATTGATTTTTACTTACATTTGCACACAACCAAACAAAAAACAAATCCATTATTATGGGAAAAGGTGATAAAAAATCCCGCAAGGGTAAAATCTGGAGAAAGTCACATGGCGTTACTCGTCCACGTAAAGCTTTAGTAAAAAAGGCTGCAGCAAAAAAAGCAGCTCCAAAGAAAAAAGCAGCTCCAAAGAAAAAAGCAGCCGCGACCAAAAAACCTGCAGCAAAAGATTAGAATTAAAAATCCCCCCTTCAGTATTGTTGGGGGGATTTTTTTTATGGTGCTAGTCTTACAATTTTCCAATTCTCCTTCTCCTTGATATAGCAAATTCGATCATGCAATCTGCTTGGTCTACCTTGCCAGAACTCTAGTCGGTCCGGAACTAAAACATATCCACCCCACCATTCAGGCCGAGGAATTTCTTTTCCTTCAAATTTCTTTGTAATCGTTTCCAGTTCATCATCAATTGCTTTTCTATCTGCAATAATTTCACTTTGAGGTGAAGTCCACGCTCCAAGTTTACTTCCCCTAGGTCTTGAATCAAAATAACGATCCGAATCAACAGAGGATTGTTTTTGCAAGGTGCCTTCAATACGAATTTGTCTTTCCAATTCGGGCCAGAAAAAAAGTATAGATGCAGCAGGATTTGCTTCAATGTCCCCTGCTTTACGACTATTGTAATTGGTATAAAACACAAATCCGTTTTCACTAAAATCCCTTAATAGAAGAATCCTGGAAGAAGGTCTGTTGGTTGCACTTACGGTAGATACAACCATTGCATTCGGTTCATTCACTTTTCCTTCTACTGCGGCTCTAAACCAAACTTCAAATTGCTTGATTGGATCACTAGCAATCATCGATTCGTCTAATGACATTTTAGAAAAGTCGTGACGAAGTTTACTAATATATTCGGAGAAGTTTTCCATAGCTAATTATAATACAAATATACTCTGATTTTCTTTTTAATTGATTCTGAATTTCATTGGCCTTTTAACTATTTTTGCTTGTATGTTCGCTGAGAATAAACTCAAACCGATTGCTGGCCGATTATTAATTGCAGAACCTTTTTTGCATGATGATTATTTCCGTCGTTGTGTCATTTTAATTGCAGAACATAATGAAAAAGGAACAGTAGGTTTTATTTTAAACAAACCACTTGAAATTACAGTCCAGGAAGCTATTCCTGAATTTCCGAAATATGAACTTCCTGCATTTTTTGGTGGACCTGTTCAGCGTGATCAATTATATTTTGTTCATACGATTGGGGAAGAAATTCCTGAATCATTTTCTATCGGAAATGGCCTTTATTGGTTAGGTGATTTTGAAAAGGTAAAGGGAATGATTGAGCGAAATGAAATCAGAGAAAATCAGATTCGTTTTTTTATTGGTTATGCCGGTTGGGAACCCGGTCAATTGGATAAGGAATTAGAAGACAAATCCTGGTTTGTTTCAAAAGCTGATAGTGATCTAATTTTTAATGTTGCGCCGGATGCAATGTGGACTGCAGCAGTTAAGAAAATGGGAACTGCATTTGCACCAATGGCTAATTTCCCAGAAGACCCTTCAATGAATTGAATCATTTGGTTCAAATTCAATAATTGAATGTCAATAAAAGCCTAATTTCATTAGAGAAATTAAGCTGTTGACTTAAATTTTCGAAAATAATTTTTCGAATTTTACCTCCCTTTAAAGTACCTTTGTCGCCGTGACTAAAATCCTTCATCCGGTAGAGCGCTCCATTGAATGGTTGCACAATAAACTAGACAAGAAACAATTCCTGATTCTGTCCAGTATTTTTGTGGGATTGACAGCAGGACTTGCCGCAGTTGGATTAAAATGGGTAGTGCATGAATTGCAGCAGTTAATCACCAGCGATCATGGGATTAACTGGCTCTATATTCCAATGTTGGCATTGCCGCTGATTGGAATTTTACTTACCGTATTTTTCTCACGAAAGTTCCTGAAAGGAAAACTAGGTCGTGGAAACGCAAACATTCTTTATTCAATTGCCAAAAAATCAAGCAATCTTCCAAAGGATCAAATGTTCTCACATTTAATCACCAGTGCGCTTACTGTTGGTTTTGGAGGATCTGCTGGTTTGGAGTCCCCGATTGTAACTACAGGGGCTGCTATTGGTTCCAATTATGGCAAAACATATCAATTAACGTATAAGGATCGTACTTTACTATTGGCTAGTGGTGCTGCAGCAGGAATTGCGGCTGCATTCAGTGCACCTGTTGCTGGATTATTATTTGCGTTGGAAGTTTTATTAGTGGATGTTACCATTTCGGCCTTTATTCCGTTAATGATTGCTGCTGCAACTGGAGCATTATGTTCTAAGATAATTCTCGGTGAAGATATTTTATTTTCCTTTAAACTTCAGCAGGCTTTTAATTACAAAAATGTTCCTTGGTATATGTTATTAGGAGTTTTGACCGGTTTATTCTGTGTTTTTTATTCCAGAATATTTCCTAAGGTTGAAGGATTTTTCAGTAAAAAGAAAAAATTTCCATGGGTTTCTGCCTTAGCAGAAGGATTAACACTTGCATTATTAATCTGGATGTTTCCAAGTTTGTTTGGAGAGGGATATTCCTCCATTAAAAATTTGGCAGACGGGCAATACAATAGTTTATTAAAAAATTCTCCTTTTGAACATTACATTACTAGCGGACCTATTTTTCTTTTATTTATTTCAGTAATTCTGATGTTAAAAGTTGTTGCGACAGGTGCAACTATTGGAAGCGGAGGTAACGGGGGGAATTTCGCACCTTCATTATTTACCGGCGGATATATCGGGTTTGTATTTTCAAAAGGGATTGGAATGTTAGGAATTTCATCAATGAATGTTTCCAATTTTACAATTGTTGGAATGTCCGGCGTTTTAACTGGAATATTTCATGCACCCTTAACTGGAATATTTCTCATTGCAGAAATCACAGGAGGTTATGAATTGATGATCCCTCTTTTAATTGTATCGGCATTAAGTTATTCTGTAGTAAAATACTTTGAACCATTTTCAATGGACACAAAGAAAATGGCAAAAAAGGGAACCATATTTACTCATGATCGTGATAGAAATATTCTTAGTACACTAAAAGTCAGAAAAATTATTGAGACAGGGTTTCAAACTGTTCTACCAACAATGACACTTGGTAAATTGGTAGAGATTGTTTCTAAATCGCAACGAAATATTTTTCCCGTTACTGATTCAGAAGGTAAACTTCTTGGAATAATTACTTTAGATCACATTCGAGAAGTGATGTTTCGACACGATCAGTATAATAAAATTTCAGTGGAAGAATTAATGCAACCACCAGCTGCAATTATACAACCGGAAGATGACATGTATTCTGTGATGAAAAAATTTGATGAAACAGGGGCATGGAATTTACCTGTAATTGAAAATGAAATTTACATCGGTTTTGTTTCCAAGAGCAGCATCTTCACAAAATACAGATCCAACCTGATTAGAAGTACAACAGAGTAAAGGATTGCGTGGGAAATATTACAAGTGAAAAGTATTTTGGGATTTGGATATTGAATTTTGTTTGTTTTTTTATTTTTATCCAATCACTTTCTTATTCAGTAATTCTTGAAATTTCTTCGCTGAATTATTAAAATATTTTTTTGCTTTATAAGCACTAACCCATTGGATTCCACGAACTGCATTTGTAAGGAATACTTCATCGGAATTAAGCATAATACTTAAAGGCAGAGGAACTTCATAAACTGCAATTCTGTTTTCCTGAGCAATTTCCATTATCACGGAACGCATTACACCTGCGACACATCCTTCCGAAAGTGGGCTCGTATATAAAACTCCATTTTTAACTGCGAAAAGACTTGAGCCAGTTGCTTCAATAACATTTCCATTATGGTTTATCAGAATTGCATCATCCACATTCATCTTCTTAGCATACAACGCAGCTAAAACATACAGTTGCGCATTAGCTGATTTAATAGTCGATAGTTTATTGATCGGTTTTCTGATATCTTGATAAAGCTCAACTGAAAGTCCTTTATCATTAAGCAAATATTCATTATGATCAAATGGCCACATTTCAAGAAGCCAAGAAGCATCGTTCACAATCGGATGATAATATCCCCCATCATTTCTAAAAACAGAAAGGCGCACACGTGCTCCATCGGTAATATTATTTTTTGCGGCTAATCGCATACACCATTCTTCCAAAGAAACATTGATAAAACTATCTGGAAGTCGCATTTGCAAAAGATTTACGCCAGACATTAATCGGGAAAGGTGTCGCTGTGCAAAAACCAGCTTGCCATTAACCAATCGCATACTTTCAAATAATCCGTCGCCATAACGAAAGGAACGATTATGAGAAGTAAATAATGCTTCTCCGGAGTTTCTTTCTTCTCCGTTTAAAAATAGAATGGTCGCGGGAGCATGACTCATAGAAAAGTGAAATTACCAAAATTCGTAATCAATCTACTATTCATTCTTCAGAATTAAACGTTGAAGCCTCACTAGGAGTTACAAATCAGGAATTAGATGAATTAATGCATTATTCCACCATAGAGAAAAAACTCACGTATGTAACCGATAAATGCCTGCCACAATTCAGGCTTGATGGCTAGAGGTAGGAGAAATCCATAGATGGCTCCCCAGAAATGCGCATCATGACCGATATTATCGCCGCCTCTTCTACCGAGGTAATAAGAAAGTCCCAAGTAGACGAATCCGAAAATCCATGCTGGCATTCCAACAATATAGAAAAGGTAAATTTTAGATAATGGATTTAGCAAAATGGATGCATATATAACTGCAGAAACAGCACCAGAGGCGCCTAGTGCATTATAATAACGATCGTCTTTGTGTTTATAAAAAGAGTAAATACAAGAAACAACTAGTCCACCGACATAAAGCAAACCATAAACCAACATTCCATTTACTGGTCCAAATACATAATGCACAAATGTATTTTCTACAAATGTGCCGAAGAGATAAAGGGCATACATATTAAAAAACAAATGCATAAAATTCGCATGCAATAATCCGTAGGATAAAAAGCGCCACCATTCACGATTGTGTTTGATTGCGTAAGCGTTAAACATGTAACGATTTTTCAATTCTTCATTTTGCATGGTCAGAAGTGAAACTCCACATGTAATTGCAAGAATAATGAGAGTGATCATTTATAAGATAATTAGATTTGTGAAATTAAACTTGCGACTCTTGGTCATTAAAATATTTGCTATTTACTGTGATAAGAACCTTGCTGATGGTCATTTGATTTGTTTTTGGGAATAGAAAGTGAATTCCATTGCTCGCATTTCCAATCCTTTGCTAACTGAACAATTTGTCCAACATGGTAACTATAATGCGAAATCTGACGAAGCAAGGCTTGAGTTACGGTCATTCCTTCTTTTCGAATGTAAATGGTTTGTTGAAGTTGATCAACAGTTAAGGCATCGATAGTTGCAAAAAGAATATTCCAGGCTTTTTCCCAGTGTGCAATTAATTCATTATGCGTAAAATTCAGGGATTCAAATTCACCGTCTCTGTTTCTCCCATCCTTTTCTCCATCTGTTGTTAGAAAATCTGTCCAACGTGAAATTATATTTCCTGCAAGATGTTGCATGACAATTTCCACAGAGTTTGATTCTGGTGTATGTTGCTTTTTGAAATCATCCAGATGAAGTTGAGCAATGGCTTTATCAGCTAAATCTTTATTCCTACGAAATTCAAATCGGGCTGTTTCCAGAAAATGTTGAGCAGTATCCATAAAGATTATTAATTATCAAAGGTAGATGCAAATTACTTCGGATCTGTTTTTTTAAGTTCTATTAACTTCTTCTCCATGTATTTTTCGGTTGGCAGAATGGAAGATTGAATACGTTTTGCATAATGAATAGAATCGACAATTTCCTTTTGTTTTTCTTCAATGATTGATTTTTGTACCATTATTTCATGATTCGCCTTTTTCTTCTGACGATAACTTCGTAAAACAATTATTCCAAATAAAGAAATGAGTAGCAATAACACTCCACCGCCCCAAATAATATTATTGCGATCTTTTATTTCTGCCTTGTGAGCAGCATTATTTTTTTCTTGTTTTAATTTTTCAATTTCAGCCAATTGTTCTTCTTCAAATTGTTTTCTAATTGCGAGTACCTTTCCTGCGCTTTTAGTGCCACTAATCGAATCGTTTAAATTATTTAATTCTTCAAGTGCAAAAAATCCGTCCTTGTATTTCCCTGCAAGTTTATAGGCTTTAATTAATGGAGGCAAAACTGCAGTTAATAATTCTTCATTCTGCGATTTTCGAGCATAATCAATTGGTTCCTGAAAGAAAGCAAGAGCCCTTTGAATATTGCCACGCTTCAATTCTATTTCACCAGAAAGTAAATTCACCCAATGCTCGCCATATTCATTTTGGGCTGCTTTATAAGCTTCGTCTGTGAGTTTGACATATCGCTCAGCAGAATCGAGCATATTTAAGTCAATATATATATTCGTCATATTTACATAAAGAACTGATGGATTGATTTTATTGGTAATACTAACCTGTTTTGCTTTCAAATAATAAAAAAGGGAAGTATCCAGCAGATGCAATTCCATATAGGAAAGTCCCAACATACTGTAATTTGTTCGTAACGATTTTGGTAGATTTAATTTTTCATTGATAGCTGCCGCTTTTTTAAAATAATCGATGGCAGAAATTTCATCATCAAAAACGTGGCTTATTATTCCTAATTGCTGATAAGCTTGTCCGACTCCGGCATTATAATTATGATTCAGAGAAACTTTTAGCGAACGTGTTGTCCAATAAGTGGCAAGTGGATAATCCACATAAATAAACATATAATAAAATCCAATTTTCGCCTGCGTTGAGGCTTGCCCCCAGACAGAACCACATTTTTCGGCATAGGAATAAGCTTCCTTCATTTTTCTAACCCGCTGCGCTGTATCCGTGTAAAACTTTGCCCCATCAAACATCAAAGCTATTCTAGCAGAATCATTAGGAGCTACAGCTATTAATTTCTCCATCGAATCAATCTTTCGCTTTTGAGCATTTAGATCAATTGAGAAAATTGTGAAAAGAAAAATCAGCGAACAAAAAACAAAACGAAAAGGTGGGAAATATTTTATCATAAAAATAGTTGGCTTCCTGAAATTACATTACTCCTTCTTTAAATCATTCAACTTCTTCTCGATATATTTTTCCGTTGGCATAAGAGAATTCTGAATAAACTTAGCATACTGTATGGAATCAAGAATTTCTTTTTGCTTTTCTTCAATTAGGCTTTTTTGATGTTCCACTTCTTCTTTTTGCAATAGAATAATCAAGTTTGCCTTTTTCTTCTGATTATTGCTTCGCAAAACGAAGGCTGCAAAAACGATTACAACTCCTAATCCGAATACAACTGACCAAAGCAATACACTTTGTTTTCTTTTTTCATTTTCATCAATGGCATCTTGCTTTTCCTTTTCTAAAAATGCTAACTTATCTTTTTCTTGCTGCTGATAATTTAATTGTTGTGAAGTTATTGAATTTGAAATTTCATTTGCCATCAAAGAATCTTTGAGCTTAAACCATTCCTTTTGCAAAGCAAATCCGTTCTTAAAATCTCCATTCTTTTCATAGGCTTCAATAATAATGGGAAAAACATTAGTCAACATATCACCACTGCGCCATATTTCCGCAGAATCATACGCCACTTTAAGATTTATAATTGCATTCTTATAATTTCCGCGCAATAATTCAACTTGCCCAGTATTCATTTTGTTCCAAATAATTCCAAAAGGATTTTTTAACAAGAGATAAACAGAATCCGTTTTATGAATATAAAGTTCAGCCGAATCAAGCTGCATTTTACCAATATAAACACTGACCAGATTCATGAAATAGACAGCTGCTGAAGCATCTGTATGATAGCCAAGTTCATTTGACTTATTTAAATAAAAATAAGCAGAATCAAAATCAGGAACATTTAAATATATTTCTGCAATAGTTTGATAATCTGCATTGAGTGCTTGAATATCTTTTGATTCTAAATCATAATGCTCACTTTGATGCAAATGCTCGAGTGCTTTGCTATAATTCTTAAATATGGAATTAATTCTTGCAAAAATTCTATAGGCTCTTGAGATCCCAGGATTATTTCCAATTGATTTATGTAACCGATGCGCTTCTGTATAATAAAAATTTCCCTTCGAATAATTCAACTCTTTTATCAAGTAATAATTACCTCGAACCTCATTTGCTCTTGCGTCACCTTTAACATAGCCCAACTTTTTGGATAATTCAATTGAAGCATTCGTATAAAAAAACATTTGTGCACTATCCTTCACGCTGCCTCCAATTCGATTTAGAAGGATGACTTTATTTGTGTCTGAAGGAATAATGGTGAGTCGATGAATGATGGAATCCAGATATTGTTGCGTCTGTCCAAAAGCAGTTCCTGAAAGCGTTAATAAAAAAATAAAAAATAATCTGGCCAATCGATTCATCCTTCAAATATACTTTAGGAAAGGTGAATAAGTTCTTCCTTTCTAAAGGACATTTGACCCTATTTATCAATCGTCCGAAAATGGACTTAAA
>JBBRYH010000082.1:0-8858 GCA_038237845.1 Bacteroidia bacterium
ATCATTGATGATTTTGGAATGCAACCGCTCGATTCTCAGAGCCGCACTATCCTCATGGAAATCATTGAAGACCGTCACGGAAAACGTTCAACACTCTTCACCTCACAGGTGCCTGTGAATAAATGGTACGAAGTAATCGGTGAACAAACGATTGCAGACGCTATCTTAGACCGAATCATTCACGATGCGCATCGGCTGGAACTCAAAGGTGATTCCATGCGTAAAAGGAAAACAAATCTGAACCCGGAAAATCCGGAAAACGACAACTAAAAAAACGAGCCACATCAACCGGAAACTCAGCACTTTTTTCACCTCAATTATGCAGTCAACTTCAGGTGGTCAATTTGCAACGGAATAAGGTGGTCAGTTTGGTCGGAATATCCAGTAGTTCAAATCTGTTAGTTTTTCAAAATAAAAATCATTTTCGCTTTTCCATATACATTTTGTAATTCCGCTGTTTGTTCCTAAATAAAATAAATGAGCGGTTTTAAATGCAACATCTTTTAATGAACCTTCGATCAAATTAATGAACTCATTTGTGGATTTATTAAACGCTCGAATATGTCCATCGTCAAACAAAATAAAATCGCTGCCTGGAAAACCATAAATATTTTCAATAGGGCGTTTTCCGTTTGTATCAATTGTATTGAGCAGTTTGTTTTTGTAATTCATCAGTTTGCCTTCGGAAGATCCAAGCACAAGACCCAACTCTTCGTCAACATAAAGAGATGAAATCGGGTCTGTTGCAAATGAATTAATGACATCAGGTAAGTTCAAGTCAGGAATAACCAAAACGCCTTTGTCGAAGGTGCTAAGCAGAATGTTTCCTTCTGCATCTTTAAAAACATCTGAAATAAAATAATCGGGATAATTTATTGAACTGTTATTTTGTGCTTCATTATTGGTCCACTTAAAAATGCCGGGCAAGGTGCCAGCAATCCATATCTCATTGGTGGTTTCGTAAATTCGAACAGATTCACTTCTTTTAAATTGTTCATTATTTGTCTTGTCTTGAATCGTAAAATTGTCGGGGTTATAATTAAATAAGGACTTGCTTTTAAGATCAAGAGCATAAACAAAATTGTTCAGTCCATAAAATTTGAATACACAATCAGATGGTAGTTTCTCTTTTGGATAATTCAATTTATGTGTTGAGAATTTTCCTTTTGAATAAAGTAGAATGGAGTCGCCCCCTGCCAAGTAATAGTGAAGTTCCTTAGACTTTGTTAAAAAGGGTGGTCCTAAATAATAATTTAACTTATTGGTAAACCTGTTTATTACTTTACCGTTCTTATTCAATGCAATAACGTTTTTTGCTGCAATGATAAGTTGCTCATCAACAATCGCAAGACTGATATCGGAAGAACCATCTTTACTTTCCAGTTCGTAAAAAAGACTACACTTATCATCCTTTATTTGAAAGACCTGATTATTCAGATTGTGACAATAAATAGTTCCTTCCTCATTAATCACAAAATTAAAAACGGAATTACTTTTAGAATTATCACATTCTATTTTTGTGTATTTATAAAAATCGTATTGGTAAATGCCATTATTTGTTGCAAACCAATAGTCAGATTTTATGTCCTGTATAACGTCATAAATCTGAATTCCTCTGAATTGTTCAGCCCCAAGAATAAAATAGTTTGCCTGTTGAGCAAATACCATTTGCGTAACAAATAAAAAAATAATGCTACGCCTTTCCGCAAATCAAATCGGCGCGTTTTATTACAAGAGAGAAATGCGGCTATAGGTCTGATAATAATGAACTCTTTATTTAGGATCGCAAGGTACACAATATAAATTTTTCACTAATGCAGAATTGCACATTGAATTGTTTTCTAATGTAACTTTACCTGTAGCAATTCTTCTCATAAATATCGAATCATGAAAAATTATTTTAGACTATTTTGTCTGTTGCCCATATTTTGCATCCCCATTTTATCGTTTGCTCAAAAGCAACCCGCATTCGTTACCGATTCCCTTGAGAAATATATTCTTCGAGAAATGGGAGCACAAAATCTTCCTGGACTTGCGATTTCTATTGTAAAAGATGGAAAAGTGATTGTTTCGAAAGGATATGGCGTAACTGAAATAGGCAAGGCGCAGAAGGTAAATGATTCTACTTTGTTTCAGATTGCATCATGCACAAAAGCATTTACCGCAACTTCGCTGGCTTTATTGGCACAACAAAAAACTCTTTCGTTAGATGATACTGTCCTGAAGTGGATGCCTGGATTTCGATTGTACGACAATTACGCAACGCATCATGTTACGATACGCGATTTGCTATGTCATAGAATTGGAATGCAAACTTTTGAGGGCGATTTTCTGAATTGGAATTCTAATTTGTCGCGACAAGAAGTCATTGCAAAAATGGAAATGAATAAACCCGTTTTCGGTTTTCGTGCAAAGTATGGATATTGTAATGCTGCGTTTTTAACAGCAGGGGAAATTATTTCTAAGGCCACTAATCAAACTTGGGATTCCTTTGTTAAAACAACATTTTTTAATCCTTTACAAATGAGCAGAACGTCTACAACTTTTGCTGCCATTTCTACCGATAAGAATGCTTGCAAACCACATACTTGGTATCAAGGAAGACTACTTTCATTTAACTATGATAACATCGACAATCTTGGTCCGGCAGGTTCTATAAATTCATGTGTAAAGGATCTTTCCCATTGGCTTTTAATGCAACTTGATAGCGGAAGATATAACGGAAAAGAAATTGTACCTTTTTCCGTTTTAAAAGAAACCAGAAAACCACAAACCATCATTGAAGGGAGAACCTCGAATCTCACACATTTTAATGCATATTGTTTAGGTTGGTTTACCTATGATTATAATGGGCAGCAGGTTTTTTATCATGATGGTGGAGCTGATGGATTTCTTTCAACGGTTTGTTTCATTCCTGAATTAAATCTTGGAATTACAATTCTTGTCAATAGCGATCATTGTAGTTTGTATAGTGATTTACGAAAACAAATCATTGATGCATATATGAATCTTCCTTATAAAAACTATTCTGCACTTTCTGTTGCGCGAATGAATAAGAATAATTTAGCTGAAGAGGCTCAAAATAAAATTTACCAAGATAGTGCAGCGTTAAAAATTTCTTTACCTCTTTCAGCTGTGCATTTCGCAGGACTTTATTCGAATCCTGT
The DNA here is from genome assembly GCA_038237845.1 of Bacteroidia bacterium. GTDB lineage: Bacteria > Bacteroidota > Bacteroidia > Palsa-965 > Palsa-965. Next base: position 3,168 of record JBBRYH010000082.1, read on the forward strand.
TTATGGTAATATGATGATAAGCACGGATGGCGGAAAGCTGGCTGCAACATTCGAACACCATGCTGCTATGTTTGGCAAGTTGGAATACATTGGAAATAATCGTTTTCTCTGCACCTTCAATAATTCCATGTGGGGAATTAATATATTTCCATTTGTCATTAAAGATGGAGAGGTGGAATCCATTACGGTTTCTGTTAATCCTTCTGTGGATATGTTACCTTATGTATTCCGGAAGAGTCCTTTTGTGGATGATCGTAGTAATACAAAGGGGCGTTAAATGTAATTTCAAGAACTCAAATTGAATAATGCAAATGTGCTATTTCATTGATTTTTTACAATAAAATATTTCTTTTTCGGTTTTAACAGCACGAGGTTGCTTCTGAATTAATTAAGGATTATTTGATCTGCGCATCCTCCATTTCTAATAAATCGTAAGAATGAATACTAAAACCTTATTCCGCAAAAAACACGCACTGCCTATTAATAATTTCGGGATCGGGCTTTTATCGCTTACGTTAATATTCTTTGGATGCATTCCTATACTAGGGCTAGCAACTCCATCTTCACATCGGTATTTTGGTTTTCTGCCGAACATGGAAAACTCCTTTTTATTTCTAACCACCACAACTCCTCATTCTAAACAAAATCAAAATTATAATCCAAAGTTTTCGGCAGTTCCTTCTCCTGAAAATTATCAAAAGATTCCTCATGAATTTGAAATTGATACAGTTTATACAGGAGGTGAAATGTTCCGTACCCAGCAATCAACCTTGAATGCTGAATATTATTCGGGCGCGCCTTTTAAAAAGGGAATGACAGATTTTGTCTATATTAATTTTGGAGAATATATTGCGCAGCATCCAAATTATGATTGGCAACTTCCAGGAGGAATTCTTTATTATTCCGATACAATCTCAAATGCATTTGTAGAAAAAACAAAATTTAATACAGGAAACAAAATAAAAATAAATACGAGCCTAGTTTTAAAAACGCTTCCTTCAAAAGCGATTCGACTTGCATTAGAACCATTTTATTTTTCGAAGTATGAAGTTACCAATAAAGAATACCGAGTGTTTTTAAATTGGGTTCGAGCATCAAATGGATTTTCCGAAAAACAAATTTGGGAAATGAGAACGGATACTATTTTTATCTCAAATCCGAATGATGTTGCGAATGTCGAAACAAACGCGCAAGGACGGAAATTTCGTTTGAGCAAAAAGTCAATTCCAACGAAAGACTTTCAAGCCGCATTTACCTACACTTTCTTTCGTAAGAATGCCGAAGCTCTTTTAACCATGTCCTCCGATTCGCTTTTTGTGTATCCCGATACACTTTCATGGGTAAATGATTTTCCTTTTGCTTACAATGAGCCCATGACAAATATGTATTTCTGGCATCCCGCATATGACAACTATCCAGTGGTTGGAGTAAGCTGGTTTCAAGCACTTGCGTTTCTAGATTGGAAATCACATATGCATCAAATACAACTTGATAGTGATCATATTCCTTATGAAATTGAATATGCGCTTCCGAGCGAAATTGAATGGGAGCTTGCTTCTACGATGACAATTAAAGATCATAAAACCTCCTTTCGTCCAAAATTTGAGAGTAGTAATAATTGGCTGACTGATCTTGGCATCGAATCTTCTAGCGCCAAAGATTCTATTCATGACCAATACAATCGAACAAATTATCTGAAAAATTTATTTACCGAAGACCAATATTACAAGGGAGATTATAGCAGTGATGGATTTTTTGAAACAGGACCGACAAATCCTTCTTTAAATAAAAATTCGAAAAATATTTCGGGAGTTTATCATGTTGATCCCTGCGGAATTGCATGGATGGATGGAAATGTTTCTGAGTGGTTGATGGAATCGTATGCTGAGAATTGGAAACCATTTTTTATTCGACACTTACTGACCTTTGATCAAAACCCAACCGAAAGCAATAAACTTGCAAAACAAATTGAAATAATGTTTGATAAGGGCAATTCGGAAAAAGGTCGACTTGTTCGTGGAGCAAATTGGTATGACGAACGTTTCGGTGGCAAGCCCGGCTCTGGCAGAAATGAGGCCGGAATTTCTCCAAAAAGATTTGTTGATCCTACAGAACAACATTGCACAATTGGATTCCGCTATGTTGTACACGTAAATAAAAAATAATATTGTAAGCGATTGCCCTTGCCGTTTGTTCGAGCGTAGTCGAGAACCGGCAAGGTTAGCTCAACACCACTTCCAACACTTCGTGCGATTTTACTTCGTGCATATTATGCAAATGCAAATCGTAATAGCGTAAAATATGCTTCACCATGATGCGACGCGTTTCACCGGAGAGTGGAAAAAACTCCATGTCGGAATAGGAAAGTGCTAACAGTTTTTCCAACATTCTTGCTTCAGAAGCATCAAGATAATGTAGATGGTCAGGAAACCTATCTCGGAAAACGCCATCACGCAAATCGAAAATACTTTTTTCACCGGAGGAATTTGGTTGCGGATGAAATCCTAAATATTTAGTGAGCTGTAATAAAAAAACAAGATGAAAATTGGCTACGCCCTCTTCCTGTAAATCTAAAATGTGAAGAGAGTTTGCCATGAATGAATACAATTGTTCATTCACTTCTTCCTCTTTTACTGATTTGTATAAAACCTCCGCGAGAAAAAGAGCTATGCTGGTTTTAATAATGTCTTCCTGTAAATGTTGATACGGAATACCACAAGAAAGTTCCCGGACGGTTTGCAAGCCTCCTTTACCCCTATAATCTACCACAAGATCAAGTTGAGTTAAGGGCTGAAGTAAATTGTTTTTAATCTTTCCTCGTTTACTTCTTGAAATGGTAATGATGAAAGATTCAACGCCCGAATGTTCAGTGTAAATTTTTGCAATGATCCTACTATCCGAATAAGGAACAGTGTGAAAAACAATTCCTCTTGTGTTGGTAAGCATCAGGATTAGCGAGTTAATATAGTCTACGAATTAGAAATCGAATAACCTGGATTCGTAATTCGTACAAAAACTTTTACGTTAGTTTATCAAAAGGATTTTTGTAACCGCTGTTTGCGTTCCATCATCATTGCTAATGAAAACCATATAAACTCCAGAAGCTGCACGCTGCCCTTGAAAATTATTTCCATCCCAAATTGCTCTTCCTCCAAGTGCTGTAGTTTTGAAAACTACATCTCCTCGTACGTCTGTAATTTTTACATCCGCATTTTTAACCAGGCCGGTAATTGCAATTGGTCCTGTATATTCATGTGATACAGGATTTGGATAAGCATATACTTCTCCCATTTGATCTTTTCCTTCATTCGCTTCTCCCATATAAGAAACTATTCCGTTTGAAGTTCCAAAGAAAACTTCGCCAGAAGCCTGATCAATCGTTAAGCTGGTTATATTATCTGACAACAAAGGAGAATTTGCTGCGGTAAAATGCTCCAATTCCGTTTGTCCGTCTGCTGACATCAAGAATACTCCGCCTCCTTCAGTTCCAATCCATTTACGATTTGCACCATCTACAGCAATTGCTGTAACGGTTTGCGTTTCCAAAAGAATTTGCACGTAAGTATCTTGTGTGATCAAAATTTGTTGTGCATCGCATCCACCTGATGAGAAAATATTATCCGCACAATAAAAAACACCAATTCCTTTATCTGTTCCAATCCAGATTTCTCCGTCAGCATCTTCTGCCATGCAATAAACATCTGTCCCCGGAATGTTGCCTACACCTGCAGTAAATCCCAATCGTTTTTTATGGTCGTCTGAAGTATTACTAAGCGTTCCATTATCATCAAACACTAACATTCCACCGCCTCGAGGAAGAATCATCCATTTTTGTCCACTTTGTGTAATGAGCACTTCACTCACTGTTGTTCCAATTGGAATCAATCCTGTAAAATCAAAAGTTTGCCAGGTTCCATTTGTTTTATAAACATCTAAACACGTTAATGCATGTGAATTAACAATCCATAAATTTCCAAGCGTGTCGTAATTCAATCCGCCTATACCACACCATTGATATTCTACTTTTGATTGTAGCGGACTATTAAAATTATCATAGGTGTTAACACAAGCGCCATTTCTTATTTCCATCAATCCTTTTCCCCAAGATCCCATCCAATAATGTTTCGGATCGGCCGGATCAATTGCCGCAGCTAATAAATCGTAATTAGTATCTACTGCTGGTATCGCAATCTTATTAAAATTAGTCCATGTACCTTGCGTTAAAGTGGAAAAGCCTGAAGTATTTAAAACATTATTCCAGGCATCATCATGTCCGCCGGGCACAACCAAAAGATTTCCATCTGACTGCGCCATAACATAAGAATCTGTGGAAATTGGGCCGTTAGGATAATAGGATGCACCTTGTCCACTAGACGACATTTTTACAAGACCATAAGTGTTATCTGCGAACCAAAGGGTATTCGATTGATCTACAAAAACCTGCTCTGGTGTTGAGGGTGTTGATGCTCCTGTAATAATATTATACGGATAATAGAATTGGCTTACAGTATTCGGATCTGTCAATGTTGGATCCATAAAAAAAACATTATAAATATTGGATAGATAAAGCAAATTGTTTGCAACAAATAAATCATGAACATTACACGCACCAAAGCCCGGTAAAGTATCCCATATTACATTATTAAAATCGTAATAATAGACAACGTCAGAATTGAAACTTCCGGAATTGTGGCAAGCAATTAAATAACCCTGATACATGGTGATAGTTAAGAAACTACTATTTGAATTGCTTGATGGAAGATTTGTGAATTTCGACCAGGTAACAAAATTAGATAGGTAAGGATCATTAATCGGAGCATAATATATTCCACTTGCTGTTGCAGCATAAATTGTAGTTGCATCTGTGGTGATGTCATGAATATTTAAGTATCCTCCATTTGTTCCGATAAGATAAGTATCACTTACTTCCTTTCGATCTGTATCAATTACGACAATACCAAATCCGGTGGATAGGTAAACTACATTTCCAACAAAATAAAAATTGTTGATGGCTTTGTTTCCGATAATCTGAGCTCGTTTAATATCGGGGAGATTAGTAATTGTTTTTCCTTGTATGATATCAATGTTTCCATTGATGTAACCAACCATTAACACATCATTTGCTTCATTATAACAAATTGCTGTAATGCTCAAATCGCTGAGTCCGTCAATTTTTGTAATTCGCTCTAATGAATTATCGGCTTTATGAAGACTAAAAAGACCTTTGTCGGTTGCGGCCCAGATGGTAGCGTTTGAACCGGTAACATATTTACAATTCTGATATGGCAAATGCATTCGCCATCCGCCTATCGGCAGATTTTGTGCGTTTCCATTATTCGCAAGTGCAAATGTCAGGACGAGGAAAAGACTTGAAAAAATGAGATTGAACTTACCGCAGCGCATATGAACAAATTTAATGAATTGTTGCGGGATTATAACTCGGAATACGCTTGTTTATTGTGTTGTAGAGGCTATTTGTTGTTCCCGCTTCGTATCTTTGCGCGCTTAATGCGATAACATTGATTATTGGCACCGTAGTTCTCCCGATAGCGATCGGGAGGATAGAATGTCAGAAGAGAATAAATATTGGCACCGTAGTTCTCCCGATAGCGATCGGGAGGATAGAATGTCAGAAGAGAATAAATATTGGCACCGTAGTTCTCCCGATAGCGATCGGGAGGATAGAATGTC
>JBBRYH010000083.1:0-8839 GCA_038237845.1 Bacteroidia bacterium
AGCGAAGCAATGAATCCAGTTCCCGTTTGTTCGAGCGAAGCAATGAATCCAGTTCCCGTTTGTTCGAGCGAAGACGAGAACACAAGGGAACAAATAGTAAATTCGTAATCTAAACATATATGCAAGCCACAGTAAAGTCAAAAAATGTAATGAACCCAATAGAAAGCTACAAACGTCCCGAGAATCGCTGGAGAATGAAAGGTCTTCCAGAAAAAAAGTCCGTTGAAGTTTTAGCTAAACAATTAAACGGAAATGAAATTATAGCAACGCTATTATTGCAACGAGGCATTTCTTCTTTCGACGAAGCAAAGCATTTTTTCCGACCGACACTTGAAGATCTGCACGATCCTTTTCTTATGAAAGACATGGATAAAGCCGTTCAACGTATTGAATCCGCAATTTCTAAAGGCGAAAAAATTCTTGTTTATGGTGATTACGATGTCGATGGAACCACCGCTGTCGCACTTTTTTATACTTATCTGAAATCGCTTGATGCGAACTGCGGATTTTATATTCCTGATCGCTACGCTGAGGGTTATGGCATTTCGTTTATGGGAATTGACTTTGCTAAAACCGAAAACTATACTTTGATTGTTGCGCTTGATTGTGGTATCAAAGCAAATGATAAAGTAGCTTATGCCCAAGAAAAGGGAATTGATTTTATTATTTGTGATCACCATCGGCCAGGAAATATTTTGCCAAAGGCAATTGCTGTGCTCGACCCTAAACGTGATGACTGTAATTATCCTTATGAAGAACTATGTGGTTGTGGAATCGGATTCAAATTAGCGCAAGCAATTGCACAGAAAAGAAATGTGGGAATTGAGAATCTAGAAAATCTTTTGGATTTAGTGGCAGTTGCTATTGCAGCGGATATTGTTCCGCTTACAGGTGAAAATCGTGTGTTAGCGACTTTCGGAATGAAACGTATCAATGAAGATCCTCGTCCAGGTTTCAAAGCGATGTTGCAAATGGCAAAATTGAAACGAAGTATTTCCATTTCGGATGTGGTTTTTATTTTTGCTCCACGTATTAATGCAGCAGGAAGAATTGAACATGGAAAATTAGCCGTTGAATTACTGACTTCTCTTGATGAAGAAACGGCAAACGCTGCAGCGGAGCTAGTCAATAAAAACAATACAGATCGTCGCGACTTAGATAAAACAATCACTGAACAGGCGATGGAAATGATGCAGACTTCGTCCGTAATGCAAAAAAGAAAATCGACAGTTGTTTTTGATAAAGGCTGGCACAAAGGCGTTGTTGGAATTGTTGCGTCTCGATTAATTGAAAAATATTACAGACCTACAATTGTATTGACAGAATCCAACGGAAAGGTGACGGGTTCTGCGCGTTCTGTAAAAGATTTTGACGTGTATGAAGCAATTGATGCGTGTAGTGATTTGTTAATACAATTCGGTGGACATAAATATGCAGCAGGATTAACGATGGAGCCGGAAAATGTAGAAGCCTTCATTCTGAAATTTGAAAAGGAAGTTTCATCGCGTATTACAGAAGAACAACAAATTCCTGAAATAGAAATTGATATGGAAATTCCATTCGAGCAAATTGACTGGAAGTTTTTCAATGTGTTAAAACAATTCGGTCCGTTTGGTCCTGGAAATATGAATCCAGTTTTTCTAACAAAGAATGTTTGTGATCGTGGATGGGCAAGAGTAGTAGGGGAGCGGCATTTAAAAATGGATTTAATTAATCCATCCAATCCAGATCGAATTTTTCCTGCGATTGCTTTTGGTTTCAGCAATATGCTTTCTGCGATAGCGAATAAAAATGAAGTGAATGTTTGTTATACGATTGAGGAGAATGAATATAACGGGAAAGTGAGTCTGCAAATGGGGGTGAAGGATATTAGGAATTAGAGAGGAATTATTTTGTTGGAGTTTTTAACCGCAAAGTCGCTAAGGACGCTAGGCTTCGCAAGGAAAAATAAAATTTATGACTTCTGAGGAATTAAATAGATTATCATCGGTAATTGTTAGTGCATGTATTGAAGTTCATAAACGAATGGGCCCCGGATTATTGGAAAAAATATATGAACATTGTTTGATGAAGGAGTTTGAATTAAGAGGAATTAAAGCGGCCGCTCAAGTGGAGCTTCTGTTGAATTATAAAGGATTTGAATTGAATAAATCATTTTCTATTGATATACTGGTTGAACGGGAAATTATTTTGGAACTTAAGGCCGTTGAACAAATGAATCCTGTATTCGAAGCCCAACTTATATCATATCTAAAGCTCGCTGATAAAAGATTAGGTTTTCTTTTAAATTTTAATGTTCCATTAATGAAACAAGGAATAATGCGAAGAGTAAACAAAATGGAACCTTGCGAACCTTAGCGACCTTAGCGCCTTTGCGGTGAAATAGGATTTTGGAAAATTAAGTTATTTAAGGTGATTTTCTTTCGGCTTTTGTTTTTATCGAATCACCACGCGCCCCAGCAATGCAGAAAAATGTTTCTTCGCATCTTCCAAAGCTTTTAATTTCGCCAATACGATCATCATATTTTCGAATTCTTTCTTGTCTTCCAATTCCCGGATTTCTTTTCGACTCTCTGCCACCATCAATTCAATACTTCTCAATTTAAAAGAATTGGTTGCATGTGTTGCGGCCGTTTTTAAAACCATGTTTTCAGTGGTAACATAAATCGCATGTTTTTCCCAATCGGATAACTGATATGGAATGGTAACAAGATCAATCGCTGCCATTGAAATTTCACTTGCAGGATAATTCACGAAATAATTTAAATCAGGAATAACACCTTTTTCCCCATGCTGTTTAAATTCATCAATGATCTTCTGATAAATTGCACTTTCGAATTTTGAATCGTGTTCCAATTCATTCAATAAAAAATCCGCAAAAGTAACTTCTATTTCTGTGGGCTTACCTTCTTCATCTTCTGTCGCAGCCATCACAGGATTTAATCCATATAAAAGTAATAGTCGAATAATTTCTCGCTCCTGATATTCCGTTCCGGTTTGCTGATCCAGTGAAACTTTTTCTTCCGGCTTTGCAGCAATGTCTTCAACAAATCCTTCTGAAAATTGTGATGCGGCTTTTTGTTTTGCAGCATCTGTTTGTTTCTTTCCAAAATTTGTTCTTCTGAATTTATTTAATTCATTCAGTAATGTTTGTTCTTCAATATCAAGAATACGAGAACAATCTTTTACGAAAACGCTTCGGGTAATTGCATCTGGAATCAATGCAATACTTTCTACAATATCACGTATCAGTCCCGCTTTTTTAATAGGATCATTTCCTACATCCGCAGAAAGTAATTCGGTTTTAAAACGAATAAAATCTTTTGTGTTCTCACGAATGAATTGTTTTAACATTTCACTCGAAACTTTTTTGCTGTAAGAATCGGGATCGTCATTATCTGGAAACAACAAAACACGCACATTCATTCCCTCTTCGAGAATCAAATCAATTCCACGGAAACTCGCTTTTATACCTGCAGGATCTCCGTCGTAAAGAATGGTAATGTTATTTGTGTAACGCCGAATTAAACGAATCTGTTCGACAGTAAGTGATGTTCCAGATGAGGCAACCACGTTTTCAATTCCTGCTTGATGCATGGAAGTGACATCGGTATAACCTTCTACTAAATAACAAACATCTTCTGCAATGATTTGTTTCTTTGCAAAGAACAAACCATACAATACATTACTCTTGTGATAAATTTCTGTTTCTGGAGAGTTGATATATTTTGCAACCTTTTTATCGGTCTTAAGTGTTCGGCCTCCAAATGCAATAATTCTTCCACTTGCATTATGCACAGGAAACATTACCCGACCTTTGAAACGGTCAAAATATTTTTCTTTGTCTTCTTCGTTTTGGATAACGAGTCCGGCCTTTACTAAGTATTCTAATTTATATCCTGCTGCGACAGCTGCATCGGTAAGATCTCTCCAAACATCCGGCGAATATCCCAATTGAAATTTTTCAATAATATCAGGACGCATTCCTCGTTCTTGAAAATAAGAAAGTGCAATAGCTTTTCCTTCTTCGGTCTCGTGCAGATTTTTTGTAAAATGTTTTGCAGCAAAAGCAGAAACCAAAAATAAACTCTCCCGCTCATTATCTTTCGCTTGTTGCTCTGAAGAAACTTCTTCTTCTTGAATTTCAATATTGTATTTTTTCGCCAACCACTTCAACGATTCCGGAAACGTAATGTGTTCATGCTCCATGATAAAATTCACAGAGTTGCCACCTTTTCCACACCCGAAACATTTATAAATTCCGCGCGCTGGTGAAACATTAAACGAAGGAGTCTTCTCGTTATGAAATGGACATAGTCCAATCATACTTGATCCGCGTTTTTTCAGCGACACAAATTCTCCCACCACTTCGTCAATACGGGCAGTGTCAAAAATACGGTCGACAGTTTCTTTTGGGATCATTTTAGAGTTCCGAAGGACTCCTTCGGAGGGAATCGAAGTTACGAAAGACCCTTACAATTTTGTACAATTATGTATAGAAGTGTTGAGAACTCAGATTGGTGAAAATCAATGGGTTAATCCGTTTTCTAACAGTATTTCGGCAAGCCTATGATAAAGAATTCTGCGATCTTAGGAAATTTGATGTTTACTACGAATAAAATTTGGATTTGAGCTTTGTTTGGCTTCTAATAGAAGTACATAGGAGCAGGTTCGTTTTTGATATTAATTATTAATTGAAAGGAAATCAATGGTTCTATTTCATAATATAAGAATCACTTAATGGGAATTTTCTTAAAACTACTTTTTCTTTTTCTTTTAGTAAACTTGTATCGTTAGAAAGAACGTAGTAAATATCATATTCTTTTTCTTGTACACCTTCCCTTGTAAATTTTGTAAGCCATTCTCTTTTTCCTGTTTCGCGATAAAAATTTAATCCAGGTTCGAATATCCAAGTGATTCCTACATTTATCTTTTTGTTTTTTTCATTTTGGTGTATGGAATCAAGATAACTCATTAGACTTTTATTTCCGGCATCATATGGCCATTCGATCGAAACATTAGTATTCATTGCAATAATAAAATGTATTGAAGCGGCTATTGTAAGAGTTGCATTTACGAGGTTCACGATTTTATGACACCAACAATCCAATGCAAAAACGAAGGCAAGAATAAACAATACATAAAAATACTGTCCAGCTCGTGGCACTAAAAACTCAATCTCCAATAATTGATGATCAAGTATGTGCGCCAATGCAGGAAGAAACAATAGCAAACTAAAAACGATTGATTTCGCTGAAAAAACTTTATTGTAAAGGTTCTTGATCATTGTAAAAAGAACAAACAAAACAGCAATTATTGCAAAAACATTGAGGATAGCAAACAAAAAATTTCCATAAGATTGGTTGTAGCAAAAAACTCCAACGATTCCTTTTACAGTGTCTGCCCAAAACCCGTCTTTTCCTCCATAAGTTTCATGCCATTGGAGAATTTTTCTAAAAGGCTCAAATAGTATAATGAAAAGAATTATTGTATTAATAATTGGAATATTATTTTTTCTAATTAATCCTTTAAATGTGGTTCCTGAAGAATTATAATTGCTTGTAATAAAGGTATAGTTGATTACAAATATCAAAGAAAGATAATATTGAAATAGGGAGAAGTTTGAAAGAACAGCAAGACTACAAAGAATCAATGTCTGCCATAAATATTTATTGTTTCGCATGGCTTGCCAACACAAGAAATAATAAATGGAAGCTAACAAAAGTCCATTTGCTAATCCGTAACCTCTTCCTATTCCAAAAAATTCTAGTAAGTAAAGATTTAAATTCAACAATAGAAATCCTGTAATTTGCAAAACTGGACTCCTTAAAAATTTGATAGTTTTATAGGAATAAATTAAATAAATTAAATATCCTAAAAGATTAGGTATTCTTATTGTAAAGTCATTTGGCCCAAAAATCCAACAAAATAACTTCATCAAAAGTGTATTTAGAATATGGTTGTTAGGCATTCCATTCGAGTCTGTGTTATAGGAAATTATTTCCATGACATGATATGGAACAAAATGATTCCACGAAAGTGCTTCATCATGTGTTATCGGAATTCGATAAGCACGTAGCGTCACATATATAAACAAAAGGATTCCTGTGAGAATACAGGATGTAGAAACAAAGTGGTTTAAATTATATCGGGCTTTGTTTTGAATAATCACAATTTCGAATGAAAGAGTTATTTAGGTAAATTAGAAATACAGAAAAATAGTCTACAAAAAAATTATTTATCCCCAAAATCTTTCTCCACCATTTTTCCCTCGGCATTCCAAAATTTCCATTTTCCAGTCATGTTGTCTTTCTTGTATTCTCCCTCCGAACTTTTTTGTCCGTTTTCATAATACGAAACTCCATGACCTTCACGTAAACCGTTTTTATAAATTCCACGACTCCACTCTTTCCCTGATTTATAAAATGTAATCCATTCACCGTTACGCAAACCTCCAGAAACATCTCCGCGCATATAAATTACACCATTGTCGTAACGATCAATAAAGGGCCCGTTAAAAATGGTATCATTTACACCATGAGGTTTGTGTTCTTGTGGTGCGGTTACCGAAAGACCTTGCTTTGCACCAGCAGAAGTATCAGCATTTGTTTTGTCAGTAGTAGATGTACCGCATGAAATGAAAAACAAACTTAAAAAAAGTGGGAGTAAAAATATCTTAGCCATAAATAACTTCTTTGATTTTTTTAGCGTCTTTATATTCTTCTGTACGGATTAACTTACCGTCCTCACCAAAGTACTTCCACTTTTTGACTTTTACACCTTGTTTATAATAACCGGTCGATCCCACCTTACCGCCGGGCTGATATTGGGTCCATTTGCCATCGTAGCGCCCACCTACATAGCTTCCTTCAGTTAATTTATTCCCTGGTACGTCATAAAAAATCCAAGGTCCTTCAGCTTGCCCCTTCAGAATTTTTCCTGAACTTTCTAATTGTCCATTGTCATACCAATGTGTAAATGTTCCATCCACAATATCCTTTTTGTAATCGACAGCCTGATCTAATTGTCCATTTGAATACCATCGAATCCATCGTCCATTTTTTACACCCATTTGATAAATCCCAGCCTCTTTACGAATTGTATCGCCCCAATATTCCACCCATTTGCCATCTAGTGTATCATTTTTAAAATGCGCAATTTTTTCAATCCCTCCGTTGGGAAAAAAGAAAAACCAAACACTATCCAGTCGATCCTGTTTGTAATAACCGTAACTGGTTAGTTTACCTTCTTCGTTCCAAAAAAACCAACACCCAAAAGCTTTTCCATTTGCATATCGGCCATTTGACTTTTTCATTCCATTCTGATGATAAAAAGTCCAGTCACCGTTTGTTTTATTTTCAGCATTCAGCATTCCTTCCCCTTGAATTTTTCCATCGGGATAAGAATATTTCTGATAATGATCTTGACCAAATAAAAATCCAGAGATTAGGAGGAATGGAAGAATATAAAAAATTATTTTTTTCATTTTTCTCTTTCGGTTGTGTAGATAACGAGGTCGTGTAGTGAAGTTCTGGAAGGACTCTCAGGAAATGTAGCTAAAAGGTCAAGGGCTTTTTTTCTGTATTCATACATTTTCTCTCTTGCATATGCGATGCCACCTGAAGCATGAACAAAAGCAATTACATCTTGAACTTTGTCTGGTTCTTCATTATGATGTTTTACCAGATTTATTATTCTCCTTTTTTCAGATTTGCTGGCATTGTTAAGTGCAAAGATTAAAGGCAAAGTCATTTTCTTTTCTTTGATATCAATGCCTGTTGGTTTACCAATATCTTGTGCTGATCCATAATCAAACAAATCATCTTTTAATTGAAATGCAATTCCTGTAAGTTCGCCAAATTCATGCATGCGCTTCTGAATCGTTTCGTCATTCGTTACACTCGCGGCACCACTTGTACAACAAGAAGCAATTAATGAAGCAGTTTTTTGACGGATGATTTCGAAATAAACAGGTTCCGCAATATCAAGTCGACGAGCTTTTTCAATTTGCAATAATTCCCCTTCTGACATTTCTCGAACAGCTTCAGAAACAATTTTTAATAAATGAAAATCTCCATTATTAATAGAAAGTAAAAGTCCGCTTGATAATAAATAGTCACCTACCAATACTGCAATTTTATTTTTCCATAGAGCATTAACAGAAAAAAATCCTCTTCGCATATTGGAATCATCCACTACATCATCATGAACAAGTGTTGCGGTATGCAATAATTCAATTAAGGCTGCTGCGCGATAAGTGGAATCATTCACCTCTCCACAAACTTTAGCGGAAAGAAAAACAAACATCGGACGAAGTTGCTTCCCTTTTCTTTTTACAATATACTGTGTGATTTTATCCAGCAGCGGTACAGAACTTTTCATAGAAGTCCGAAACTTCTGCTCGAAAATTTCCATTTCGGCAGCAACGGGCGACTTGATTTCTTTAATGTTCGGCATACGGCATACAAAGGTAACTAAGGGAATTAAGGTAAATACAGTAATTGCGGTTTAAATTAGACAGATTTTTATCCATATATACTGCAATTACCGAAGGACCTTGTTACTGAATTTTTACATCGGCCAGCTTATAATTACTTCCTTTTTCTCCATATAAAATCATACGATGCTCATTTACCTGCATAAATAATTTCGGCCGGAGAATAATTTTTAAATCATTATTATTAAACATGGCCTGCCGTTCCTGATTTCCATTACTATCCATGGTTACTAATACAGCAACAGATTTTTTAGGATTGTTCATATATCTGTATTTCTGTAATTCTGGATCTTTATTTTTAAGATTCTTTGGATTGTCATTAAACATAAAATACATTTTGTC
>JBBRYH010000084.1:0-7782 GCA_038237845.1 Bacteroidia bacterium
GATTTAAAATTGATTGATACACTCCAGAAAATGGGGAAGAAAATTGTATTAGATGTTTTCGGACCCGCTTATTGCCTAAATGGAATTCCAGGAATTCAGAACTGTGACGCGGTGGTCATGTCTTATGAAGAACAACCCTATTTGGAAGATATTTCTGCCCAACTTTTATTTGGAGGAATTTCGGCTTCAGGTAAATTGCCCGTAAGTACAACTTTTTGGAAATCTGGTACTGGAATTTCAACTGTAGCATCAAGATTTAAATACACAATGCCGGAGGAAATTAATTTCAGTAGAAAAGTTTTAGATAGAATTGATTCAATTGTGCAAGATGGGATAAAACAGAAGGCATATCCTGGATGTCAAGTTTTCATTGCGAAAGATGGGAAGGTTATTTATCAGAAGTCATATGGTTATTTCACTTATGAAAATGAACATGTCGTAAAAAATACAGATTTGTACGACATTGCTTCCGTTACAAAGATTATGGCAACGGTTCCCAGCGTAATGAAAATGTCGGATGAAAAAGTTTTAAATGTTGACGAAAAACTTTCCACTTATCTTCCAGAATTAACTGGAACTAATAAACAAGACATAATTATTAGGGAGATGATGGCTCATCAAGCTGGCTTGCAGGCATGGATTCCTTTTTATTTAAAAACAGTTGACAAAGACGGATCACTAAATAAAAATCTATATCGACGCTATTTCAGTGATTCTTTTCCAACCTATGTTGCGCCTTCCTTGTTTATAATTAAATCATACAAAGACACAATTTATAAAGCCATCAATGAAAGTCCGGTGAGTAATGAAAAGAAATTTCTCTATAGTGATTTGGGATATTATTACCTCAAAAAAATCATAGAAAATAATTCCCATGTTTTGTTGAGTGATTTTGTGATGAAAAATTTCTACAGTCCACTAGGATTAACAACCATGGGATATCAACCGCGATTAAGATTTCCTGCTCAACAATGTGCTCCAACTGAAAACGATTTAAAATTCCGTCATCAGCAATTGCAAGGTGATGTGCATGATCAAGGTGCAGCCATGTTGGGTGGAATAGGAGGTCATGCTGGTGTTTTCAGTAATGCAAATGATGTTGGAGTAATGATGCAATTGTATATGAACGGTGGTTCTTATGGTGGGAAACGCTATTTCGCAAGTACAACAGTAAGCGAATTTACTTCAGTTCAATTTCCTAAAAATGGAAATCGTCGTGGAATTGGTTTTGACAAACCGGAAACTAATCCCAAAAAACCAAATCCTGCTTGCGATAGCATTTCCGTTACAAGTTATGGTCATCAAGGATTTACAGGAACACAAGCTTGGGCCGACCCCGAAACAGGAATGGTTTTTGTGTTTTTATCTAATCGAGTTTATCCTGATGCAGAACACAATAAGTTGGCGAAACTCGGCATTCGTGGAGAGTTAATGTATCTTATTACTCAAGAATTAAAGAAGAAGAATTAAAATTTTAAAAGTCAAGTTACTTCTGTTACTTCCTGTAGTTTTCATCAGCGTTTACACATTTAATCAGCCTAAATTTTCTTCAAGTTTTAATTTCATAAAATATGATTTTTTAATAACCCTTTTAACCTTTCGATTATTTTGTATTTCAACTAATCCAAGTTCCTAAGTAAATATCTTCTAATAAAAAAAGTGCAGCCCTTTCGAACCACACTTCTAAATTCTATTCACTATCCACCATTCACCATTCACTATCAACCAATAACTAATCACCAATAACTAATCACCAATAACTAATCACCAATAACTAATCACCAATAACTAATCACCAATAACTAATAACCAATAACTACTTATTAGAATGCAAAGCCACAGCATTTCCTTCAGTATCCAACATCACTGCAGAAAAACCAAATTCTCCAATGGATTGTTTTGGCATAAGGACTTTTCCGCCGGCAGCTTCTACTTTACTTAATGCAATTGCTAGATCTGGATTTCCATTAAGGTAAATTAATCCTCCACCAGCTCCAGTTTTGTGAAATTCGCTTTTGCAAATTGCGCCACCTACTTTTCCATTGTTGGGTTCAGAAGGGAACATGCCCATTTTTACTGGACCGAAATCCATCACTGGCATTTCAATTCCGAAAACCGATTCGTAAAATTTTTTTGCTCGTTCAAAGTCACTTACTCCGATTTCAAACCAATTAAGTGCATTTGCTTTTGGGTCCATGATTGATTTTTTTATTTGAGGAAAGATAATAAGAAATTGCCAATCCTTTGTTAACCCACGGTGGACTTATGCCTTACCTTTTACTTGCCAATGGCTGGAGATTTTTTAGATGAATATCTTTTCTCAGTTATTCGTATTTTGTGTTCATGTTACGTCGCTTCCTAATTCTTTTATTTGCATTTCCGATTTTTCTATCTGCTCAAGAATTAGATTCTGTGCCCTTATTAAAGTCATTTAAAATTGCTTACGAAAATGACCTTTTTACACAGACTGATTATTATTATACGGGAGGGACATTCCTTGAATTTAATTTTCCCTGCCTCCGCAAAAATCCAATCTCAAAAATTTTATTGAATTTAGTTCATGGACATGATGAATCATTTGGTATTTCAATAAACAACCTTGGCTTTACACCGCTTAGTATTAAATCAGATAGTATTCTTTTAGGTGATCGTCCCTTCGCAGCTACGCTTTACCTTGGAGTGAATCGAATTTCTTGCAATGCAGAAAAACAAATTCGACTTACTTCGAATTTAGATCTTGGAATAATTGGACCTGCTGCTTTGGGATATCAAGAACAGAAATTTATTCATTCACATACCAATAATCCAATACCTCATGGTTGGGAATTCCAGATTAAAAATGATATTTATTTCAATTATGCTTTGAAATTGGAAAAGGGTTTGATTTCGAGAAAAAAAAATATTGATGTAGTTGGAGATGGATTTGTAAATGCAGGTACTATTTACAATAATGCCGGACTTGGACTTACCTTTCGAATCGGAAGAATGGATCACTATTTTGTTCCATTCGGATTTTCAAAACGATTTCAATGCTGGATTTTCGCGCATGGAGAAGGCAAACTTGTAGCGCGTGATGCAACTTTACAAGGCGGATTTTTCAATACAAATAGTGTTTACATTATTTCACCCGAAAATATTAATCGAACAACTTTTTCCTATTCAGTTGGAATTGTTTTTGCTTATAAAAACATTCATCTTGAATTTAATGAAGTTTCGATAAGTCCGGAATTCATTGGTTCCAGAAACCACAAATGGGGACATATAGGATTTATCTATATTTTTTGAAAATTTCTAGTTTCTCAAGTCTCACGTCTCCTGTCTCCAACTACCTTTGTCATATGAAAATTGGAATCGTTTGTTATCCCACTTTCGGTGGATCTGGTGTTGTAGCTACAGAACTTGGAAAAGCACTTGCAAAGAAGGGGCATGAAGTTCATTTTATTACTTATAGTCAGCCCGTGCGTTTGAATTCTTTTACTGAAAATATAAAGTATCATGAAGTAGTTGTTTCTGATTATCCTTTATTTGACTATCAGCCTTATGAATTGGTGTTGAGTAGTAGAATGGTGGATGTTGTTATAAATGAAAAGTTGGATTTGTTGCATGTGCATTATGCAATTCCGCATGCTTCTGCTGCCTATATGGCACAACAAATTTTAAAAGATAAAGGAATTCGATTGCCATTTATTACAACATTACATGGAACTGATATTACCCTTGTAGGTCGAGATGCATCTTTTGAGCCTGTAATTACTTTTGCTATAAATCATTCAGATGCTGTTACAGCAGTCTCTCAGAATCTGAAAGAGGATACATATAAATATTTTTCTGTCAATAGAGAAATTGATGTGATTCCGAATTTTATTCATGTAGAAGATTATGGTCAGGCTTCAAAAGATTGTAACCGACAAATGTTTGCACCTAATGGAGAAAAATTATTGGTGCACGTTTCGAATTTTAGAAAAGTAAAAAGGGTGGAAGATGTTTTACGTGTTTTTGATAAAGTAAGAAAAGTAGTTCCTTCGCGACTCATCTTAGTAGGCGATGGACCAGAGCGTCCAAACATTGAAAAACTATGTCGTGAATTAAATACTTGTGATGATATTATTTCATTGGGTAAAGTTCAAAATCCAAATGAAGTTTTGTCCGTTGCTGATCTTTTTCTTCTTACTTCAGAAACTGAAAGTTTTGGTTTGTCTGCCTTGGAAGCAATGGCTTCAAAGGTTCCTGTTATTTCTACCAATACTGGAGGCCAACCGGAGGTAAGTGTTCAAGGTGTTACTGGTTTTATGAGTAATGTTGGTGATATTGATGATATGGCAAAGAATGCAATTCATATTTTGTCAGATGAAACACGTTTGCAACAATTTAAAGCAAATGCATTTGAACAGTCAAAGAAATTTGACACATCAAAAATCCTTCCTTTGTATGAGGCCCTTTATGAAAAAGTTTTGAAGGGGTAACTAGCGAATTTCTTAACTGAAGAACTTTTTCTATTGATTTTTGAAGAATGAATATTCACCATTCAAAAATAAATTAGGAGATACTTCGTCAATAAAAGTTGGCTACAAATAATAATTTAAGGAAAGCCATTTAACAATTTCATCTTCTCTTGCAGCTCGATTTTGTATTTCTATCACATGAGTTGCGTTATCCTTCATTGTAATTATGGTGCATATAGTAGAGCCGATTCCACTAATCGTTGCTTCGGCACATTTCGTACCATTGCTCAGATAATATGAAAATGTTTCGTAGTGTTCTCCTTGGTCAAGCCCGGAATAAGTTTTGCAAGTGCCAATTGGTTTATTGTCCTGTTTAATGTTATTTCCAATCACGAAAATCATTCCATGTCGATCACGTTCTATTGTAATGTATTGATCGTTATAAGGTACGTTTGGGTTGCCTGTACTATTTGAATTATTGTAATTATATATAGCACAAAATCTTGTTACACCCTCCTGATTTATCATGTTATATCGAATCAGATCATTTTCAACAATAGCAATCGAAATTTTATTTCCGAAGTAAGTTGAATAAGGAAAGGATGCCGTTTTTGATGATGCAAGAAAAGTGACTAGAAAAAAAGATCTATTATTTGCATCCAATTTTGCAATTGCAACTTCCATGTTTGAATTCGTGCGTATGGAATATATTGAATTGGCTTCTGATCCGGATATTTTTACAAGCAAACAATAAGGTGCACCATCTTTGTAAACAGTATCATTTATCCAATTCACAGTTTGAGCAAAAGTAAGAATCGGCAGAAATGCAAAGAGAACAAATATGTTTTTCATAATGATAATTATATTAGTTGCAAATAAAAGCAATTTTCCTGCCAATCTTCCATAATAGAAAGTAATTTAATCGGATGTGAACGATATAAGGCAATTGTCGTAGGTTTGAAAGGAGCATTTAATATTTATTATCACTATAGTAAATCAGTACTACTGAAGTCTCAAGAAGTGCGTTACTTTTACAAAATGAAATTCCACAAAGGCGAGAAAGTCCGTTTTTTAAATGAAGTTGGTTCGGGTACCGTGACAAAAATTATGTCGGACGGTATGGTGATGGTGGAAGTAGAAGACGGGTTTGAATATCCTTATCCTATGAATCAATTGGTGCAAGTTGAGCCAGATAATAGGAAAGAAGAGGCTGTTAAAAAGGGGCAGGAGGCAGTTGAAAAGGATAATTTTAGTAAGGCTTCCTCCATTGAAAATTCAGAATTCAAAATTCAAAATTTTGCCGATGGAATTTATTTAGCTTTTATTCCAAAGCATCAGCAGTTTCCTTCGGCAGGTGAAATTGATCTGGTATTAATGAATCATAGCGAATATGATATTTATTTTACAATTTCATTAAAAGATGGCCGCGAATGGATGTGCATTCAATCGGGTGCAATTCGTCCACGTGGACAAAATAAAATTGATACGCTCACGCCACAGGAAATTGATGAATGGGGAATTGTAAAAACAGATTTGATTTTTTTTAGTGGGGATGCATACGCACATCGCGACCCGGTTTCAGACCAATTGAAATTAAAAGGTGTGAAATTTTTTAAGGATTCTACTTATACCGATGATTTACTTACAGGGAAAAGAGCTTATCTCGCTGAGTTGGAAATTCTCGAAGAAAGTATTCCAACTGAATCGGAACGTCCATTCATTAATAACGAAGACATCAAAAGAATGTTGATTGCAAAAGAACGTTCTTCGTTTTCAGAGAAAAAGTCTATTCCTCATTTGAAAAATCAACAATTAGATAAGGAAGTGGATTTGCATATTGAGGAATTGATAGATAATTGGTCGGGACTGACAAATGCACAATTGATCGACATTCAGTTAAAGCACATGCAAAAGGAATTGGATGAAGCGATTGGAAATCATTTTCAACGCATCACTTTTATTCACGGAGTAGGGAATGGCCGATTGAAAAGTGAAGTGCGTAGAATTCTTGCAAGTTATAAAGGAATCCGTTTTCATGATGGATCGTATCAGCGCTATGGATTTGGCGCGACGGAGGTGTTGTTGTATTGAATGACAATCAATAATCACCACCTCTTGTCTAGAAATCAATTGCAAATTACCAATTACCAATTACCTCTGCCATTGTTTACACCAACCCAATGTGTGAATCCTATAACAAAATTCATTTCCCATGTAATAGATATTACTTTTTGTTTCCCAATCTTTGCCCTGTCAGAAACATATTTCAAAGATAAGTTCATCTGACAAAATGCAGGGGTGCATTTAGAGAATTCGAAGGATCAAAATCACTTCGAAAACACAATAAAAAAAATCTGCCATTCTCGGCGGATTTTTTTTGGCTTAGAATGTGTGAATATTGCAACAAATAGACTTTGTTGTGTAAAAGATTTTTATTTAATCAACCCCATCTTTGCCTAAATTATTAATACCCAAACTAAAAAAAATAAAAATGAAAAAACTTATCATCCTTGCTTCTTTATCAGCTTTTGCATGCACTCAAGTAAATTCTCAAGCCTTTGCGGGATTTGGAGTGGGCTATGGTGTACCGGCAAATGGTAACGTGATCGGATTTAACTCAAATAACAATAATCCGTCTAACACTTTTTCGACTGAAAATGTTCATGGATCTTATGGTAGCGGACTAAATGTAGGCGGCTATTTTGGATATTGGTTTAATGAAGTAATAGGTGCTCAGTTAGGTGTAAATTATCTAATGGGTAAGAAATATACGTTTGAAGATAACAATATCAACAATAGCAATGTTGCTGATAATTCTACTGATGAAGTATTTTCAAGATCTTTGCGATTGACACCAGCATTGCGTGTTGGATTCGGACATGGAGATATACATCCTTACATGCTTGGTGGATTTACTATTGGTATGATGAATAAACTTACTGATAATTACAATGAAACTGATAATAATCCTTCAGGGACTAACATTACTGTATGGCAAGCAGAATATACTGGTGGAGTTTCTATAGCACCATTTGCTGCCCTTGGAATGAATATTCATATTACTGAGAAATTGCTTTTTAATGCTGAAATCACAGGATATTTTGCAAACTGGGCACCTACAAACGGAGAAGTTATTTCCTCTTCCTTTAACGGAGCTGATCAGTTGGGAAATATGACCACAAGTCAAAAGAAGTTTGAATATGTTGATAAAGTTGACCAGACTATGAACAACAGTGCTGGACAGCCAACACAAATATTGAAGTCATATGTTCCAATGAGCTCAATTGGTTTGACAGTTGGTTTGCATTTTGCATTTGGTGGAACTGAAGCTGCAAAATAA
>JBBRYH010000085.1:0-7296 GCA_038237845.1 Bacteroidia bacterium
TAATGCATCATCCCAGCCCATTTTGTTTTTGAGATGAACTGCAAAATAACAAACCAAGCCAGCAGCAATTCCAATTAATATTGCAGAGGGCAATGTTACAAATCCTGCAGCCGGTGTGATTGTTGCCAGACCTGCAACTGCACCGGTTAGTAATCCTACAAATTTTGGTTTTCTTTGTTGACTCCATTCAATAATTAACCATGTAATTGCAGCGAAAGAAGCAGCTACATCTGTATTCAAAAATGCAAGTCCTGTTACTGAATTTACATCGAGCGCACTTCCTGCATTAAATCCATACCAACCAAACCATAATAAACCAGTTCCAATTGCAATAAGAGGAATTGAATTTGGTGGCGATATTTTGTCTCTTCGTTTTCCAACATAAATAACCGAAGCTAAAGCGGCAAAGCCAGCTGTAGCATGTACAACAATTCCTCCAGCGAAATCCAATACACCCCATTGCGCTAAAAGTCCGCCACCCCATATCATATGCGCGAAAGGATAATACACTAACAATTGCCACAATACAAGAAATATCAAATAAGATTTGAAGGTAACACGATTTACAAAAGCACCGGTGATCAAGGCTGGAGTGATAATCGCAAACATCATTTGATAAGCGATAAAAACAAACTCAGGCATTTTAGGATTTCCTGCAAAGGCCGTGTTTAAATCGATGCCCTGTAAACATGCTTTATCCAAATTTCCAATTACACCACCTAATGCGTCTCCACTAAAACATAAAGAGTAACCGCAGAGATACCACATGATCGTAGTAATTCCCATCGATACAAAACTCTGCATCATGATACCAAGAATATTTCGCTTGCCGGCAAGTCCACCATAAAAAAAGGCGAGTCCCGGAGTCATTAACATCACAAGGCTTGTTGCTAAAAGCATAAAACCAAGTGTACCTGTGTCGAATTGTGCTGGCATAGTGTTAGTTATTAGTGGTTGGTTTTTGGTGAATAATAGCCGCCTAAGCGGTTGTGATGGGTAAGTGTTGTATTAAAAGGTAACGCCGATATTTATCATTGCTTCCAATCTACTATTTGTATTTGTTTTTGAATTGGCATTGTGGAAAATCAGTTGATCTTTATCCATAATTAAATCACGCGCTTCTAATCTGACAAAAGCATTATCCATCGGCTTATATTCAAATCCTAGCGTTGCACCATTTAAAACATATCCCGTCAACTTATTTTTTGAATCCACAATTACTCCAGTCAACATTCCTTGGCTATCTGTAAAGTTTTCGCCTCGAGCATAAATTGCAAATTTGGGTTTAGCCTGGAATTTTAAAGAAATAATCCCGCTATAAATATTTGCCGTTTTGGTCGTATCTGCAATGTAGGAATGTTGTTGAGTAATAAAATCAGCACCGATTATTGCTTTAAATTTTGGAGTTAATTGATATGTAAAAACAACATTGTTTAAAATCCTTAAATGGGAGGACGGAGTTCCATCAGGAAATTCATCGCCAATCAAATTATAATATCCGATATTTCCCTTTTCATTAAAATAATAATTGAAGGCTAATCCAAATGATTTTTTCTTGTTATTATCCACATAAGTATTGTACCCATTCAATACATGTAAACAAATTAAAAATTTATCATTTGGCGTATAAGATAATTTCGCACCTGCCTGCCACCAAGGCTCAAAATAAGTAATTACAGCAAGAGAACTTGTGATATTATCTTTCGGCAATAATGCTTCTGTTCCGATATGAGTTTTAAATAAACCAGCATCTAACCACAATTTATCGCAGATGCGTAAACCAGCATTTGCTTCCTGTATAATATTAAAAACAGGAGACCAAGCACTTGTTGGAGTATCACCGAAGTGAAACGTCGCAACTGCACGCGCTCTTTTCGATGTATATTGACCTGTTAGCTGCGCAACATTTATTCCGAATACATTACTTTTTGGACAAATGTCTGGAAATTGCTGGTAATTATTATTTCCAACTGAATCAGAATATAGGGCATAGTAGGCATCCACATAACCAGACAATTTAAATGCCGCAGTGGAATCATTGTTTTGAGAATGGGCTTGAATTGAAAATAAAAAAATTAGAACACCTAAAACGGAATAAATTCGTTTCATCTTTAATTGAGTTAAAAAGTTAATACTACTGAGATGAAATTGATGTTTTGAATTATTGAGTAAAATCAGTCCTCTAATATATAAATTCATCTGTATAAATGCACTATCGCTTTAATTTTGGGTCCAAAGCATCACGCAATCCTTCACCAATGAGATTGTAAACGGTCACTGTAATAAATATAAATAGACCGGGGAAAATAATGAGCCACCAAGCATTGAAATTTTCTTTTCCTTGACTAAGTAATTTTCCCCACGTTACGATATCATGCGGAACTCCAATTCCTAGAAATGACAAACTGGATTCAACCAATATTGCGCCTGCAATTCCGAATGCAATAGATACCATAGAGGGAGCCATACCGTTTAATAGTGCGTGACGAAAAATAATACGTTTCTCTTTGAAACCCATTGCCTGAGCAGCTTCAATATATTCCATACTTCTTATTTTCAGAAATTCTGCCCTTGTGAATCTTGCAATGCCTGTCCATGAGGTAAGTCCGATTATTACCATTACATAAATAATCGATGGTTCTTTTACCAATGTTGAAAGTGAAAGAATTAAAATAAGTGTTGGAATGGAATTTAATATTTCAATACTTCTCGAAATAATGGAATCGACTGGAACATTTACATGCTTTCCTAAAAAATTCCCTTTGCTAATTAATTTTCCAATTTTTGAAAATAGCCAAACAATCAAACCGAAAAGTATAATGCTGAGAATTAATTGAAAGAGAAAATAAAATCCAGATTCAGACATTGCATCTTTCAACATAAAACTTCTTCTGATAAAAGCGTAGAAACAGGCAAGAGGTAAACTTAAAACGACTAACCAGAATTTAGCCCGTGTAGTTTGAAATCTTTTATTTCCGAAATAGCCGGCAATAGCGCCCAAAAATAAACCGATGACAGAAGCTATTCCCATTGAAATAAATCCAATGCTTAAGGAAATTCTGCCACCATGAATCAAACCAGCTAAAACATCTTCCCCTGATTCATTTGTACCCAACAAATGTTTAAATCGCGAGGGCATATAAATGGCTTCACCCTTTTTGTCTACAAATTTTTGGGGTGATCCGGGTCCAATATAATTACGATTGTTTTTATCTCCTTTTCCGGGTGACCAAACAACAGGAGCCCAAATTACAGATTCAAGATTCATGTTTTTCCAGTTGGCAAGATCGAGTTGAATATTTTCAATAACACCCGTCTTTTCATTCTTGATGAGGTAATTCTTTTTGAATGTAAAAGCAGGAAAATAAGTTTCTCCTTTATATTTCATGTATAAAGGTTTCTCATTTGCGAGAATTGGAGCAAACAAAGCAATGAGCGTTAGAAAACCAAGAATATATAAAGAAATATACGCAGGCTTATTTTTCTTAAACTGTTTCCAGGCATAGGACTTAAAAGAAAATTCATTTTTGCTGACAGCAACAATTTCCTCCGTGATGAGAATTGTCTTTTCAACAAAATGAGTTTCCGATTTTTGTTCCATTTCTGATTGTTATTTTGAATAGGATATTCTTGGATCCGCAACAGCGTATAAAATATCGGCAATCAAATAACCTAACAATGTCATAAATCCTGAAAGACTGAATACCGCTACAATCATGGTATAATCTTTTGTACCAATAGCAGAAAATATTTGTTGTCCCATTCCCGGAATGCCGAAAATAACTTCGATGATAATTGAACCTCCAACTGCGGCCGGGAAAATATTAGAAAAAACAGTTATGATAGGAAGTAAGGCATTTCGTAAACCGTGTTTGTAAATTACAAGATAATTAGAGAGGCCTTTTGCTTTTGCTGTTCGGATATAATCAAGCCCGATGACTTCCAACATGGAAACACGCATTGTTCGACTCAAAAAGGCAAGTGAACTATACGTATAGCATAATAAAGGAAGAACTAAATAGGGGAGGGATATTTTAAATTTTTCAAATAATGAAATTCCTTCTGCATAACCAGCAGCAGGTTTTACTCCATTGACAGGAAATACACTAAAAACATTTGGATTTGCGAATGTCAACATTAATAAAGTTGCCATAAAAAAAACTGGCAAGGAATAAAGCATAAATAAAATAAGCGATGATCCACGATCAAAAGCTCCACCACGATTAGCTGCTGCTTTAACTCCCACAGGAATACTAATAATATAAGCGAGCATCACAGAAACCAAAGTAAAGAAAAGTGACCAAGGCAAAGACTTTTTAATGATATCTGACACCGGAAGTTTTGAACTATAAGATGCTCCAAAATCACCACGGATTACGCCTTTTGTATTCTCGAACCCTTTTCCAGTAATTGGATTTCCATCGCCAAATAGCCAACGATGATATTGATTTGATCCATAAAAATGAAATGTTGGAATCCAGGTTTTCCACTTAGACGATTTTTCTTCCATCTCATGAAATGCAGTCCTACATTTAGTTAATGGCACCTCCATTGATAAGAAAGAACTATGATTCCCTAAAGAGGATTCACTTTCCATCATTTTCTTAATCTTTTCAAGCTTGCTTTTTATTACAACATCTTCGTAAGAAATAAGAAGACCAAGAATTTCTTGATGAGAGGCATCAAGATGATTTTCTGCATTTTCTTTTCCTAGTTTTTGTACCGCAATAGAATCCGGAATGATTTTTTCAGATTTCTTTTTTAAATCTTGCATTGCTAAATACCACTGACTGATCTCTGGCCAATTTCCATAGGTATCAATTAATCGATTCAAGGCCTCCTTGGTTTCAGGATTGTAAATTTTGAATAAAGTGTCAGGACTAGCGATGTTGGTAAGGGTGAAATAGAAAATAGGAAGATCCAGCCCTAATTGATGACGAAGTTGAGATTTTGCAATTCGGGTTGTTTCACTCTGGGAACTTTGTCCTTCGCCACTACCATTGGAACCTGAAAAAAGTGTTTCAACAGGATCTCCAGGAGAATTGATACTTATAACAAAAGCCAATAATGAAATTGCAAAAAGAGTTGGAATAAAAATAAAGACTCTTTTAACAATGTATTTCAGCATGAGATGGACGAGCTCAGTTTACAGTAGTCATTTTTGCCATATTTCCAGGCGACATTGCCCTTAAATTACTGAAATACAAACCTGGCTTTTCGAAATAAATATTTCCGTTATCAAAACGTTTATGAACAGCTACTTTTCTCAGTGAAGAAAACAGGAAGACATAAGGTTGTTCGTCATAGACAATTTTTTGTAATCGTTTTTCCATTGGTAATCGGATGGATGCATCCAATGTCACACGAATAGAATCTATAAGTGCATCAGAAGCAGAATTACCGAAACCGCAAAAATTTGATCCACCACTATTATACGAAGATGTATGCCATATTTGCTTATAATCTTCAGTAGCAAAGGAACTCTGCCATGCACCGAGAACAAGATCGAATTTGTGCGCAATCATCGTTTCAGTTAAAGCTCCGAATTCCATGGTACGTACATTTACTTTTATTCCGGCAGGATACATTGCTGCAGCTACATCATTTGCAATATGTTCATATATGGGGCCATTCGCAATCAGGATTTCACAATTGAATTGAACTTTTTTTCCATCGATCATCTTATCACGAATATTATCTCCATCTGTATCTTTCCATCCTGCTTCATCCAAAAGTTTTTTTGCTTTTTCAATATCATATGGAATAGGAGTAAGGTTATTATTGTAAACGTTTTTTTTGATTGGAGAAACCATACTCGTCATCCTGAACGCTTTTCCCAGATAATAATTTTTGTTTAACTCCTCAACTGGAGTGAGGTATGCAATTGCTCTACGTACACGAACATCAGTAAAAAATGGAGGGCGATTTGTTGCTGCTGGCTTTAAGTTCATCGCCATATATTGGTAATCGAAATTCTGAACGAAAGCCGAATTGTAATTTTTTGTAAAGCCAGGATCTTTTTGCAACTCTGCCAAACCATTTGTACTGATCCAAGTTGAAGCATCAATGGTTTGTTGTTTAAATTCCAAAGCCAATGCGTTATCATCCAGAATAAGGTTGAAAATTATTTTATCAGGATAATTTGTGTGGTACATATCTGGATTTTTCAATTGAGAAGTATAGTGATTTTGCTTTTTAGTTAGAATGATACTTTTATCTTCCCAAGAAGTAACTTTATAAGCACCAAGTCCATTCAATTTATCCAGTTCACGTCCATATTTAGGATCATTAAATTCCTTTCCCCATTTTTCAAGATCAGGATGTTTTTCATTAGTGAATTTAGGATCGTAAAATTGATCTAGCGTATAATTTGCTAGTACATTCTCTTGATCCATTATTTTTTTTTCCATCATAGGTATATCACCCAGAAAAGTTTCATTTTGAATATGAGGACCTTTCATAATCATAATAAATTTTCTTGGGTTCGAAGGATCCTTTTTAATTTCCTTTAAATTATCAATAGAAGATTTGGCATAGGCGTTATTTGTTAGAGGACATTCCCATGCCATCATTGTAAAAATTACATCATCAACAGAAAGTTGTGTGCCATCATCCCATTTTGGTTCTTCACTCAATTCATAAGTCCATTCTAATCCATTTGAAGATACGGTAGGTAAAGCTTTTAATAAATCAGGGCGAATTGCAAGGTGTTCAACATCTGTATTGATCAAAAATTTCTGGGTGTATTCCATTAAAACACGCGCTGGACTCACATTCAGGTTATTTGTTGGATGAAGACCTTCAGGGCTGCTTTTCCAATGATAAACCACCACATTTTCTTTTGACCAGCTAGCATCCCAGATTGTTGCCGCTTCCATTTTAATAAACTTGACAGTTGTGTCAATTCCGGCATTTGTTGCGGAATCACTATCCTTAAATTTACCTTCCGGCGAACCGCAGGATGAAAACAGAATAAGGGCAAGAGAAATAAAAGTAAAGGACTTTGTGCCGATCAAATGTTGGACTCGATTATTAAGCGTCATTTGCAAATATAGCATCTGAAAGCCACGTTGGCACTACAAACTCTCTATTTTAGAGGATTCAAAATTCGCAGTAAAAACAAGTAAAATGCTGAAAACTTTATTTACCTTTGCCGCCTCATTGACCAATAGGAGAGGTGGGTGAGCGGCCGATACCAGTAGTTTGTCCCGAAGGGATCCCTACGGGACTAAACTGCCCCCAACAGCAAATGTTGGGACTAGGGTTTAGAATGAATAAAAAATTGAATGAATAAAA
>JBBRYH010000086.1:0-6183 GCA_038237845.1 Bacteroidia bacterium
GAAATAAATTTATCGGGTGATATAAAAAGATTTTGTTGCCGCTATGTTTTCTGAACTTAAGCTAATGTAGTAGGAGCCGTCAGCGAGATTTGTAAAAAGATGAATTTGCTTTAAAGAATTTTCATAAAACGCTTTTTCAAACACAGGCGTACCTAATGCTGAATAAATTCTAACGGTAGGAGAAGAGACTGGATTTAGAAATCCAAGATTTATTTCTCCTGTACTTGGATTAGGGAAAACAGAAAAAGAAAAATCAGATTTATTTTCTTCCACACCCATTGTCGCACAATTTGTCGCGGGGTTATTTCCTGTGGCAGTAATTATCGGAGAGAAAAAAGTAATCATATTCTGCATACGAGTTAGAACGTTATCGAGCGAATGACCATTAGCAAAACAATCATTCAAATAATTATAATTGGAAATAATTTCAGCTTGATAATTCGGAGCATTTCCTCCAAGCGAAACGAAGTACTGTCGTATTCCTTCGCTTCCCCATGCATGCGGATAAAAATAATACGACTGACAAACATTTGTTTGGGCGTAACATTCCCAACTGATTCTTCCGAGAATCACATTGTAATTATAATCAACGATTACGTCAGAACCTTGGTGAAACAAATAAACCGCAGGGGTATCTGTAACTTGATTAAAAACCGAACGATTCATAACACCGCCATACAAATTTCCGACACCCTGGACTTTTGCATCATACAATCCAACATTTAATGTCCCGTCAATACTTCCTAAATCGGGACGAGCATAAGAAATGGTTGTTGGATTACAACCGTAGGTTGCAAAATCGGGATCAGGAGTAGGGGCATTTGCAATTGCATAACAGTCTAATGGTTTTTCATTAATCTGATCTGTAAATGCAGTTGCTAATGAAACAAACCCTCCGGCACTTTCACCGGCAATAAAAACATTATTAATATCGCTTGAATCTGTCAAATGACGCATCTTCATAAAACGAATTGCACCTTTTGCATCCTGCATTCCTCTGAAATTTGCTCGATACACCTCGCTGCTATCACTGATGTAGCCACAAGGAGCAGAAATTGTATTATTACACAATGCATACATGGTATAGTTTGCAGCCTTGTGTGTGCCCAAACGGTAATTTATATTTGCAACCACCCAGCCTCTTTCTGCCAAACGACGCGACATATAAACCAGATCAACATCTTCTTTGCTGCCCGCCACCCAAGATCCTCCATGCACCAAAACAATAACCGGCCGTAAACAGTTTGCATCTCCATGTGGCTTAAAAATATCCATCAAGAGTGTATCGGTGTTCCCTGCGTAATTTACTGCAGTACCATAACTGACATCCATGATACTGTCATAGGTATAATTACTTTGCGTGTATGAAAGTTGTGCTTTTGCAAATACAAAACAAATGGAAAACAAAAGTGTGAAGATGAATTTCATGGGGAATGGTTAAATTAAAAAGGGACGAATAATCCGTCCCTTTTATTATATTATTATACTAAGGAAATATCAAACTGAACGAGATCAATAAATTCCTGGACACGTTCATCAACTTGGTCTTGTGTTAAACCAACCAATCTTTCGACGCCGAATTTTTCAACAGTAAAAGACGCCATTGCAGATCCGAAAATAATCGCACGTTTCATATTGTCGAAAGAAATATCTTTTGTTTCTGCGAGGTAACCGATAAATCCTCCTGCAAAACTATCGCCGGCTCCTGTTGGATCAAATACATCTTCAAGCGGAAGAGCGGGTGCAAAGAAAACCTGTTCTTTATTAAAAAGTAACGCGCCGTGTTCTCCCTTTTTTATGATGAGCACTTTCGGCCCCATTTGTAAAATTTTCTGAGCAGCCTTTACCAATGAATATTCACCGGAAAGTTGACGGGCTTCTGCATCATTTACAGTTAACACATCAACAATCGCAATGGTTTTCATCAATTCATCCATCGCAATATCCATCCAGAAATTCATGGTATCAAGTACAATAAGTTTCGGACGTTTTTTTAGTTGAGCAATAACTTTTTGCTGAACGACAGGCATAAGGTTGCCTAACATTAAAAAATCACACTCTTTTGCAGATTCAGGAACGATCGGGTCAAAATCAGCGAGCACATTTAATTCTGTAACTAAAGTATCACGCGAATTCATATCGTTATGATAACGCCCTGACCAGAAAAAGGACTTTTCACCTTTTTTAATTTGTAATCCGGCAAGATCAACACCATGGCCTTTGAGCATTTCGAGGGATTCGGCAGGGAAATCGTCCCCTACTACTGAAACCAACGAAATATTTTTTGTAAAGTAGGATGCAGCAAGTGAAATGTAGGTTGCAGCTCCTCCAATAATCTTATCGGTTTTGCCAAATGGCGTTTCAATAGCATCAAATGCAACCGTTCCAACAACTAATAGGCTCATAGAATATAAAATTTGTGCAAATGTATTGCATAATTCATCTCGTTTTGCATTTCAAAAAGACCATGTTACATGGCTTTTCATGCATTTTTTTGGGAATTAATTAGCGCTTCTTAATACCGATTAACACTTTCGGAACAGATTGATGTCTAATATTGCAGAGAACGGTGCGGCAAACACATGTTCACATGCATTAGAATCCCAATAATTCTTGATATTTTATAGATGGCGGAGATTTATTTCCGCCATTTTTATGCCCGAGTCATTGCATATGCACATGTTGTGTATTGTATTCACGATAGAAGATGATAGCTTTGTTTAAAGAGGTAATACAAAAGTCCAATTCACAATGAGCTTGTTTTCAAAACTTAAAACCAACAGTACCCTTTTTCTTTTAGCAGGCCTCATAATGATTCTGGTTTCTTTGCAGAGCTGGATTATTTACTCGAATTATTTAAGTGAAAAAGAGTTGCTCGTTCGAAATTTGAATGAGAGCATGCTTGCTGCTATTGAGTCATTCAAAAATTTTGATTCCAATGCTCTGTCAATTGCCAAAGCGATAAATTCAAAATCGGATGAAAGTCCAGTTACACATCCAGGAGAAGTTGAAAATTTAATTGTAAATCCGGACTTTGAACTTGCCGACTCTTCTTTTTCAACAGATTATTCAAAAAGAAGCAAGGCATTGGGTGCACAATTGGCTGGGAGTAATGGTTGGTATATTACGGGTGTAACTTCAGAGTTTAATAAGGGTACATGGCAAGCAAAAGGTTATGGTGGAAGTGGAAATCTTGTTGCATTTGACGGGGCAACCGCACAAGAAAAATTAGTTTGGTCTCAAACTGTGAAGGTGCAACCAGGCCAGTCTTATTTTTTCGGATTTCAATGTGCGAGTTTGGCGGTTACTGATAAAAGTAAAAGCAATCTTTGGCAACGTGCTTTTTTGCGGGTCAAGATAAATCACAAGATTGTCGGATATATTTTGGCTCCTGATGAAATATTTAAGTGGACACCATTTGAGACGAATTGGAATTCAAATGGAGATACTTCGTTAACAATTGAAATTACAAATCTCAATTGCGGAAGCAGATATAATGATTTTGCATTAGATCATTTTGAACTAAAAAGTTTGCAAAATATTAAAACAATAAATTCTCCAACGTTCAGGGTTTGGAATACTGCAGGAGAAAAACTGAACAATATACTTCCTGAAAAAATGGATGTTTTAAATGAATTAATCATTGAAGAGTTTTCTTTTAGAGGTGTAAAGTCTCCATTCGGAGTTGTTACTATTCCATCAGCAGATTTTTTGCAAGTAGAAAAAGAAAACATTCCATTATATCATTCCACATCCAGAAGATATTTTGATACCTATTTTGAACAAGACAATGTAATCAACTCGACTTATTATATTCTTGATAGCGATACGCAGGTTAGATGTCAATTGAAAAAGGTGGAGAATTATCTATTATCAAAACTGAGCGGACAACTTTTGCTTCTAGGGCTTTCGCTTGTGCTTTCTATTTTTTCAATTTGGCTAATGAATCGATTTCTGATGAAACGAATTCAATTAACAAGATTACGCTATGACATCACTTCAAACATTACGCACGAATTAAAAACCCCGGTGGCAACAATTCTTGCAGCTATAGAAGCATTACAAAATTTCGGAGCAATTAATGAAAAAGAAAAAGCAGAACGTTATTTGGAGATTACACGTTTACAAGCCAACCGATTGAACGAACTTATTGAAAAGGCACTTAGTATTTCTGCTGTAGAAGAGGAAGGATTTGCACTTTCGTTTACCGAAACGGATTTATCAAAACTTTTAAAAGATTTTGTTGGCTCACAGGAATATGTTAATCAAAAACAAGTTCAATTAACACTTAAAATGCCTGCTGAGCCGGTACGCCTTTCACTTGATTTTTTTCACGTTAATAATATTCTTAATACTATCGTCGACAACTCTATTAAATATGCGGACAAACAAGCAGTCATTAATATTCAGTTGAAAGTTGATGGCAATGACGTTACGATTTCTGTGAAAGACAATGGGCCAGGAATAGCACTTCGTTTTCACAAATTAGTATTTGAAAAATATTTCCGGGTTCCGACTAATGATAAATATGTTGTTAAAGGTCATGGCTTGGGACTCCATTATGTCAAAATTATTATGAAATTGCATAAAGGAACAGTACGTATTATCAGTGATGGTAAAACGGGCACAGAAGTTTTGTTGAAATTTTCACATAAATTAAATCAATAGAATGAAAAAAATTTTACTTGCTGAAGATGAAGAAATGCTAGCAGCCATTGTTAGAGATACCTTAGAAGTGAAAGGCTTTGAAGTAAAGGTGGCTACTAATGGAAAAGAGGCTGTCAGTTTATTTCAATCGTTTGATCCTGATCTTGTATTGCTGGATATTATGATGCCGGAATTAAACGGTTATGAGGTAGCAGAATCCATTCGAAAATCGAATCAGGAAATTCCAATTATTTTTCTTACTGCCAAAACACAAACAGTTGATGTTATCAAAGGTTTTGAAAGCGGGGCAAATGATTTTATTCGAAAACCATTTAGTCTTGATGAATTATGTGCGAGGATTCAAACCCTTTTGAAAAATAGTAAAGGCACCACAGAGAAAAAGGAAATATTTCAGATTGGCCGTTTTGAATTTGATCATCAAAGTCAATTGTTAACGATCGACGGAAATAAAAAATCCCTTTCCTTTAAAGAATCAGAATTGTTAGTGCTAATGGCTCGCGCGATGAATAAAGTTATCGAGAAAGATATTGTATTGAATGATTTATGGAACGATAATAACATTTATAACAGCCGTAATATGGACGTTGTAATAACGAGAATTAGACAGCTCTTAAAGGAGGATGAAAAAGTTAAAATCCTGAATATTCGGGGTATTGGATATAAGTTGACGGTAGAAGCCTGAAAAAGGGGTCAAAAAGGCCTTAAAATTTCAAAATATCGTAGTTTTGTTTCCTTCCCTTTGGATTTTAGCCTTTAACATAGTACTATTGCATCCCGTTTGCCGGAAACGATAAAATCGGGCTCAATTTTGTTCTTTCATTCGCATCATACCAGATATTTTCCTTCTTAGCTCAGCTGGTTAGAGCACATGACTGTTAATCATGGGGTCCCTGGTTCGAGCCCAGGAGAAGGAGCTTTAAAGCCACTGATTTTCAGTGGTTTTTTTGTTTTATAGCGATGAGAAAGTTTTGTGTTTATATTATTTATTCTTCCAGTCTGAAAAGGTTTTATACTGGCACTACAGATGATTTTGAAAAGAGGCTTGAGGAACACAATTCAAAAATTCGCAAACATGCTGATACTTCTCGTGGCATTCCATGGGAAAAATTTCTTCTGATTAATGAGCTGAATTCAAAGCAGGCTTTTCAAATTGAAAAACACATTAAGTCCATGAAATCCTCCACCTACATTCAGAATTTATTGAAATATGAAGCGATGATCGAAAAGCTAAAAGAAAAATTCCCTGGTTCGTCCCGATAGCTATCGGGACAGGAGAAGGAGCTTTAAAGCCACTGAGTTTCAGTGGTTTTTTTGTTTTATAGCGATGAGAAAATTTTGTGTTTATATTATTTATTCTGCCAGTCTGAAAAGGTTTTATACTGGCACAACCGATGATTTTGAAAAGAGGCTTGAGGAACACAATTCAAAAATTCGCAAACATGCTGATACTTCTCGTGGCATTCCATGGGAAAAATTTCTTCTGATTAATGAGCTGAATTCAAAGCAGGCTTTTCA
>JBBRYH010000087.1:0-6131 GCA_038237845.1 Bacteroidia bacterium
TAATCTGGTAATCTGGTAATCTGGTAATCTGGTAATTTGGTAATCTGGTAATGTGGTAATGTGGTAATGTGGTAATTGGTAATTGGTAATCGGTAATCGGTAATATGGTAATTGGTAATTTGTATCCGCCTAGGCGGAGGTAATATGATTCCTCTAAGTGGAAGTTTTTTTGTAATTATTTTTCTTTTTGCCCCCAAGTATATTGTTTCATCTTCTGACCATTCTCACAATCTTTAATTAAAAGATCCAATCTTTTTAGTCGTGTTTTTTCTTGTTTAGCACTCATTACATACCAGATAACAGTCTTTTTATAAGTTGGTGCTTGTTCTGAAAACCATTTCCAAGCCTGTTTATTTTTTTTGAATATTTTCTCATACGCTGGATCAAGTGTAATCAACTTACGTTCGAACGAGTAGATTCCAGACTTATCTTCTTTTCGCTCTTCAAATATTTTTATTCCGAGAGGCATCATCAATCCTGCTGCTGTAAGTTCTTCGATTTTCTTAATATTCACATTGCTCCAGATACTAGTTTTTCTTCTGGGTGTAAATCTTATTTCATCAATGCTTTTTCGTAATCCATCAATCCATCCAAAACAAAGTGCTTGATCCACCGACGCGGGCCAGGTAATAGATTTATGTCCTGAATCTTTTTTGTAAAACCCAACCCAGAGTTCTTCTTTTTTCAAATGATTTTTTTCAAACCACGTACGAAAATTTTCAGGCGTTTTAAAAAATTTAATCGGAATATTTTTTTCTTCCATCCTAATTTTTGAATATATATTTTAAATACCGAGTTTATTAATCCAAGGATTTTTGCTGATTAATTTGGTGCGATCTACCAACATTAACAATGAAATGAGTAGAAAAGGTTGTGCTGCTATTCGATAACGAACTAATGCTCCTAACACCGGTGTTGTAAGTCCTATGACAAGAAAAAGAAGCAATGAAAATGAAATACAAAATCCAAACATTTCTGGATTGCTAATTTTTTTAGGAAATATAATTACAAGTAGAATTAGCAAGATCAATAACAAGTTTTCCAGCGCAGGCAATAGAAACATCGGATTTCTTGCTTCCCATATAAACGGACGGAATAAAGCTGTGAAAAGCGCTAAAGGTGTAGCTTTTGCGAAAGACACTAAATTTGGTTGAAGAAATTTTACGTTAAGTAAACTCCCAGCTTTGGGAATATCAGTTTGGATTTTATACGTTGAAGTATCTAAATTATTTTTAATAAAAAGCGTGTCGCGATAACCTAATGGGAAAGGTCTGAAATAATAATTTGCTCCCTGTCGTATTTGGCAAATTGAATCTTTAGAACGGATCAAATCATTTCTATGGTCATCCGCAATAAATGCTTCTCCAGAATCATTTACCAAAACAATTCCTCCACTTGACATTTTTATAAAATCATTTTGTTTGTTCGAAAGCAATCGTAAAGGTTCTCTTTCAGGGGCAATCCAATTTAATGAAATGGCAAATCCTGCGAATAATAAAAAAACAAGCATGAATTTAGCCAATGCCATTTTTCTGTTTTTCATCACCAATAATCCAGCTATCAGAGGAGGAATGACGCCAACAATGACATAAAATTTTGAGAACAACAACAACAATGCTCCAAATAACAGCAACACAATTCTCCACCATTTTTTGTCTTGAACGAATCTTACGGAATGAAAAATAAATAAACCTAAACCAAAAATCATCAATCCTTCTTTCATTACCCCGGAACTCCAGAATACTAATGAAGGAAGCAAAAATAAAATTACTCCAGTTGCAATTTTCCATTCTTTCAAAACTGGAAAGGCGATTTTATAAAGACAACAAAGTCCTGTGAAGGATAAGAAGCTCATTATAAGTGAATGTGTCATGTAATTCCCCAAAGAGAAGATTCGCATGAAGGCATTAAAGCGAATTACGATGTGCGCATCATTCAACAAATTATTGTCAAACAAACGATACCAATAATTCATTTTATGATAATACAAGTTTTCAATTTCGGGAGTATTATCGCCAATGCCAGTTAACATTTTGAAAAAATCTGCGGGATGTTGATGGAGCGCCCCGAACATGATTTTACTATCGTCAAAATATTTCCAAATATCAGAGTTCGTTCGGTCCGTATAGAAATAGGTATAGATCGCCCAAAGTGCCAGACCTGCAAAGATTTTTACTCCGAAAAAAAACGAAGGAGTCCATTTTCCTAGACCTTCCAACTGAAAAAAATTCAGCTTTCGGATCAGTACAAAAATCAACAAAGTATAAATGACCAGCAGTGCCACAGACATGCCGCCAAATTAAGGGAAATTGTCGGTTAATTGAATTCTCGCTTAATTCGCCTCAGAAAGTGAAAAACCCTTCCTGTTTTGTTGATAATTCGGCAAATTCATTGCCTCCTTCTGCGTAATTTTGTCACTCTTTAAAAAACCTGAAATATGTCCAATTCCGCAACCGAAACACTCACAACAGTAGAAACTGCAAAAGAACTTGGACTTCTTCCGGAAGAATTTGAAAAAATTAAGGAAGTTCTTGGCCGTACGCCTAATTTTACTGAGCTCAGTATTTATTCGGTGATGTGGTCGGAACATTGTTCGTATAAAAATTCTATTTCACTTCTCAAGACGCTTCCAAAGGATGGCCCACATATGTTGGTTAAAGCCGGTGAAGAAAATGCAGGTTTAATTGATATTGGAGATGGACTTGCATGCGCTTTTAAAATTGAATCACATAATCACCCTTCTGCACTTGAGCCGTATCAAGGTGCTGCGACTGGAGTTGGTGGAATCAACAGAGATATTTTCACAATGGGCGCGCGCCCGATTGCACAATTAAATTCTTTACGTTTTGGAGATCCTAAATTGGAGAAAACAAAATGGTTAGTACGCGGTATTGTAAAAGGAATCGGCGATTATGGTAATGCATTTGGAATTCCTACCGTTGGTGGTGAAGTGTTTTTTGATGAGTGTTATAACGTAAATCCGCTGGTAAATGCCATGTCAGTTGGAATGGTGAAAGTGGGAGAAACAGTTTCCGCAACTTCTTATGGAATTGGAAATCCTGTTTTTATTGTGGGTTCTTCCACTGGTAAAGATGGAATTCATGGAGCTGCATTTGCTTCAAAAGATATTACTGAAGATTCAGCAAAAGATTTACCTGCAGTTCAAGTGGGTGATCCTTTTCAAGAAAAATTATTATTGGAAGCTTCTCTAGAAGTAATCAAAACTGGTGCAGTGGTTGGAATGCAGGATATGGGCGCAGCAGGAATCACATGCTCTACTTCTGAAATGTCTGCAAAAGGTGAAAGCGGAATGATTGTTTGGTTGGATAAAGTTCCAACACGCCAAGAAAATATGAAAGCTTGGGAAATTCTTCTTTCTGAATCTCAGGAGCGGATGTTGGTGGTTGTGAAAAAGGGTCAAGAAGATAAAGTGCAAAAGGTTTTTGATAAATGGGATTTGAATTGTGTACAGATTGGTGAAGTAACAGATGGCGGAAGATTAAAATATTATATGCACGGTGAATTAATTGCTGATGTTCCTGCTGAATCTTTAGTGCTGGGCGGCGGCGCACCAATTTATAAACGTGAAGTAAAAGAGCCTGCTTATTTTGCAGAATCGAAAAAATTTAAAATTGATTCCGTTCCAGTTCCAACTGATATGAAAGCAATAGCTAAGAAATTAGCAGCTCATCCCAATATTGCTTCTAAGCGTTGGGTTTACAATCAGTATGATTCAATGGTAGGTACAATTAACATGAGTACCAATGGT
The DNA here is from genome assembly GCA_038237845.1 of Bacteroidia bacterium. GTDB lineage: Bacteria > Bacteroidota > Bacteroidia > Palsa-965 > Palsa-965. The sequence goes on from JBBRYH010000087.1 coordinate 3,770, forward strand.
CCTTCAGATGCCGCAATTGTAAATTTGAAAGGAACAAATACGGCGCTTGCATTGAAAGTAGATTGTAATTCCCGTTATGTAAATGCAGATCCAGAAGAAGGTTGTGCAATTGCAGTTTCTGAAGCAGCAAGAAATATTGTTTGCTCAGGAGGAGAGCCGTCCGCGATTACAAATTGTTTGAATTTTGGAAATCCATATAATCCGGAAGTGTATTGGCAATTTACCGGTGCAATTAAAGGAATGGCAAAAGCCTGCTTGAAATTCAAAACACCTGTCACTGGTGGTAATGTTAGTTTCTATAATCAATCTTCTTATGAAGGCCCAGTTTTCCCTACGCCTACAATTGGAATGTTAGGAATTGTGCGCGACAAAAAACATGTAACCACCATCGGATTTAAAAACGAAGGTGATTCTATTTTTATGTTGGGCCGTTCACGAAACGATATTAATTCTTCTGAATATTTATATTCTATTTGTGGCGTAAAAAATTCACCAGCTCCTGATTTCGATTTGGAGGAAGAATTTTTATTGCAGCAGACTTTGTTGTCGGCAATTCGTGCAGGATTAATTTCTTCAGCGCACGATTGTGCAGATGGTGGATTGTTTATTACCATGTTAGAATCATCCATGCACAAAGGATTAGGATTCGAAATTGTTTCCGATAAAAATGTTCGTCAGGATGCATTCCTTTTTGGTGAAGCACAAAGCAGAGTAATCATCAGTGTTACTCCCGGAAAAGAAAATGAATTGAAATCGCATCTCGAAAAATCCAAATTGGCTTTTTCTAAATTGGGAAGTGTCAAAGGAAAAAGTATGCTTATCGATGGAGAAGATTTCGGTGGAGTAGTGGAGTACAAAGTTTCCTATGATACTACGATCGAAAAGATGATGAATTAATTTTTGGAGCAGAACATCTAATTTTCTATTGGCATTTAACCTGCTCTACACTCGGCGGAGCTCGTTGCGATCAGGGCTATTTATAAGGTATTTTATTGTTAAGGGAAAGGTTTGTGGTTGAGAAAAACGTTTTGGCGATAAAAAAGATGGCGAACTTTGGAACTGCATATTTTCAACTAAGATAATTTTTCTTGCGAAAGAAAAACATGAGTTAGAAGATTTCTTGCCATTTCTTACAACCGCTGTTAGTGGTTGTTTTTCTTAATTGCATCTACATAATCGTCTTCACTAAAATACAATTTCAAGCCAACAACTTTTCCTTTTTCATCTCTTGAAAACCTTATAAATGTGTTATTAAATGACCAGGATTCAAACTCGTCTTTTGAAGTCCAAACCATTTCAATAGTTGGATAAAATGAAAATGTTATAAATAATTGGTCAGTTTTATGAATTATTTCAAAGTCAAAATCAATTACATCAATTCGCATAGCATTTTTCATAAAAGCTTGAATGTCAAAAGGAGCATTTTTCAAAGTGTATTTTCCTATGTATTCTTTAAGAACTTTTTCTGGCAAACTGCCTTTTTTAATTTCGTCTAGTGTAATATTAAACTCAACTTGTTTTGAATTTTCTTTTTCTATTAAAGGTCGTGTAATGAGAACTTGTTCCTCATGAGTAAATGAGCTTAAAATAAAGTCCTTGTCATTCTTTTCTTGTCCTTCAAAAAATAATTGTGTTGTCAACTCGTGATAATCTCTTTTTGAAACTTTGAAATGAATATGCCTTGTTCTGTTGTTGTATGGCCCTGGAAATATTGTCTTGAATTTATATTCCCCGTTTTCATTTGTAATTGCTTGTCCCCAACCTTGAAAATTAGGGTCGTCCTGATATTGACTTTTGTCATACTCGTGATGATATTTGCCGTAGTGGTTTGCCGACCATATTTCTACAACTGCGGATTTAATTGGTTTACAGTTTTTGTCGCTCACTGTACCAAAGACAGTTATTATTTGCCCAAATGCAATTCCTGAATTTCCATGAATTTGTGTCAAATCAATATCGTGGTCTGCCTGCTTTCTGTATTTCAGAACAGCATATGGACCTAATTCTAAAATAGGAGTTGGTATGCATTCTTTGGGAGCTAAGTTTAAAATTGGCTTTGAAAAGCTGCTGGAAATAATACCTGTACCTATAGTTAGGCTCAAATTTTTCAAAAACTTTCTTCTGTCTTCATTTTTTTTGTCCATATGCTTAGAATTGTAATGAGTCACGTAAAATTACCACTAACGTCAGTCTGTGAAAAAACCCAACGAAACATTTCCCTCGGTTTAATAAACAAATCTGAACTATTGTCGGTTAATAAATGTACAAATATAGTGTGGACTCTGAAGCTGCATTTTTTATTTTTATTCATGCAGTATATACAAGGAGAAAATCGAGATCAAATGAAATTTTCCACGCTGGA
>JBBRYH010000088.1:0-5900 GCA_038237845.1 Bacteroidia bacterium
AATACACGCCGTCGACATCGGTATAGATCTCGCACACATCCGCCCGCAGCGCCGCGGCCAGCGCGACTGCGGTGACGTCGGAGCCGCCCCGCCCCAACGCTCCCTTATTATTTTTTATTAAAAAATGCTTTGCGGCAGAAAGAGTTTTTTGATATTTTTTTTTGAGATTGAATTTATACTCTATAAGGGCAGAAGAATTTCCACTCGATGAATCTCTATTTTTTACATTTCGATTTTGAGTAATAACAGGTTTTAAAAAAGGCGGATTAACATCTGGTTGTATTATTTCTCTAATTTTTGTAGGAGCTAAAGTTTGAACAAAACCTGAAGCGGGCACTTTCTTTACTTTGCTATAGTGTGTATGTTGAAAATTCATACAACTTGATAAGCAAAAAATCATTAAGCCGAAAAAAATCAGCGATTTAGAAAAGATATAATTCTTGAAAATTATCATTTAGCTCTTTTCAATTTCGACTTATTTTGTTTTTCTGGAACTGAATTATCTTGAAATTTAAGAATTCCTCCATAATTACGCATTTGAGTTAAGGCCCAATTTTGTCTTTTAATCATATAAGGAGATGGTTTTCCTGCATTAAATTTCAAAGGATTCGGTAACACAATTGCGAGCCTTGCTGACTCGGTAAATGATAATTGTGAAGCATGTTTATGAAAAAAAGCTTCGGAAGCAGCTTCGCAGCCATAAATTCCATTGCCAAATTCAATACTATTGAGATAAACTTCAAGAATATGTTGTTTGCTCCAGCATAATTCAATTAACGCTGTAAACCAAACTTCAAAACCTTTCCTAACAAATGTGCTGCTTGGCCAAAGAAAAACATTTTTGGCGGTTTGCTGAGAAATTGTACTTGCACCTCTATGGCGGTCGCCATCATCTGCTTCATCCATTGCTTTTTGAATTTCTTCAAAATCAAAACCATGGTGCATAAGAAATCTTTGGTCTTCACAACAGACAACTGCCAATTGAAGATGATTAGGAATTTCGATTGAAGAAATCCAATCGTGTTTGATTTTTACTTTACCCTCCCTCTGTTGTTGAACCGCTCTAATAAACATCAAAGGGGTATAGGAAACAGGAATCCATCGAAGAACTAAAACCAAAAGCAGGCTAAAAACGACAAAGAAGAGGCCGGCTCGAATACAAAAACGCCAACCTATTAAGAGATAATTTTTCATCACGCCAAAATTATACTGAATATAGTTCACAATCAGGGACATAATGCGTAAAATTGCACACCCCATGGTTAACAAAATTATCTCTTCTTTCCAGAAAATCCTTTCCAAAGGCGTATTACCTGAGATGTCAGAGCCGGAACTACGCCGCACAAGACTTTTTAATTTCTTTTATCTCGTTGGAACCTTTATTTTTCTTTGTGTAATAATTGAAACATTTCTAGCAGAAGGAATGTACGATGGAATTAAGGTTTTAATTGGTGCAGTAATATTTCAAATCGGAGCCATTCCTCTTTTTACGAATCGACGAAAAATTGCGGAACTCTATTTTCTACTAATTGGCAATTTGATTTTACTTGTATTTAATAATATGTATGGAAGAGAAAGCGGTATCTATTATTATTATTATCCCTATGTAATCTTCATTGCTTTTTTAGTCGATTTTAAAAAACCCACTCAACTTATTATTCATAGTCTCATTACTTTTCTTTTCATCCTAATTGCATTTTTCACAGAACACCAATTTCTCTATATAAAATTCAATGAAAAAATTACAAGCACTTCCAATTTTGTGAATTTTGTTTTAGCAACTTTAATGATGGCTTGCCTTGCAGCAGTTATTGTGAGGATGATGAATACGCAATACAAATATTACTTAAAAAGACTTAATGAAAGAGCAGCGTCAGAAGAATTAATGCGAATTTCAATTAAAGAAAAGGAGACGCTCCTCGCCGAAGTTCACCATCGCGTAAAAAATAATCTTGCAGTTATTTCTGGGCTTCTCAACTTGCAAATGAATAATGTAAAAAATGAATACACAAGAAACGTGTTACGAGAAAGCAGAAATCGCGTGTCCTCCATGGCTCTGATTCATCAAAAACTTTATCGTAATACCAATGTTGAAGAGATTGATTTTGGTGAGTATGTTGGCGAACTTGTAAATGAAATCCAACAATCCTATCCAGATTTCGATAATGATTCAGTTGAAATTAAATTAGACATTGAACATTTGTCATTATCGCTCACTAAGGCAATCCCTTCAGGCTTAATTTTAAATGAGCTTTTAAGCAATTGTTACAAGCATGCCTTTCATGGCAGAAATGCAGGAACAATCGCGATTCGATTTAAAAAACTTAATCAAAAATATTTTCTGCAGGTGGAAGACAATGGTGTTGGACTTTCAGGGGATTTTAATTGGAAAAATCACGATTCTTTAGGAATGACAATTATTCAATCTTTGTCAGACCAAATTGATGCTGAAACACAAATTTTAGGAGATAGAGGAACAGGTACAAGCGTTACTTTAGTTTTTAGTGATAATTAAGGTCGCTACGCAGTTGGCTGACTTTTAAATCTTTATCGAAGTTTCATTGCTTATTTAATTGTATATACCTAATAATCAAGACTCCAAACCCAAATTAAACAGTCACCTTTTTGTATCTTTCCAATGGCATCACACTATTGAAAAAACATTTTAAGGACTTTTATTGAATTATTTTTGCAACAAACATTATTCGCAGAAAAGTGAACAACAAAAAATAATATGAAAAAAATTACCCTCCTTTTTTCAGTTTTGTCAATTTTCGGATTGACTTCAATTGCAATCGCACAACAAACACATACCACCGATTGTCCTGGCGTACCAGGTGCATGTGGTTTTGTAAATAATCATTCAGTTACACATAACTCTAATCCCAATACACCTCAGGATGGAACTGGTACTTTGGGAAATATCTATAATGTTTCTAAATGCGGATTGAATTATCTCGCAGTTTCAAATCGACTTGGACAACGTTTTACTCCTGCTGGAGTTCCACAACCTGCGCCATTTGTAGTAAATGGTTTACAAATTTGTGACTCTATAGAAAAAGCATTTCTTTGGGTAGAAGGTTCTGGATCTGGCGCTGCACAAACTGCAACAATTCTTCCACCTACAGGCCCTTCGCAAAACTTTCCATTGACACTTGTTGGAACGGGTCCTGATAAATGTTGGGGTTATGTAGGTTCTGCAACGTATCGCGCAGATGTAACTTCTGTTATTAATGGAAATGGTACTTACAATATTAGCGGACTATTCACAAGCACCACTACTCCAGGAGAGGATATGGATGGTGCAACACTTGTAATTATTTATTCGGATCATCTTGCAACTTATCAAGGAACAGTGATCATCGATGACGGTGCAATTGTTATTAACGGAGGTGTTGCAAATTATGACATGAATTATCCTGCAGTATGCGGCGCAACATCAAACGCAAAAGCATTTTGTGCAGTGGGTGATATTCAATTTGCTGTTACTTCTCTTACTTTAAATAGTACTCCAGTTGGATTTTCTTGGGATTGGTGGAATTATGTTGAAACAAATACAACTGTCAATTTAGCACAGACACAATCAAATTTTAATTTGAATACTGGTGGAGATTGTTTTAATCTATGTATGGTTGGTTTGTATTATCAAACTGCAAGTTGTGCTGTTTGCCCAATCAATAATCCTATTTTAAATGTCGCTGCCTTATCTACACCATCTACTTGTCCTGGTTGTAATGGTACTGCTACAGCTAATCCATCTCCTGCTGGAACCTATACTTATACTTGGCAACCGGGAGGACAAACTACTCAAACTGCTACCAACTTATGTGCTGGTGTTTATACCGTTTCTGTTACTGGAGGATGTTTAACACAAACTACAACAGTTACTGTTGGTAATACTGGAAATTTAACTTGTAATTCTAACCAAACAAATGTTTCCTGTTTCCAAGGATCAAATGGAACTGCAACTGTTGTTGCTCAAGGAGGAACTGGTCCGTACACTTATAGTTGGGCACCTAGTGGTGGAAATGCAGCAACTGCATCTGGTTTGTCAGCTGGTACCTATACTTGCACAACCACAGATGCAAATGGTTGTGTATATGTAAGTGGATTTACAATTACCGATCCACTTGGTATGACGATAGCCATGACGACTTCCAATGTACTTTGCAATGGACAAAGCAATGGAAGTTCAACTGCTGCAGTTTCTGGCGGATCTCCAAGCTATACTTATGCATGGACACCCACAGGAGGAAATGCTGCGACAGCAACCGGACTTGGAGTAGGAAATTATTCTGTAACCGTAACTGATGCCAATGGTTGTCCGCAAACACAACCTGTTACTATAACACAACCTGCAGTGCTTGCCGGTGTGATGACCACGATCGATATTGGATGTGCTTCTTCTGGAAGCGCAACCATTACGATGAGCGGTGGAACTGGTCCTTATTTTTATCTCTGGTCTAACGGAGGTAATTCTTCTACGGACATCAATCTTACTGTTGGTTCTTATACCGTAACCGTTACGGATTCAAATGGCTGCACTTTTGTTGACACCGCTACAATTATCAGTACAACAGGTATTACAAATACTGCAACGTATACTGATATTTCATGCTTTGGATTGAATAATGGAAGTGCGACAATTACTCCTGTAGGAGGAAATGCACCTTTTACTTATGCTTGGACTCCATTTGTAGGTAATACAGCAACGGTTACAAATTTAGCAGCAGGGAATTATACTGTCACTGCAACAGACGCTGGAGGATGTACTACTACGGCAACTTTTGTTTTGGTCGAACCGCCTGCGTTAACGAGTACTGGAGCCGGAACAAATGTCAGTTGCTTTGGAGGAAATGATGCTTCAGGAACTATTTCTGAAGCTGGAGGAACAGGACCTTACACTTATGTATGGTCACCTTCGGGCGGTAATGCACAAACTGCAAATTCATTAAGCGCTGGAACGTATACTGCAGTGGTAACAGATGCTCATGGTTGTACTACTTCACAAACCATTGTTGTAACACAACCGACAGCACTTATAGCAAGTGCTTCAAGTGATTCGGCATGTCTTGGACAGAGTTCAACTATTACTGCAAATGGTAATGGCGGAATTCCACCTTATACTTACACTTGGTCAAGTGGCCCAACACCTACATTCCAATCGCAGAATCTTTTTGTATCCGCTACAACAACTTATACTGTAACCATTACAGATGCGAACTCTTGTACTACAACTGCAATTTCTACCGTTACTTTAAATCCTTCGCCTGTTGCTTCGTTTACTTCGAATGCTATCAATGGCATATTCACACTTACAGGACCAAACAGTTCCTTGTGTTTCACTGGTCCAGCAGGAATGACGAATTGGTTCTGGGATTTGAATGGAACTTCTACATCAACTGCACAATCGCCATGTGTTCCTGTTTCTTCAACTGATGTTGGACCTTATTGTGCAACATTATTGGTCACCAATAATCATGGTTGCATGGACACTGCACAAGTTTGTCTGGAGATTAATGATGTTTATTATTCCATTCCAAACGTTTTCACACCTGATGCTGATGGAAGCAATGATGGATTCATGATTACGAATATGGGAATGAAAACACTTCGTTGCCAGATTTACAATCGTTGGGGAGAATTAATTTACGAGTGGGATGGTCCAACAGGATTCTGGGATGGTAAAACTAAAAATGGAAATGAAGCGGTAGATGGTGTTTATTATTACACTGTATTTATGGCAGATTTCCAGGACAAGACTTACAATGAAAGTGGATTTGTGCAGTTGATCAGAGGGAAGAAATAATTTTTTATAAATATATTATGCTATGAAGTTGCGCCTATCGTTCCATTTTGGGAGGATAGGCGTAATGATGTAGCGCGTATAAACTAGTTAG
>JBBRYH010000089.1:0-5744 GCA_038237845.1 Bacteroidia bacterium
AATCTTTCCTAAGTCCTTCAAACGATTTTAATATTTCATATTAAAATCTTTCCTAAGTCCTTCAAACGATTTTAATATTTCATATTAAAATCTTTCCTAAGTCCTTCAAACGATTTTAATATTTCATATTAAAATATTTCGTTACATGTGGAACAGTCGCCTTGATTCTGGTTTCCTGACGTGATGGTAGGGGAGCGCTACGTTCGGGGGCGGGCGGGTCTGCCTGCAGAATGCGCTGCGCGCCCCCGCCAAGGGGAAAAAAAGGCGGGGGTGAGGTCTGCAGGCAGCCCCGCCCGCCCCCTCTCTTCGCAGTAAAAAAAAAGAAAGATAAGCTTACATGTGTATAAAAAAGGGAATAAGGCTGCGGTAGCATTCGCGTCACACAAACCCCTCCCGCAAACCCTCCCACGCTCGCCCGCGCACATGCGGCTACGGTCGGCAGCTCGCTATCGCTCGCTGTCTCCCTGCGCGCGCGCCAAAAGCTACGGGGGCTCGCGGCCTAATGCCCCCTTCGCAGTTCGGCTGCCGCTTCCTTTCGGCTGACGCCTCCTTACGCTGCCGCTTCCTTCCGGCTGACGCTTCCTTCCCCTGCCGATTTGGTTCAAAACTTGATTTTAGCCGTTCTGGCGACCTTTGACCCGTTCCAGACCTGACCCCCCGACCTCATGCCGATAATGCAACCTTGACCCGTTTCCGTTGGTCTTATGCCGTATTATTGACCTTGCCGAATTAGCGAACAATGGTTTCCGTGATGTTACCATGATGTATTTAACTTGTTTCCCATATTGGGAAAATATATATCTTTGCCCCGTCAATCTCTAATGGGCGACAAAAAAAATATGAGTAACACAACTAAAGCACCTGCATCAGATCATTCTGCAGAAGAAAAAACGAATGAAAAAAATGCATTATCACACGCACAAAAATCGGCAGATGCCCGAGCGAAACAATTAGCACAAATCACTAAAATATTAGTGTTCGGACTGCTAATAGGCGCGTGGCTCATCGACAAAGGAGCCCATTCAGCACACTTTGCGATGCTTTACCTAATGGCTGACAATGGCAAAAAATCCGGACGCGCTGATGGCAACGTTTACATGCGTAACGGGCGAATCAGAGGGTTTAAAGTTCCTGCTTTGGTTCAAAACGCCTACACACAGACGCAAAGATCCTCCTTATCAGCACTCTCTGCAGCCTTCCGCGTTCTTACCGCTGGCCAAATTGCAGCTTGGAACGCCACCAGAGGTTTCTTCACTTCCGACCGTTTCGGTCGTTCTGTAGAAATGACCGGTAAAACTCTCTTTGTATCTCTCAACACCAACATATTTAACATTGGTGGTACACTCATCACCGATCCACCTCTTGCTGGCGCTGTAAACGGCATCACCAACCTAATTACAGTCGCTCCCACTGCTATCGCCTTTCCACTTTCTTTTTCCCCTGCTCCTACTGATGCCTCAGTAACACATTTAATTTATGCTACTATAGGTATGTCTGCGGGGGTTAGCAAGCCAAGCAAGAGCTCGTTCAGACTTGTTTCAACATTAGCGCCAGCATCAACTTCACCCAAGAATATATTTACACCTTATTCACTAAAGTTTGGTGCTCCTGTTGTCGGACAGAAATATTTTGTAAAACTGATCCCTATTAACACTACAACAGGGCAGTCAGGTGCAGCCATCGTGAATTCTGGTCTTGCCGTGTAGCAATTAACAATTACCTGTTCATAACTTCTAAGCTTTCCCAAGTTGGGAAGGCTTTTTTTTATTCCTTTGCGTCATGCAACACTTTATTGTTTTCACCGCCTCAAATGATATTTATACACTAAAAACATTTAAGTTCAAAGTTCACAAGTGGGCTAACTGTATCCGGCTGTTAAATTACTTCAAAAAGGAAGGAAACACTATTAACACAGCCTTCGAGATAATACACCTCGAAGATGGTAAGATCATGTACTCCCAGTTCAATATTCCTCACTTTAACCTAACCGGTAACCTCATACCCTTTATAAACAAAATAGCATTAATCAAGGTTACAAAACCCTGATTTCCAGGACACTAACCCGTCCAAAGTGCATAATTAAAGAAAAATCAGGATCCCGCCTCCTTTATTAGTTTATCATAAGCTCCATAAAACGCCACTTTTTAAATGAAACAAAAACAACTTGAATTGAATCATTATATGACAGATTAAAAGCCTCTGCAGGACAGTAATATGAATCAAAAAAACCTTGAATGGAATCATTTTTTTAAAATTCAACCCTCGCATACCGTTTCGTTTTGGCTGCCTAAACACAGATCAGAACCAAGTCACCGGCTCGATCGCGACTTAGCCAGAAAGTGCAATGCAATACTAAGTACCAAGGCAAAATCAAATTTTACAAACTGCTTCAACTGGATGCAGATTATTTCTAACAAGAAAAAAGTTTTCAGCAAAAAAGAAAAGAAAACATTCTATTTCAAATTAGCATTCATCACCCTAACGCTTTCAGACGTTCAAGTACACAGCGATGAGTACATTAAAGAGCATCTACTTGCCCCGTTTTTGAAATGGATGGCGCGGTCTTGGACGGTCAACTCGTACATCTGGAAGGCAGAAGCGCAAAATAACGGAAACATCCACTTTCACATAACGATAAATAAATTCATTCACTGGAAGAGCATAAGAGCCAAATGGAACCGGTTATTGTCTGCTCATGGCTATTGCAGGGTGTACCAAGATGGTACCAACGACAAAGGCAACGCAGCGACAGAAATCAAAGCCGTGATAAATGAAAAGGAAATCAAATCATATATTTTAGGATACGTGACGAAAAAAGATATATTCAAGAAACAATTAAACCCAATCACCAAAAAAAAAGATTATGTTTTCTCCGATTCATGTCCCATCACTCCACACTACTACTTGCAAGAAAATTACAGGCAAATAATTTGCAGTGATGGCACACAAAGAGAGTATAAGCGACAAATACACGGTCGCCTATGGAGCGCCTCCCAGAATCTTAACGAATCAGCCCTTATTATAAAAGACACCCAAGGCAACTACCAACCAACATCCGATGTTTTGCACAACAATAATTTTTGTACTATTAAAGATTTTGACTACCATAAACTGCATTTATACAAAACTAAAATTGCAAAATTTTTTCCGATTAGCCTTAGAGAGGAATTAAAATCAAAAATACAAAAACTTAAGGAAAACGATGTAAGACAGACATATATTGAAGTCGAATCACTCTACTAATATCAATAGAAAAAAAAATGTTGTTACGATAAAGGAAGTAAACTACCCACCCAAGGCAAAGCCGATGGGATGGGCTTTGTGAAGTCATAACTTTCCTTTCAATTTAATAGCTTCCTCAATGTTCATAGCTTTTGGGTTTGGATTCCAATTGCTTCTTAATGCTTCTGCAATTTCGGTTTCGCTTTCCATTTCAGCAACACAAGGAAACAAGTGTAATGCTTCGCAAATTTGCTAGTATTGTTTCATACCAAGCCAAAATCTGCCTGCCTCCATTCGATTAATAGTTTCCCTTGCCATTCCTACTCTATCGGCTAAATCTTGCTGTGATAGTTTCAATTCAATTCTTCTGTTTTTTAAGAAGCCCGCTATAATTTTGCGGGCCTCATTCAATACACTTTGGTTTGCCATTTATTTTATGTTAAAAAATTCGTGATACATTTCTTCACTTGTAAATTCCCATCCCGAAAAATATTCAGTCATATTATATGATTTGTAAGCGCTATCAAACCAGCCATATTTGCCGTTCATTTCTTGTTTTGTTTTGTAAAAAAACATCGGCTTGCTTGTAACTCTTTCAATTCTTTTTGCATTTGCTTTCAGAAATTCCAATTTCCTTTCTTCTAATCCTTTTTTTATTTCGGCAGCTTCTTTGGCTGCTGCTTTTGAAAGGTTCAACTTCTGAACATTTGCATCCCAATTTTTTGCACAATCACAAATTTCTTTTGCATTTAAGAAATAAGTTTTTTTCATTCCGCCACCGTAACTTTTTGGCAGTTTACCAGCGTGATGCCATTCCATATTCGGAACTGCATATTCCAAAACTTCGCGAACAGCATCAGTATCTAATCCTGTTGCTTTTTTGAATAGTTGTGTTGCTTCGCCCAGAGTTAATTTGCCTGCATCGTGTTTTGCCTCTTCGTGCCTGCGACTTGCGAATTTTGAGCCATCCAAACCACCACCAATTGAATAGTTGTCATAGTTGTGTTGGATGCTACAATACTTGTTGCAGATAACTTCTAATTTGTTTGTTGAATTTTTCATTTTCTTATTGCCGAATTAAGGTTGCCGCCCGTTTTTAAATTTGTTTAGCTGAATTCCTGATACAAAGATAGTGATAAGTTTATCACAACTCCAAGTATATATTCACTTATTTTTAAAATATTTTGTAAGTCTTTGATTTTCAATGTAATTATTTTCTGCTAATCCGCTTCGTTTTTTTTGTAAACGCCCCCATTGGAATTGAGAGGCATTCACAAAAAAACCTTTGCCAAGAGAAAAAAAAATGTTGTTACGATAATTCCGGTTAATCTGTCCTGCAAAGGATTTTGATTCTTTAACGAAAATAACATTATTCCCCGATAATTAATAAAATCTTAAATTTTTATCAATAGAGTTAAATTTAAAAAAAAAATTTTTAAAGATTTTTTTTGTAAAATTTAACTCTAATAAAAATATTTTATTAACCATCGGGAATAATGACCTGTTGATAAGTCTGTTGATAACTTATTGAATATGTATGTAAATAGTACGTAAATTATACGTATCTTTGCAGAGTGTTTAATGACGGTTCCGCAGTTAGCCGATGGCGGTACCTTATTACCAAAAATGTTCGGCTTAACCAAAAAAATTAATAAGATGAAAAAAACAATCGAAATTATTAGAAAAAAATTTCCGGTTTCAGTCGAAATCTTGGACACAGAATGCAATATAATGAAAGGTAACCGTGATAGATTGCTCTTGAAGAAAGAGCATTGCAATGACTACTGCTTAATTGAAGTTCACAACGGCACTGATGATGAAGGCTTCACATTGTTTAAAAGCGATTGCAACGACTTTAAGGATCTTGAAATTGATTTCATGAAAGGGTTTTCATTCGTACCAAAAAATGTTTCCGAAACATTCATCATAATAAACTCGCTTGTTTAAGGTTGCCGCTAACCCTAATAACAACAAATCAAAAAAAAATAAAATATGAGAATCGAGATAAATTTACCGCACAAAGTAGCATCAGAAATAAGAAGACAAGCAACCTACCTTAACCGAAGCCGTAAATCTTACCTTGAGTTCATCATAATTGAAAAAGCAAACTTTAAAAAGCAGACACAAGTAAAAAGAACCAAAAAAAAAACATGATGTTTCATTTAATTTAATATCACTGGTCCGGTCCGCTCCGCTCCTTTCGATTCCCCTAAGGGGACGGCTTATCAGTTGAAGCAGCATTACATCAATAAAAAATTAAGACAAAAACCAAATAATAAAAATATCCAGTAATGATAACCAAATAAAAAAATCAAGACAAAACAAATATTAAAATAAAATAAATAAAATCAAATCAAAATATCTAATAATAATAAAAAAACTAAAAATGCACAACAAAATAAAGAAGTTAGTCTAGTCCGCTCCGCTCCTTTCGATTCCCCTAAGGGGACGGCTTATCAGTTGAAGCAGCATTACATCAATAAAAAATTAAGACAAAAACCAAATAATAAAAATATCCAGTA
>JBBRYH010000090.1:0-4860 GCA_038237845.1 Bacteroidia bacterium
GATTTTAATTCAAAATAGGTCTTTACTCCTTCGGGTAAAACCAAATCTAATAGTATGTTTAATGACTCGTGCATGGGAAATTTTTTCCATGCAAATATCTTATTTTAAATTATTCTCCCCACAGGTTTTGAACCTGATCCTAAGTTATTAGCTAAACACAAAGATTAAAAATTGTAAAGATGGTTCGAGCCCAGTCCCGATAGCTATCGGGAAGGGAGCCAGGATTAAAAAGCATCACGGAAATTTTCGGCTTTTTTACAATGCCCTGTTTTTATAATTCGCCAAAACACATCGAATTCGGTTGTTATGACGAATTACAGCTTACTCACTAAAGAGCGCATCCATTTCCAGATGACTATTAATCAATTCTTTACTGAATTCATTTTCTTTTATGCCGTAGCTAGTTATAAGGGTAACAAAGATGTTCTTTTTTGTTTTGGTATCTTGACGTAGCTCTGAAATTTTATTTTTAAAGACTAATCACAGAAAATAGTTCTGGTAATGAACGCGTAGAATATTATCTCAGAAATAAAGAAAAATTGGCATTCTGATTTTTGTCTTTTTAATTATTTTTGATGGATGTATGTTTCAATTACAGGCTTAAAGCCAAAAGGGCTTATTGGTTTTTTTAGATTTTGGACCCTTGCTATTCCTGCCTTTCAACAAGCACAAAATGCTAAAGGGAATTTGCATAGTTCAGTTAAAAAAATTAATGGACATCAATGCACATTAACTGCTTGGGAAAGTCGCGATGCAATGTTGGAATTCATCAGGCAAGGTCCACATCTCAAAGCCATGAAAGCCTTTGATAAGATAGCAACTGGTAAAACATTTGGATACGAAGCCGAAGCATTGCCCAATTGGAATGAGGCTTTTACAATTCTTCAAGAAAAAGGAAAAATGTATTAAGTTTCTGATAAATAAAAAAGGTGCAAACTAATGTTGCACCTTTTTAAAGATTATATTGATTCCTATTTTTTCAAATCAAATCGGTCGAGATTCATTACTTTGGTCCAAGCTAAAACAAAGTCGGTGACAAATTTTTCTTTTGCATCAGCACTCGCATATACTTCAGCAATAGCGCGTAACTCTGAATTAGAACCAAAAATTAAATCCACGCGCGAAGCCGTCCACTTTAATTCACCGGTTTTTCTGTCTTTTCCTTCAAAGGACTCCTTGGTTTCTGAGGTAGGCGTCCAAACGGTATTCATATCCAATAAATTGATAAAGAAATCATTTGACAAAAGACCTGGACGCTTGGTTAGAACACCTTCTTTATTTTGGTTAAAATTGGCATCCATTGCACGCATGCCGCCAACTAATACGGTCATTTCAGGCGCAGTAAGTTTTAATAGTTGGGCTTTATCGATTAATAATTCTTCTGGTGAGAATGAATATTGGGTCTTGGAATAATTTCTGAAACCATCAAAGAGCGGTTCCAACACGGCCATGTTTTTAACATCAGTTTGTTCCTGCAAAGCATCCATTCTACCAGGAGTAAATGGCACCTGCACGTTTATACCAGCATCTTTAGCTGCTTTTTCAACAGCGGCACAACCACCTAAGACAATTAAGTCGGCCATTGATATTTTCTTTTTTGAAGCAGTCAATAAATTAGACTGTATTTTTTTAAGTGCTAATAACACTTTTTCTAATTGTGCAGGATTGTTAATCGCCCAGTTTCTTTGAGGAAGTAATTGAATACGCGCACCGTTTGCACCGCCTCTATTATCCGAACCTCGAAAGGTAGAGGCAGAAGACCAGGCAACTGTTATCAAATCACTGATTGTTAGACCTGCATTTAATATATTAATTTTTAATTGCGTTATTTCATTTGCATCTACCAAAGCGTGGTTCAATGCAGGTATAGGATCTTGCCAAATTAAAGCTTCTTTTGGCACTTCAGGTCCATAATACAATGAGGTTGGTCCTAAGTCGCGGTGCGTCAGTTTAAACCAGGCGCGAGCAAAGGCATCTTCAAATGCTTTGGGGTCATTCATGAATTTGCGCGATATCTTTTCGTAGGCAGGATCAAAACGCAATGATAAATCTGTGGTAAGCATGGTTGGTAATTGAGACTTAGTACTGTCGAAAGCATCAGGAATGATCAGATCGGTTGTTTTTGCTTTCCATTGATGCGCACCTGCAGGACTTTTGGTTAACTCCCATTCATATTTGAAAAGGATTTTAAAAAATGAATTATTCCATTGTGTAGGAGTGGAGGTCCAGGTTACTTCAACGCCCGAGGTAATGGCATCTTTACCTTTACCAGATTTATAGGTGCTTTTCCATCCAAATCCTTGTTCTTCAATACTTGCCGATTCTGGTTCTGGTCCTACATTAGAGGCAGGTCCAGCGCCGTGTGTTTTGCCGAGTGTGTGACCGCCAGCAATAAGCGCTACTGTTTCTTCATCATTCATACCCATTCTTGCGAAAGTTTCACGAATATCAATGGCCGCAGCCAAAGGATCAGGATTGCCATTAGGACCTTCAGGATTAACATAAATGAGTCCCATTTGCACAGCAGCCAGTGGATTTTCAAGTTTACGACCTTCTGAATAACGCTTGTCATCTAACCATTTTTTTTCGGAACCCCAATACACATCAAATTCTGGCTCCCATACATCGGCTCTTCCAGCGGCAAAGCCAAAGGTTTGAAATCCCATAGACTCTAGCGCCACATTACCGGTAAGTAACATTAAATCGGCCCATGATATTTTGTTGCCATATTTTTGTTTGATAGGCCATAATAATCTGCGTGCTTTGTCCAAGTTGCCATTGTCCGGCCAGCTATTGAGAGGTGCAAAACGCTGTTGACCTGCCGAAGCACCGCCGCGTCCATCGGCAGAACGGTAAGTGCCGGCACTGTGCCATGCCATTCTAATAAAAAATGGGCCATAGTTTCCGAAATCTGCCGGCCACCAATCTTGTGACTGAGTTAAGATCGATTTGATATCTTTTTTTAACGCGAAATAATCTAAGCTTTGGAAGGCCGTGATATAATTGAAGTTTGCGCCCATTGGATTAGAAAGCGCTGAATTCTGTCTAAGTAAATTTAGATTCAGTTGATTTGGCCACCAGTCGGCATTGGTTGTTTTATTCGGTTGAATAGATTGTTTGGCTGCAACGGAAGTGAGTTTATTCGCAGTGTCGGCAGTACTGCTTAAGCTCGCATGAAAGGGACATTGGGCGATGTCTCCTTTGCCATTTTGAGCATTTGCACTCAGTGCAAATATTAGGAAGGAAAGAATGAGCAGATTTTTCATAATGAATTAATGATTTGAGTTAGCAAAAGTAGCCAGATCGGCTACTTATTAACTATCGAATAAATCAATCATATATTGATAAAATTGATATTAATTTATAATAATATAGAACAAAAAAACTATCCTAATGATAGAAAAGAGTTTCAATACTAAAATTTAAAAATTCACTGAAGATGTATGATGCTATTTTTTAAAAAACTGACCAAAAGCAGTTTGATCTATTCCCTTTTTTGTTTCATTTTTAAATTATTTTCTATCTAATAAGTAATAAAATGCTAGATTTTAATTTTGCAAACCTTGATTAAGGGACAGTGTTTTTATGATCATTGAATGAGAGAGAACTCCGGCCTATTCATTTACTTGGTTGTATGGTCGTTTTAACCTTTCTCTAATAATTTTTTTACAAGCAATCAAAGTACATTATAGTGCACCAGAAATAGAGATAATATAAAACTTAATCTTTAACACTTGAAAGGGCTCTAATGTTTTTTGATTGAATTATCAATTTCAGGTTCAACTTTGATAGTACTATTAGAAAGGATAGTTTATTATTTCCAAATGTGTCTAACAAAGGAAACGAAATAATTTGTAAGGCTGCCACCAAAGCGTGGGTTGATCTCAAAAATAACTGGCCTACCTTCCTTAATTTTATAATCAAAGCAGCAGATGCCTTCAAATTCAATTAAAAGCAATATAGATGAAAAAATTTCTAGATGGGGGCATTTGGTAACCTCCCTGCAGATGTATTTATTTTTGCCATTGATGAATTCGGCATCTCGGAAAGTGTATTTAACACTCATTGAACAAAGGATTTCCCCATTCTTAAAAATAATGTGTGTGGCATATTCATTTTGATCACTTACTAGCTCCTGGCAGAAATAATTAGCATCACTTGTCAGGTGGGCTGATAACATCTCATCTGTCGCATTTTTTATAATTAAAGATCCTACCCCGTATTCACCTTCCTTTTTTTTGAGCAAATAGGGAAAGGATAGTTTATTGGCAACGCGAGGAACATACTGGCCAAAACCCTTTTCAGTCAATGTGGTGTTAAATCGGAATTTGTCATTGCAGAGGTCAACACTAGCGCGGGAAGGAATGGGAATTGGGTTGCCTTTTAGCAGGGGAGCTATCTCTACAAGGTGATCAAGGTCTTTATAGGATAGCGGCACCACAAGGGAATGGAGTCTGATATTATCAATTGTAAGGTCGCCAAAGTGTACTTCATGCTTTGTATAGCGGAAGCTTTTTTTAATGATTACATCCCATACTTCCTTTTCAGGGAAAAGTATGCTTACTTTTTTTCCTTTCCAGAAAATGAATTTTATTTTTTCCTTGAAGATGAACCATTCATTTCTGATAATTGCCCGCAATTTGATAGGTATATTTGGATAATCCATTTTGATGGTAAGATGCAATTTGTAGTTGTAAAAAAATAAAATAAATTCTAAAATCAATAGCGTCCTAAACGTTTAAAAAAAAGAAAGGGAAATTTTTTCCTCA
Organism: Bacteroidia bacterium; assembly: GCA_038237845.1. Taxonomy (GTDB): domain Bacteria; phylum Bacteroidota; class Bacteroidia; order Palsa-965; family Palsa-965. The sequence goes on from JBBRYH010000090.1 coordinate 4,770, forward strand.
GAGTTACCTTTGAGGTTCTACAAAAAATCACCCCCTTTCTTAATGACAAATGTAACGCTGTTCTCTCAAATTATTTCAAAATTAGACCGTA
>JBBRYH010000091.1:0-4692 GCA_038237845.1 Bacteroidia bacterium
ATGATATTGAGCAATTACGAGCTTCTTATCGCATTGCATACGGTATCTTTGATAAAATTGGTAACGGAATTTTATTACTTTTTGAGATTGAAAAGAAAAAAGATTTGGCAAGTTATTTTGAAAATGTATTTGATATTTATAAAGACAACTTGAATGGAATTTCAAATATTCATTTGGCTTCTTTATACAGTATTGCATTAGACCTGAATAGAGAAATAGGAAGTTTAAAGTATTTTAAAGTTTTACGGAATGAAATGGAGCATGGATATTTAGCCATCAGTGAATCAAACAATCTTCCAGAGATAAAATCACATACTAAAGCTGAACTAAAACGATTTACTTATGAACTGTTACAGCTAACTCGTTCTGCAATATTCAGTTTTGTATTTTTAATAAGAAGCAGAACTATAAGTTAAGAAATATTTTCACTTGCAAACATGACTGACATCACAAAAGCTCACACACAAAAAAATACACTCTTAAAAACCGCTGCAAGCCTACGCTGCAAACCAAAGTTTTTAAGAGAGTATTTTTTCTCACACCCTAGAAAAAATTGAATTAAAAAAATTTCCAACGCTTCAAAAAAATATAAAACGCAAACACACAGCCGACACTCAATGACACGACAACTTAACAACGACAATGGTTTACGGACACGGACGACAAGAACCACTGGCTATAACAGCACCTTGCCAAAAGTGGCGGTTCAGTGCTTCGTAGGACAGTTTTGTGGTATATAAACTTTTGTGCTTCGTATGAAAGTTTGTGCTAATAATCGCCACCTTCGGCAAGCTGCAAACCGTTGTACGCAACCCTAAAACGAAATTCCGTTTACCTTAAGGAGACGGGACATTCAATGCAAAGTCTCTAACCACCCACCGAACATTGCAGCACATTTGCAAGGCACACAAAACCCACCGCACAAAAGCCAACCTTGCAAAAGAGCTGCAATTGCCAACACACGGGAAACATTCTTTTAATTTAAGCAGACAAAAGACAAAAGCAGAGTAAATAAAACCGCCTGACGGCGGCTTTATTTTGCTCTGTAGTGTTTATAAAAACGAACTCATTTATCAAAATATCATTTAACAGCAAATGTGTGAATGATGCAAATCTTATTAATAGTTATGTAATATTTTATGTGGCATGGTTTTCCACCTTTGTTTGTGGTTAGAATTCTTTAACCGACTAAAATAATTATAATGAAAAATTCTCAAAGTTGCATTGATGCCTGCGTTCAATGTATGATTGAATGTCAGAAATGTTTTATCGGTTGCTTAGGTAAGGAAGGGCATGAAAACTCTACAAAGCTTTGTATTGATTGTGCTGATATATGTGGACTTTGTGCCACACTTTGTGCAAGAGATTCCCAATTTGCGGATGAACTTTGTGCTTTGTGTGTAAAATGCTGTGAGGCGTGTGCAGCTGAATGTGATAAGCATGATATGGAATGTTGCAAAAAATGTGCAGAGGCTTGCCGTAAGTGTGCTGCTGAGTGTAGTAAAGTGGCAGCAATGTAATTTGAAAAACTCATCACCAGAATCGTTTTAAATACTTGCAAAGTCACTTTTATTAATCAATTAAAAATTATATTATGAAAAAGGAAAAAACAAATCAGCCTGTCTTAAAAGAAAAAAAGAGTCGTGCAGGAAGTGACCCTGAAAATAAATTTAAAAAAGGACAAAAAAAATCAACATTTAATTCATTAGAAAATGTAATAAATAGTGCAGTAACAAGTACCATAGCAAGGACGGGTAGTGGACTTGCTAATGAAGGAACAGCAGTTTCTTATGAAGAAGAACGTTGACTGACTAATGGTTTTATTGTTAAAAAAAACAGATTAAAAAATTAAAGATGAAACCATTCAAAGAACTTACAGAATTGGAAAATAAAGAAATGCTTAAATTCCCTGCATTTATTTCTCTGTTAGCGGCTAATAGTGATAACAAATTAGATGCAGCAGAAAAACAATCAGCTATTAAGTTTTCACATATTAAGACTTATTCCTGCAATCCTTTACTTACTGAATTTTACAAGGAGGCTGATAATTTTTTTGAAAATAATATACAGCAATTGGATAAAGATTTGCCAAAAGAAAAAACAGACAGGGAAGCAGCCTTAAAGAAAGAATTATTGACCCTTGAAAAGGTAGTATTAAAATTAGGGGAAGAGTATATTGCCGTTATTCATCAAAGCATGAAATCATTTACAGAACATGTATCGCAGGCACACCACAGCGTATTGGTAGATTTTATTTTTCCGATGCCTATCAAAGGATTAACCTATTAGTAATCACCAAATGCACAAAATGAAAAAGAATTATCAAATACAGGGAATGAGTTGTGGCGGTTGTGTAAGCAATGTAAAACGGTCATTGTTGCAAGTGCCTGATGTTACCGAAGCAGAAGTTCATCTAAATCCGCAGGGGGCAGTTATTACCATGAGCAAAGATATTGATGTGGAAGAATTGCAAACACAACTTAGCAAATCGGGGCATTACACAATTAAAGAAGCTTTAAATAATTAAAGATGGAACACGGCAATTCTTGGGGTTGGGAAATGGGTTATGGCATGTGGATTATTCCGATTGCCATTATTCTTATAGTTGTGTTTGCGTTAAGATACAGTCGCAAAAAGTAAAACCTTAATTCAAAAGGAAATGCAGAATGCCTGGCTATCAATTTTACCACCGCTAATTACAATTGCTTGTGCAGTTTGGACAAAAAAGATTTTGCCTTCGCTTCTCTTGGGTTTATTAGTTGGCAGTTACATACTAAATCCTTCCGTCATTGGAGGTATTGAAACTGCAATAGAAAACATCATAAAAATATTATCTGACAAAGATAATTTGCAGGTGCTGTTGTTTCTATATTTATTCAGTGGATTAATAGCGTTGCTAAGAAAAGCAGGCGGTATCAGTGCATTTTCAACCTTGGCAGGTAAGCATATTAAAAGTGAGAAGGGAGTTTTTTATATTTTATGGGCATTAATTCCAATTACTTTTATTGATTGTGCATTCAGGATTATTGGTGCAGGTTCAATTGTAAGTTCACTTGCCGAAAAAAATAAAATTGCAAAAGAACGTCTTGCCTTTATGCTCAACAATACGGCAAGTCCGGTTGTTGAATTGATTCCCATTGCTACCACTTTCGTGGGATTTAATATTGCAAATATCGGTCAGGGATTAAAAGTTGCAGGTGTGCAAAATCAATCTGCTTACAGCACTTTACTCCATGCAATTCCTTTTGAATTTTTCAGTATCGTAATTCTGATTATCACTTTTCTTTCCATTTACTTTCAATTGAAAAAACCTTCTGCAGAAAAGGGAATGCAACACACAAAAATGGAAATGGCTGATGACATGAATATGGATATGAAAGACGAAAAGCCCGAAATAAAACCACGGCTCTTTAACTTAATTATTCCAATGGTGGTTGTAATCTTTTTGAGTTTCTTTTTCTTTTGGTATTTCGGAAAAGACAAAGGCGGAGCAAACGCAAATATATCATCTGTTATTGCCGCCACCGACCCAAACAAAGCAATGCTTGTAGCATTATTTATTTCAATGACGATTACAGTTGTAATTTATTTTTTCCAAAAATATTCTCTCAAAAAAATGACCTCAGATATAATTTCAGGAGGTAATGAACTCATGAATATTTTGGCAATTCTTATAGTTGCATGGGCATTGGGTTCAGTTACACAGGATTTACATTTAAGTGAGTTCATTAAGCAACAATTGGGTTCATTACCTACATGGAGCATCCCTGTTTCACTTTTCATTGTTGCATCTGCCGTTACTTATTTTATTGGCGAAGGTTGGGCTGCATCTTCCTTAATTATGCCTTTCGCTATTTCTCTTGCAGTAATTGCAGGTTCAAGTATTCCACTTTGTGTTGCAGCAGTAATCACAGGCGGTACATTTGGAGATGTTACTTCACCAGTTGCAGGAATGACTAACATGACATCAAATATTGCTCATGCAGACCATACAAAATATTTAAAATATGCAAGTCCGTATAATTTTATTGCAGCAGGTGTAGCAGCAGTTTTATTCTTAGTAGCAGGATTTTTTTATCACTAATAATTACAGTGATGCAAAGAAAATAAAATCAAAATAGCACATAAACATTAGGTACATAAAAATGGAGAGCATTCAAATCAAGTTGGACACAGAATAATACTTTTACCAATCCGACAGATGAATCGAATGTCACAACAATTCTAACTAGCTAACGCTGCAAGTCAGGCACATGGGCAGGCACACATACCCGCCACACAGAAGCCAACCCACCCAAGAGCCTGCCTTGCCCCACCCACAGGCAACAGTCTTTCGGTGGACACAGACCCACATTATAGATGACCGAGGAGATACGGTATGCGTACAACAGGGGGTTTGCCAATATTGGGGCATGACGTTGTAACTTCATCTTCAGCAACATGGCAGCAGTTGTTCGGGCAGGACAAACATCGGTGGGCATTTGTTGTTAACTTCATCATCATCTATATTTGTACAGCGGTTCCGGGCGGACGATTTTCAAATCCCCCAACATCGGCAAGCCCTGTCCGTTGGGCGTCATTGTAAGAAACAGTGCTAACTTGAAACTGACTGTAAGAAATTAACTTTGACAAATCAATCTATCAGAGAAAACCATTACCTTTGACAAAATAATTTGACTGACGAAAATGAAA
>JBBRYH010000092.1:0-4222 GCA_038237845.1 Bacteroidia bacterium
ATGCAAAATACATGTTAAATATTTGGATATCAAATAAATAACATGTATATTTGCATCAATGAAAAACGCCACAGGTTCCTCATTAACCCCCTGTGGCAAAAAAAAGAACGAAATGAGAGAACATTATACTGAAAACCAGTAAGTTGGGGCTCAGCCCCCCTATTTCCCACCATGCAAAATTAGCCGGAAAAAAATATTTTCCAACATACCGTAACTAATTAATTTTCAACAAGTTTTTTTTTAAGCCGAATCGCTGCCAATCTGTTTTTTTCATTCTGTTTATCACTGTCGAATAATAGAACAATCACTTGTTTGATAATAAAACATTCTTTATTTTTGCGTTGACAAATATCAGAGAAAATGAATATTGAACTGTCTCAAAAGCAAATTGGTCAGCGGATTACTGAGCTTCGCAAAGCAAAAGGATTCTCTCAGGAAGAATTGGCAAAAAGTGTTAAGATGTCACGACCCTCTCTTACTCAAATCGAATTAGGAAACCGCAACATAAATATTATCGAATTACAGCGATTCTCTATGATTTTAGGCTTTTCATTAGACAACTTAATTTCTCATGATTTTACTGTAAATCAGAAAATTGAAAATAAGGTCGAAAAGAAATTAGAAACGACAACTGAACGCATTTCAGTGCCAACCCTGAATATCACCAAATTTATGAACGTATTATTGTATATTTTGGAACGATGTGCTGGCAAACCAAATATTGGAGAAACAGTTCTTTACAAGTTACTATATTTTTCTGATTTCAATTATTATGAATTATATGAGGAGCATTTGACGGGTGCAAAATATCGAAAATTGCCATATGGCCCGGTTCCACAAGAATTAGATTCCATATTGCTTCAAATGACAGAATCAGGCCAATTACAAAAAGTTAAAACTGAGTACCTTGGAAATCTTCAAACTCGTTATTTGCCATTAATAAAAGCAGATCGGACCGAATTTAAAGCCGGTGAGAAAGAAGTCATAGACCGGGTAATTGAACAAATGAGCGACTGGTCAGCTGTCATGCTGAGTAACTATTCCCATAGTGATATGCCGTCGTTAGCATCAAAAGAAGGAGAAGAAATTAATTATGAATTAGCGTTTTACAGAGAGGCTCCCTACTCTGTCAGAAATTATGAAGATCAGATTAAAGAATAATGAATTTCGATGAACTTGTTGAGTTTGAAAAGGATTTGAAGACTCTTTTCAAAAAATACAGAACGCTACATTCTGATTTGGATTTAGTGAAAAAAATACTGGAAATCTTGCCTGCTGAAAGACCTCCATTTAGCTATCGCATTAATGGTCTGGGCATTGAAACCTGCATTATCAAAGTAAAAAAAATAGCTTGTAAGGCCTTGAAAGGCCGTGGAGCAAATTCAGGATTGCGATTGGTTTATGCCCACTTTGAAAAGGAAGAAAAAATAATATTCATCGAACTCTATCACAAAAATGATAAGGAAAATGAAGATAGACGACGAATTACTGATAATTTTAAATAGTCAACCTTCGATTGGATGAAGTCCGATATCTACTTATTTAACCCGACATGCGAGCTGGCAGTGGCCAATGGTTCGGTCAACTATATGGCTCCGGCACAATTGCGAAAATTTGAAGATGAACTCAGTATGCTACCCGCAATTTTGGCTGGCCCTGAAGATATCGTTTTAGTCGATCAAATCCCGCCAAAACAATTTACTGATCAATTAGGAATAGCAGGTTTCCAGCTTCCAACTTTTCTGATACTCGCATCTTCTTTGGCTGATCCTGAATTTTTATCCTGTAAAAAAGGTTTCCTTTTCCCCTGGGGATGGAGCCCCTCGGCGCATAAACTTCTTACGCCTTTAAAATCAGGGTGCTGCCCTGATTTTATAAATTCACCTGTTGCAGAATGGCATGATATGCATCGGGAACTTTACAGCCGTAAATCAGCGCTCACAATTTTGGAACGAATTATCAATGAATATCATCCGGAGAATATATTATCATTGAGTGATTTACCTGAAATCTGCACAAGTCATGAACAGATAATTGCCCTTCAGCATATATGGGGAAAGGTAGTTGTGAAAGCTCCCTGGAGTTCATCAGGCCGCGGATTACAGATTTTGAGACCCCATGAATACAACCAGACGAACCGGCAGGTAATAACAGGTTATCTGAAGCAACAGGGTTTTGTGATTGTTGAACCATGGCATAAAAAAGTACTCGATCTTTCATTCCAGTTTTTCGCTTTTGGAAACGGAAATATCGAATATCGGGGTTTGTCAACATTTTCGACTGATCATGCTGGTCGTTATTCCGGAAGTTATATTCAAGAACTTCCACCTGATCTTTCTTCTGAATTAAAAGAATTTTTAAGAGAAAACGTTTATAATGTGAGAATGACACTTCATCAAGCGTTATCATCAAGCAACTATTCGACAGATTATTACGGATGGTTTGGAGTCGATGCAATCATCTTTAAAACCACAGGCGGACAATTGAAATTCCATCCCTGTCTTGAAATTAATTGCCGGTTTACAATGGGTGCAATTGCTTTAGGTTTAAGAACTCACCTTGCAGAACAATCAATTGGCGAATTCCGGATCATGCATGGAAAGGAAGGGGATTTCAAGCAATACAGTGATGAGATGACAATAAAAGAACCCCTAATTATTGAAAGCGGAAAAATTGTAAGTGGATTTCTGCCCGTTACTCCAACCTTACCCGAAAGTAATTTCGGAGCATACCTAAGCACAAAAGGAATGAAGGAATGAAGGAATGAAAAATTCATAAATCATAATTCAAAATTCATAATTCATAAATTATTCCCCCTCTTTGTCCATTTTCGATTTCAAATCAGCAAACTGACTGTTATTGAAAGGCAAATAGGTATTCTGCTCAGGTTGTTCCTCGATTTCAAAAAGTATTTCATCAATGCGGATGTCGTTGAAACCTATTCCGGTGACACCCGATATCTGTTTCCGTACCGATACCTCATCAGTTCCAATCTCCCGCATATGTATCACCCTTCCGATCATCCCAATTGTATCACCAACGGGCAGTGATTTTCCGGCGATTTCACAAATCCGCTCAATAATTGCGTTAATTTGTTCCTCCTGACCGGCAATTATATTCTTTTGCATACCCTGTTTTTTAAGTAAACATAAAGCAATCTGTTTGCGCGAATAAAAATAGGGACTATTTTTCTATATTTGCGCTCTCAAAATGACAACACAAAAGTAATGGAAATCTTAATCAGGAATAAAGTAATTGAAGCAATTAAAGAGCTTTACGGACAAGACGTTGACGAAAAACAGGTGCAGGTTCAAACAACGCGGAAGGAATTTACGGGCGATAAAACCCTCGTGGTTTTTCCCTTCCTGAGGTTTTCAAAAAAGACCGCTGAGCTTACTGCCGAAGAAATTGGCACCTATCTTGTAAAATCGATACCTGTAATAACCGCCTTCAATATTGTAAAAGGGTTTCTCAATCTTGTGATTGACAATAGTTATTGGATCGAGCAGCTCAACATTGTAGCCAATGATGAAAAATACGGATTTAAAACCTCCGATGAAAAGTCAGAGCTTGTAATGATTGAGTACTCCTCCCCTAACACGAATAAGCCACTTCATCTTGGACATATCAGGAACAACCTGCTCGGTTTTTCTATCAGCGAAATCATGAAAGCGAATGGCAATAAAGTGGTGAAAACCAATATTGTCAACGACAGGGGAATCCATATTTGCAAGTCGATGCTTGCATGGCAAAAACTGGGTAACGGCGAAACACCCGAATCATCAGGGAAAAAAGGGGATCATCTTGTAGGCGAATATTACGTAAAATTCGACCAGCTTTATAAAGCAGAAATAGCTGATTTAATTGCCAGTGGATTAACTGAAGATGAGGCTAAGGAGAAATCGCCCATCATCAACGAAGCCCGCGAAATGCTCCGGAAATGGGAGGCCAACGATCCCGAAACACGCGATCTGTGGCAACGGATGAACAATTGGGTTTATAAAGGATTTGATGAGACTTACAAAACACTGGGCGTTGACTTTGATAAAATCTACTACGAGTCAAACACTTACACTGTTGGCCGTGACGAAGTACTTCGTGGCGTACAAGAGGGCATCTTTGAACAGATGGACGACTCTTCCGTGTGGGCCAATCTTGAAAAAGACGGTCTCGACCGAAAAATTCTTTTGCGCTCCGATGGAACATCGGTTTATATGACGCA
>JBBRYH010000093.1:0-4178 GCA_038237845.1 Bacteroidia bacterium
ATGTTGCCAACAGCGAAGAAAATATTGGATGCTGCCGAGCAAAATCTAAAAACAATTCCACGCTTTGAAAAACCTTCTCTGCTTGAAGTAGCGAAAAGCATGGGATTGTTTCAGAAGAAAACTCAGCAGGAAAAAAATGAATTGGATCAACCAGAAGAAAAGACAGAACCGAAAATTGAACAAACCGAAAGCGATCCAATAGAATCCGAACCAATCGAAAAGCCCGCTCCAATAAAGACTAATGGAAAATTAATCAGCAGTCGAGAACTTCGGGAAATGGATTACAAGTCGCTGAATTTTCAAAACAAATGGAAAGATTTTTTCGGTCAGCCTGCCGTTGTGTTTCATCTTGCCGTTCATGGCAAACCCGGTGAAGGCAAATCTACTTTTGCTATTCAGTTTGCCGATTATCTCGCGAAGAATTTCGGGCAGGTGGTTTACATCAGCGGGGAAGAGGGTTTTTCAAAAACGCTTCGTGATAAAGTGGTAAATAATAAAATTGACAATCCATATTTGTTTTTTGCCGATTGCAGTTCCTTTCAGCAGATAAAATCGGAGATCGAAAATAAATTTCATTTTATTTTCATTGACAGCTTGGACACGCTTCGTATCGATGCGATCCGTCTGCGTGAACTCAGGGAACTTTATCAGCAATCGGCATTCATTACCATCTCTCAATCTACCAAAGACGGAAAGATGCGCGGCTCACAGGAAATAATTCACGATACGGATATGGCAGTGAAGGTGGAAAATGAGATTGCGATGACTACAAAAAATGGGTCAGGTTAATTTTCTGGGGAGCAGGCTGTTTAGGCAAATAATTTTCCTAGTCTAAACAGGAAGAATTTAACATCGGTAACACCTCTTCTGGAAATGTTTCCTCATAGTACACTACTTGCAAATAGAACATTGCTTTTTGCTATAACAATACTCAAGTGAGTTTATTAATTGTTCCTGCTCTTCTATCGGGAAATTGCTCCGTATAAAATCCAGCGGCGTTTCTCCTTCATTGTTTTGACTGCTTAGTTTCGATCCTGCTTTGCACAACCACATTGCATTCTCCTTTCTAAAATATTTTATTGCAATATGCAAATATGTGTTTCCGGAAGTATCCAGATGGTTTAAATCAACTCTTGTTCTGAGATATTCAAAAAGATGGACATTATTGCAGTAATCATCATATTTCAAAAGCGACTCAAAAGCATAGAAAAATATTTTAGCAGAGTCCGCCGGTCGGTATTTAATAAATAGCTTTAAAATATTTATTTTATCATATTCATCTTTCTGTGGATCGGAGGGACCTAATGACTCAACAATTGGAGGGAATGTTATGTAACCACACGCGTTAAGGTTTGTGAAATATTTTGATTTATGAAAACTTGAATCAATCTTCTGAAAAATGAAGATGTCTGCCTTATGCTTCAAACAGTCCTCGATCAGTTTCAAATTTTTGCCGTAGCTGCAAGCACCAATCAGTATGGTGAACCCATTTTTATTAAAAGCATTTATATCACCGCAATAATTATGTAGCCTTGTTTTCTTACTTAAATAATTGATTGAATCTGGGCTAATAATACATTGCGCACAAGAAACAAGAGCAGCCGATAAGAACAACAAAATCAAGTTCCTTTTCATGGATCGTACCTTCTATAATCCCCTCTGTCCGGATGAAGACGGATATCTGTATATTCCTTAATTGATTTTGGGGTGTAATCATATCCGGAAATCCATTTATTATTTATATAAAATTCAATATGACTCCCACTATTTGCGCCAAAAACAGGTTGATTAATAAACGTTGCAAAGGCTTGAGCGATGCTCGGTTTAGGCGTGTTTTTATCATTCAGTTTAGCCCAATATGGTGGAGGATTGGGATCCCAATACACATGACCTTCTACTCCAGCATTACAACCCCAAAATTTCGCAAACTCCAAATCACCAAGTGCAGATTTAACATCACTCTGTTGGTTAGCCAAAGTAACAATAAGATGATCTGTGAGTAAATCTCCTGTTTCAAATTCAACTACTTGATCATATGTTAAATTGGGATTGTTGGCGATAAAATTTCCACGCTCTGCGGCGATTGACTGGTCATGGTAACCTAGAAATAAACCAGAACCAACAGAATGAGAAAAAATATGAAGCTCTGTCAATTCACTCAAGCCACTATGCAAAATGACATTAATGAGTTCCAGTCGTGTGAATGTTTTTGCAATTACAATATTTTCATCTTTATATTTTGACAACAAGTGATTTTTTTTATAAGCAGCGGCAAATACAGAAAAGTCTCCGAGATCAGCACCGTTACCGTAGCAAATCAAAACAGTTTTTGTATCGCTTACACTACCACCGCCACCGCCACCCCCAGTACCTGAAGAAGTTTGTGGCGTTTCGGAATGAAACCACTTTTCTTTTTCAGCACTGCCTTCTCCCCACTTATTTTTAAACCAATCAGTGGTTTCTTTTGCCCATTGATTTCTGAATTTCGCCATGATCATTAATATTAAACTTCATGATAGCACTAAAAGAGAATGCTAATTGATTTTTTCTGTTCATGGAAGTCTGAACTATTTTCCGCAAGTACATTCTCCGCAACAACCGCAAGTTTGTTTTTGGGAGTTAATTGAATAGTTAAATCTGCATACGCCTTTAAGGCGAGAATTAATTGCAGATCAAGTGACTTATCCTTTGTTGACATTTCTTCGACATAGGTCTGAAGATCATCTGCACTTGATTCACTGAAAGAATCCAAAATGTTTTCTGATTTTTTCTTTGTTTCCTCCGTTTGTTTATAAGTCTTAATGCTAATTGTTGTTTTTTCTCCCGGAAGCAAACTAAATGATTTTAGAGTTTTTCCAGCTCCATAATTTCCCAGATAAGAGCAGGTTTTGTAATGAAGAACTATGGCAATCGTGGGTGTTGGCGTTTTAGGGCGAGGAAGAAAAAGAATTCGCGGCTTTCCTGAGAACTGACGAATAATTATTGGTCGATGTCCTTTTTCTAACTGTTTTACAATGTCAGAGGCATCAAAACCAGCAACACTGTTACCGGCAGTTTCATCCAAAGAGCTTTTTTTCTCCAATAAATTGCTTTTACCTGCAATATTTGTTTGATTAATTGGATGAGTGGTATTAAGAATTTGCTGAGTCTGAAAATAATGCGGATTTGTAAAAACTGGGGCAGGCGATGCTACTCCCAAAACATCGTCATTCATTAATTGAACAAGATCACTTTGTGTAGAACCGGCAATTGTATCCCAAAGATTTACTGTCGGCGGTGAAAGAGTTTCAGTCTTAAAACATGATGAAGAAATTTTTAAAAGCAAATATCCTTTTGAATCAAAACAGGTCGATTGCGGTAGGCTGTAATTCAAAATTGCCGGAACTCCAGCAGGGTCTAATTCGATAAATGGAGGTTTGGGAATGCAAGAAGTTGGATCAGCCATGAGAAATTATTTAAAGTTTAAACATGAAAAATACGGAAATGGAAGAAAATTGTAACCAAAAATAATATTTACATTGAATTATGCAAATTTTAGTTATGAACACAGCTTTATAGAATCAGCTTCGTATTTGCGTCATGAATAACTTATGTCGAAATGCCATTCGGAATTTCGGGAAAGGAGCAGGTAAAAGTGCAATTAGAAAAACCGCTTGAAGGATTGCGCGGGGTGATTGAAACAAATGCGAAAACAGCCGTCTGTTCAGATGAAAACCAATATTGTGCCTCTAATAAAAAAAGAAACGCAGGCATATAAGGATGCGCTGGAAAAAAGGGGGAAATCGGAATCCGATTTAAGGCGCGTAGAGAATCTGCTTTTACAATACAATGAAAATCTGATCCACTGGAAAACCGAAATAGCGAACCTTCCGAAGTTAAATCGAAATAAAAAACACTCTGCGTGGCATAACGATGTTGCAGATTTGGACGATAGTTTTTGGAATGAAACCATTGATTCTATAAAAAGGGAGGAAAGAAAAAATGAGATCGAGGGAAAAATAGGTACGTTGAATGAGAATAAAATAAAACTTGAAAGAATGTTGCCAACAGCGAAGAAAATATTGGATGCTGCCGAGCAAAATCTAAAAACAATTCCACGCTTTGAAAAACCTTCTCTGCTTGAAGTAGCGAAAAGCATGGGATTGTTTCAGAAGAAAACTCAGCAGGAAAAAAATGAA
>JBBRYH010000094.1:0-4031 GCA_038237845.1 Bacteroidia bacterium
AATCAAATCTTAAACCGGGTGAAAAGCCGAAGCTTTTGAGTGATAACGGCTCTTGTTACATCGCAAACGATTTTAAAGACTATGTAAAATCACAAGAGATAAAACACATCAGGGGTCGTGTTCGTCATCCGCAAACGCAAGGCAAAATTGAACGCTATCACCGAAGTATGAAAAACGTAATTAAACTGGATGTGTATTACAGTCCAATGGAGCTTGAACACGCATTAAGACAGTTTGTACATTATTACAATTACCAACGCTATCACGAATCATTAAACAATGTTACGCCCGCTGATAAATATTACGGCAGAGCGGCAAGAACATTAGAAAGGAGGAGAAAAATAAAATTAAAAACCCTAAAAGAAAGAAAACAGAATTATTTTAGAAATTTAAGTTATGGGCTTACTAAAAGAAAATTCTTAATGGAAACAAAAAATTAAATATCTTTAATTATCAGAAAATGTCTAAATAAATTTAACTATGAAAGTTCAGATTGGTTTGACTACATACAGTCATCATGAATGAAAGGGATATAAGGATGCGAACCAAAAGAACCTTCGCTGGCAATACCTAAATCGCAATTAGTTAATTCCATTGCTTGCAGGCATTTGTTTTTAAGCGTTACAAGTGGGTCGTCTTTGCGTTCAATTTCTCCTGTAAAAGTTCCAAGTGTATCAGTATCAAAATTTTCAGGGGCAAAACATTTTACGCCAAATGCTTCTTCAAACAATGGAGCAATTGCTTTTTCTTTTTCGTGCTTGGTGGCTATTACTAATTTTCGGTTTTGAAACATTTTAATTAATTTCAACTAATGAGTGCATTTCTATTTTTGCCTTTTTAGCATCAATGAAATTTCTTACTTCAAATAATTCTTTTTGAAGTTGCTTGATTCGCTTTTCTCTCATTTTAATATCTTCTTCATTAGCATGGGAATGAATTTTATTCTCATGGAATTTAATTTTTACATGCACCATTTTAGTAATGATGTCAATGGCTTCCTCTGCTGAAAATTGTCCTTGTATAAGTTGTATCGTCATGATTAAATAATTTTTTATTGTCCTTGCCCAAGTGAGAAAGCAGGTTTGCCTTCAAAGGCATACAGGTTTTCCGTTTTAATGGTATCAATATTTTTATCAATTGCTTGTTGCAGCAATTCAATAATTTGTTGCTTGGTTATCGTTGTTTCGTTAACAGGTTTAAAGCGGCAGCGCCAATGGTCTGTGCAAAAGGTTTCTGAAAAACCATCGGGATATACTTTTATTCCACGGTTGGTTATCATAGAAAGTTTTATGTTATCGGTGTTGAGTTGCTCCACTTGTTTTGCTAACTCATCAGGAGTTTTATCTGCACAATGCACAAACACATCTACACCTATCAGCTCTTTTAGCTGCGGCTTTTTGCGTATATATTTTGGAAGATTTAGAGCTGCTCCTTTTGCATAACTTACCTCTTTTAGTGTGGCAGGTTTTTGTCCCAAATTATTGATAACCGCTTTAGCAAATTCTTTTGTGCCTACCTTTTGTTTGCTTGCGCCTTCTTTGTAAATATCATAAGTGTGTATTCCATCTTCAATTGTTTTGAGCCATGCGTTTTGAATTTTTTCTGCCACATCGGTTTGCCCTATATGGTTAAGCATCAGAACAGCACCTTGCAACAAGCCGGAAGGATTTGCTAAATTTTGTCCGGCTCTTCGTGGGGCTGAACCATGTATGGCTTCAAACATTGCACACTCTTCGCCAATGTTTGCTGAACCAGCCAAGCCAACTGAACCTGCAATTTGTGCTGCCACATCAGAAAGTATATCGCCATATAAATTCGGCATCACAATCACATCAAATGCTTCGGGTGTATCCGCCATTTTAGCTGCACCTATATCTACAATCCAATGCTCATTTTCTATTTCAGGATATTCCTTTGCTATTTCATCAAACACTTTATGAAACAATCCATCGGTTTGTTTCATGATGTTGTCTTTTGTAAAACAGGTTACTTTTTTTCTGCCGTATTGCTTTGCATATTCAAAAGCATACCGCACAATTTTTTCGCAACCGGGTAGGCTGATTAATTTTAAACATTGCACCACTTCATCGGTTTGCTGATGTTCAATACCTGCATATAAATCTTCCTCGTTTTCTCTAACTATTACTATGTCCATTACAGGATGCTTGGTTTCTACAAATGGGTGCATACTCATGCAGGGTCGCACATTGGAATAAAGCCCCAGAAATTTTCGGGTGGTAACATTTAAACTTTTGTAGCCGCCTCCTTGCGGTGTTGTAATCGGTGCTTTCAAAAAAACCTTATTTCTTCTGATGATGTCCCAAGACTCTTTGGCGATACCAGCCGTGTTTCCTGCCAAGTAAACTTTTTCGCCTACTTCAATTTCATCCACTTCAATATTTGCCCCTGCTGCCAAAAGAATTTTAAGCGTTGCATCCATAATTTCGGGACCTATTCCGTCTCCTTTTGCTACTGTAATTCTTTTTAACGCTGTCATGATTTTTTTGATTTTAGTTTTTGATGGTACAAAATTGAGTATTTTTAATCATAGATTTTCATTTATCTTTGCAATGATTAGCATAAATATATTTTATGAATTACACTATTAACCAATTAAGGATTTTCCTGAAAATTACGCAGACACAAAGCGTAACCAAGGCATCGGAAGAGTTGCACTTAACACAACCTGCCGTTTCCATTCAACTGAAAAATTTTCAAGCCCAGTTTGATATTCCGCTGACTGAAATGATTGGAAGGAAAATTTATATTACTGATTTTGGTAAGGAAATAGCAGTGGCTGCCGAAAAGATTTTAAATGAAGTGTATGCCATCAATTACAAAACACTTGCTTACAAAGGTCAACTTGCCGGCAATTTGAAAATATCGGTAGTGTCAACCGGAAAATATATAATACCCTATTTTCTTTCAGGTTTTTTAAAACAACATGAAGGAATAGAGTTGCAACTTGATGTAACCAACAAGTCTCAAGTAATTGAGAGTTTAGAAAATAATGAAGTAGACTTTTCTTTAGTATCTGTTATGCCAGAGAATATGAATTTAAATAAACTGGAACTGATGCAGAACCAACTTTACTTAATAGGAAACAAGGACAAAAAGTTTAAAGAAAAAATTTACGACAAAAAAATATTTGAAACCTTACCATTAATTTACAGAGAGGAAGGTTCGGGGACAAGGCATGTAATGGAGAAATTTATTTTGAAAAATAAACTACCTGTGAAAAAGAAAATGGAACTCACTTCAAACGAAGCAGTAAAGCAAGCTGTAATTGCAGGAATGGGTTTTTCCATCATGCCATTGATTGGAATTTAAAATGAATTGAATACAGGTGAACTGCAAATTATACCTGTAAAAGGATTCCCGATTAAATCCGTTTGGAATTTAATTTGGCTAAAAGACAAAGGGTTTTCAATGGTTTCAAATTCCTTTTTGAACTATGTAAAAACAGAAAAGGAAAACATAATCAAAGAAAAGTTTGCTTGGTTTGAAAGTTATTCAACAAAATAATTTAGTCAAGAAAAAGTCAATGATACATGGTGTTATTTCATAAGCCCCTATTTCTGTTCTTTTTTGGCTTGGCTGTTGTTGCCATTGTTTTTATTTTTAATAATGTTTTATAAAATAATCTGTCTCAAAAATCCCATTTATTATTTAGTTTGTTTTTGTGGAGTATAAACTTTTCTCATCAGCCCACTATGGAAAACGGTTTTTGTGCGTGAGGGCAAAATGCAAATGTGCCACATACCAAAATAAAAAATAAAAAAGAATGTGGCTCTTTTGCATTTTGCGAAGGGATAGCCAAACGGCTTTTCCGAAATTGTCCTGCGTGGAGGTCTGTTTGCAAAAGTGTCAAGTTATTGCGAGATTGTCTACGAAGAATGGTCTTTTTTAGGGTTGCCACTAACGTCAGTCTGTGAAAAAACCCAACGAACATTTTCCCTGCGGTTTAATAAACAAATCTGAACTATTGTCGGTTAATAAATGTACAAAAATATTGTTGGAGTAAGTGTGAC
>JBBRYH010000095.1:0-3915 GCA_038237845.1 Bacteroidia bacterium
AATTTTGGTTGCTTCCGTAACCACTTTGGTTGTATTGGCCGCCATAACTTTGATTACTGCCATAACTTCCCTGGTTGTATCCTTGGTTGGTATTGTTATATCCTTGGTTATAATTCTGGTTTCGTTGCTCATTATAGCCTTGATTGTCCATTCCCTGGCGGTATGTTCCTATGCCTTGGGAGTTGTCATCATCATACGTGTTTTGATTCAGGTCATTTCCACTTCGCTGATTTCCTGTGCTTGATCGTTTTCCTCCAAAACCTTCACCGGATTTATTGAATTCGTTGTTCCTGCTGTTGCTTATATCTTTATCATCATCGGAAGTGAACGAAGAGCTTTTGCCGGATTTATTCTTCTCTGTTAGTGAAGAAGCTGTTGTATTGGCATTGTCTTCTTTTCCGGTTCCGCCAAACGAATAATCCTGATCCTCTTCCAGCTCTTGAGTCCCAGAATAGTTAGCAGGATTGCTCGTTTGTTTTTTTTCTGAACCAATGCCGTCATAGCCTGATTTCTTTTCGTCCTGATGATTTTTGCCCTTTTGATTTTTCATATGATTAAAATTTTAGAGGTGAATACTGAAGTTGTATTCACAAAAAAAATATGCCTTCTGTTTATTTTTTTGTGGCATGGAAATTCATTGCTTTCATATATCTATGGTGAAGAAAAAAACAAAATATTATATCGGCTGCTCGGGATTTTATTATCCCTCCTGGAAAAATAAATTTTATCCGGAAGGGTTATCGTCCGGAAAGTGGCTGGAGCACTATAGTACCGTTTTTAATACCGTGGAGCTGAACGGTACATTCTACCGGCTTCCCAAGCTGGCCGACTTAAAGAAGAACTACGGTAAAACACCTGTTGATTTTAAATTTTCAGTAAAGATGAACAAGTATGTTACGCACATATTACGTCTGAAGAATGCCGAGCCGCAGATATCCGAATTTTATGACCTGATCAGTGAGGGGCTGGATGATAAGCTGCACAACATTTTATTCCAGATGCCTCCATCGTTTAAATACACAGAGGAAAATCTGGAGCTTTTGCAAAAAATTCCGGAAGGGCCTCATAGTGTGATCGAATTCAGAAATCAGTCGTGGTGGAACAATAAAGATGTGGTAAAGGTTTTGAAAAAGAGGAAATGCACTTTCTGTAATGTTGATTTCCCGGGATTAGAAACCGATTTTGTGAACACATCCAAACATTTTTACTTACGTTTGCATGGAAGTCCCGAACTTTTTAAATCTTCCTATTCGGACCGGGAGTTGGAAAATTTTTATGAAAAGATGCCCGTATGCGAAACATATACGATCTACTTCAATAATACCTATTACGAAGCGGGCTATAAAAATGCATTGGCGCTGAAAAAGATCATCGGGATTTGACACATGGCAACTATTTTGTCTGTGCAACTTAGATAAATAAATGTATAACAAAAATTCATAAAAATGAGAAACTTAGGAATAGTACTTTTGGTAATAGGCATTGTGATGATGGTATTTACCGGATTCAACTATGTAACAAAAAAGAATGTCGCTGACATTGGCCCTATCCAGATCAATAAGGAAGTAAACCATCCTGTTCAATGGTCCCCGATCATTGGCGGTGTTTTGCTCGTTGCAGGGATTGTACTTGTGGTAAGCGATAAGAAGAAATCTTTCTAGATTATCTTCTTTTGCTAATGAAGATCAGGAAGATCAGCTTGAAAAAATAATAGAGAGCCGAATTCCTGATCTTCCCAAAAAGTGTCTGAGCTTGTAGATCGTTATTCTTATCTACAAGTGTACAATTATTTTGTACCACCTCCTTGATGTGATTGGAAAATTGTTGGGCAAATGTTTTGTCATTGATAGCTACATTCAGCTCAATGCTCCTATACTGACTTATTGGATTTAAATTATAGGACCCTATAGTTACCCATTCCTCATCTACTATAGCTGCCTTCGCATGCAGGACTGAATTTTTCCACTCAAGTATTTTTATTCCGTTCCTGATAAAAAATAAATAAAGATATTTTTCGGCATACCAAAGAAAAGGCATGTCGGATTTTCCTGCAAGTATGATGGTAATGTCAACACCGCGTGCCCGAGCTCTTTTTAACCGTAAACATGCAGTAGGATTTCAAAATTGTTTCTATTCCCATATTGTTATTGACTTTAGAATAATCCCGACCTTGTAATCAAAACTTACAAATATTATGGGTTATAAAATTGAGTATTCAGATGATAAAGTGAGTGCATGGGGAGGTTTTTCAGTAATGAAAAACTTTAACGATAAGTTAGAATTAAAACGGATTATTAATAGTTTACCAATTCCACAAAGCACTAGCAATAACTGCTACGAGACAGATGAAATCATAGAAAGTTTTTTGTTGTCGGTATGGCTAGGTTGTTACAAATTCAGTCACACTCATGTTTTGCGATTAGATGATACACTCAAACAAATATTTGAATGGAAGCAAATACCAAGCGATACAACCTATAAACGTTTTTTTCAAAAATTTAATCAGGGCATAAATAACGAAGTTTTTCCGGCACTTCAACAATGGTTTTTTAATCAATTAGTATTTGATAATTATGCTTTAGACTTAGATTCTACGGCTATAACCCGCTATGGTAATCAAGAAGGAAACATAATAGGCTACAATCCCAATAAAAGAGGTCGTCCATCTCATCATCCTTTGTTTGCTTTTTTAGGTAATGAACGGATGGTTGTAAACAGTTGGCTTAGAAGTGGCAATACATCAAGCGCACATCAATGTGTAGATTTTTTGAATGAAACACTATCAATTTTACAGAACAAAAAAATAGGATTATTACGAGCCGATTCAGGTTTTGCAAGTGATACAATTTTTACACATTTAGAAACCGAGCAAATTAGTTATGTCATTGCAGGGCGCATGCACCATGGAATACAAGACAAAATAAAGCAATTAAAAACATGGACAGCTATTGGCTATGGAATATGGATAAGTGAAACAGAATACAAAGCTGCAAAATGGAAAAATGCAAGAAGAGTTGTTGTTGTAAGGCAAAGCGTTGATGTGCGTCCCAAGGCAACCGGAAAAAAATTAAAACTATTTGATGATAAAGAGTTCTATGAGCAGTATCGTTATCATACTTTTTATACCAATCAAACATTGCCTGCAGCCCAAATTTGGGAGCAATATAAAGGAAGAGGGGATTGCGAAAATCGTATAAAAGAACTCAAATACGATTTTGCTTTAGAAGGATTTAACTTAAAAGATTTTTTTGCTACAGAGGCCGCTCTACGTTTTGTTAATTTAGCCTACAACATCATAAGTTTGTTTAGGCAGGTAAGCTCCGAAAAGCCTAAGCATCAAAGATTACAAACATTAAGACTCAACTGCTATGCAGTTGGAGCTTGGATGACTAAAAAAGGAAATAGTAAGGTGTTAAAAATGGCTGTACCTATAAAAAAACGCAAATGGATGGATGGAATTTTTGCTCAAATTGATAAAACCGATTTCCCGCTTTCCTTAAAAACTTAAATCCTACTGTCTATTTACGGTTTAATGCTTTCCTGAGAGTATAGCCGGGCAGAAAATAACTGGCAACCAGCACGACTGATCTTTCGGAGGATCTTATCGCCCGGATGTAATTTTTATGGATTTCATTCTTCCCTCTTACCCAATCATTTCTTAAAAAACGGATTGGAATATTTCCGCTGGAATTTTTTTGTCCATTTCCATCCCGACTTCTTATTCGGGTTTTTTTTGCAAAAAGTTGTTCGCATAATATATGAAGTTGTTTACATACGTTTCCTTTAATGAGCACTGCAAAGTCCAACCATGGTGGTTCATTTGCGGTTCCATAATACTTGTCAGCAATATTTAGTCCTCCTACCAGGGCGGTATTTTTATCCACAACAACTATTTTGTGATGCATCCTTCTTCCC
>JBBRYH010000096.1:0-3835 GCA_038237845.1 Bacteroidia bacterium
GATAGAAACATCGATTTATTAAAAGTAGAAGATCAAATCAAAATGTCAAGGTCGATCTATTCAAAATTAATTTATTAAAACACAAAATCACAATACTTTAAACCTAAATTGAGCGATTCATAATTTCAGGTGGCCCCTTTTGCCACTTTTATGAAATTTTTGAAACTTTCAAGGGAATTGATCGCTGATTTTCGGGTTTAGTATAGCTTTCGTGCATCCAATAGCAAGAAACCCACTTTATTATGTAAACATATCAAGCTTTGGGACGCATCATTTTCGTCGCAGTTTAAACTGCGACAGTAATCTTTCCAATTTTCTCTCTACGCCAACTGAATCACTGGTGGCGACTGGCATTTTTCCCATAGCTGGTCAATTTTTATTGTTGCATGAATTGTTTTGGTAACATTCAAAATGATATATCTGGATCGAGACGTTATCTTCACTGCAAAATCAATCATTTTTCTTCTAAATGTATTGGGGTAAGCAGTAACAGGGAGAATATCAACCGTTACATCACGTTTGTACGTTTCAAACATAAAGTGGGTAATTACAAGCAGATAGTAATATGCCCGGTTCATTCCAAAGGATTTAAAAGGCAATTGTTCTTTGGTTGCCAACTCTTTGATGCTACGATGGATCAATTCATCCGCTCCCCGTGCATGAGATTGGGCGATAATGAACTCTGGTTCAAAGTACTTTTGGCCACCTACCGCAAGTAATTTGTCATCGGCTTCCTTACACATGCCAATATTGGTGTAAATGATCGAATCGGGTTTTCCAATTTCAAGCAAATACTGACCCTTTTGATCCAAATGAAGTTTTGTGAAGATACAACGTCTGAACCGCTTCCATGACTTTAACTTGTTGCCAAACTCGGCAAACTTCCAGATTGCTTTGTTCTTTCCAAATTCGCTTAAATCTGCCACAGGCAAAGCTTCTACATAATCCTTCACGTCATCATAAATCTTGCCGGTAGTGATGTAATGGATTTTCAATTTGTCTTCGAAATTTTCAAAAGCCTTCTGATCGCAAAAGCCACTGTCAGAACAAAAAATAATAGGCACATCCTGAGAATATTTCGTTCGGATTAATTTCACTATGTCGGTAACGCAATCGATATAGTCGGTTCCATGATTTGAATGCGCACTACCTTTTCGAAACAAAACATCAATCAAATAAGAGCCCCAGCAAATATGTAAAGGTTGAAAACCCTTCTTCTTCTTATAGGTAGGCTCACAGCCTTCCTTCTTTTTCGATGTGTCATTATCCATAACCATTGTGTCGATGCCTAAAATAATGATCTTAGGCTTGTCCATCTTAAGCCTCCAAATAAAGAGTTCGTGCAAAATTTTACGGTGCAAATTATTTGGGATAATGGAGAGTTTTGCAAAAAAACGCTTCATCTGATGTGATGATGCCATTTGCGACACTTTGTTTTCCAGAACCAAAGAATAGCCCTGGTCATTTTTCTTTGCATCGAACCCGGCCATCGACATGTCCGTGCCATCAAAAAAACAGGCAAATATCTGTTTTAGAAATTGTTGCAATTGTAATCCTTTGCTTTGAACAGCGATTTTCGGTATAAAGACCCCGGATATAAGGTCATAAAGCTGTGTTTTTTCGACGTAACGAAGCAAAAGGGCAAGCCCCCCACGTCCTGAAATTTTGTCGTTTGTAACGCCTATTTTTGTTATCTTAGCACCCATAAAAGATAGTGTTGTGCACCTAAAAAGTGACGAGTTGTTTTTTGTTTTTGTCGATACTAAATTACTCATTATTAATTAGATGTGCAACATATCTTTTACTTTTTATTTTCATAATCGCTCAATCTAGGTTATACAACTATGACTCAGGAATTAATTAAAAGAATAACCATTGACCCAGATATATGTCACGGAAAACCAACCATTCGTGGACTTCGTTATCCGGTGGAAAACATGCTTGAATTATTGGCCTCTGGAATGACTATAGATGAGTTGTTAGAAGATTATCCTTGATCTTGAGAAAGATGATTTTCTTGCATGTATTATTTGACAAACATCTTGACAAAATTGTAATACTATTTGAGGAAAATTCGCTCATTGAAATTACTAAAAATGAAATTGTGGTCCATGTTTAATAACCTCTACGATAGTAATTTTTCACTCTGATTTCTGTTAATTGGAAGGGTGGAAAATTGAAAATCGGAATGTTTATCTTAAATAACAATCATCCTATAGACATAGCTTCCCGATCCAACCTTACAAAAACAGTTGCCATCAGCTGTTTTTAAGACGGTTGTTTTCTTGCCATTTTCTGTTACCGATCCTTCCTGGTTTGTTGGCAGATAAATTGTTGCGAATGTATTTGCTGGTATTTCTACCTTCATCTCCAAAATGTTCTGCTCCTTTTTCCAGTCACTTCTGATCAGGCCATAGACTGAGTGATAACTTGATTTTACCCATGTAATATCGCCAACAATTTCGGGTCGGATGACGATGTTATTAAATGCGACACCGGTTTCTTCCTGTTTGATCCCGCCAAGACCCGTGTAAAACCACTCCATAATATGACCAAGCATCAAATGGTTATTCGAAACCTCCTCAAGTGCAGGCCATGATTCCGTTAAAGCTGTTGCCCCTTTTTTCAGTTGAAAACCATATCCGGGCACATCATCACGGAAGTTCATATCGAAGAGTAACTGCGAACCGCCGCCTTCCTCTAACGCTTTTACCAGGAAGTGAAACCCGATATCTCCGGCCGTCAGCTTCTTTCCCGATACAGAAATTGAATCGACCATGTTCTTAAAAACCGCTTTCCGGTCATTTTCGTTTACAAGGCCAACACAAAGCGGCATTGACATTGCGGTCTGACTTCCTGTTGAATAGACTTTGGTTGTATTATTAAAGAATTTGATATTGAAAGCTTCCTTAACTTCGTTGGCCAGTACGGTCATTTTAATCGCATCTTCTTTATTATTCGTTAATTCCATCATTTTCGAAAGCAGCAAAATATCGTAATAATAGATCGCTGTGGCCGTCAATGCTTTTGGCGTCAACTGAGCTTCTCCCGGTGTTTTTGGACCATAATCAAACCAATCACCCAATCCGTGCGATAGAATGTGGTTATCGGCTTTCGTACCAAGATAGGCAACATATTTTTTCATCATAGGCATCGCCTCTTTAATAATCGACTGATCACCATACCACTGCCACATCATCCATGGAAGGACCACACCTGCGCTTCCCCATTCCGGTGAATCGCGAAATCCTGCATCAAACGGAACATATTCCGGAGCAATATCAGGGATTAATCCATCAGACGTTTGTGCATCAATCATATCCCGTATAATTTTTCTGTACAGCGGATAGAGGTTGTAATTATAATGCATTGACGCTCCCATCAAATAGGTTTGTTCGAGCCAGCCAAGCTTTTCGCGGTGGGGACAGTCGGTGGTGACGCTTTGCAGATTGCTTCGTATTGCCCAGTCAATCAATGTGTAAATCTGGTTAAAGAGTTGATTTGAACATTCGAATTCGCCAGCTTTTTGGGCTGAATTGGATGTATGGAGCAGTTGTAAATCAGTGATTTTTGGAGTTTCAGCGTTTTGCTTTTTTGATTCAGGTGCAGCACCTTCAACCATAACATACCTGAATCCGTAATAAGTAAATTTAGGTCTCCAAATTTCTACACCTTCTCCTTTGAGTGTGTAAGAAAAATAGTAAGGACCTCCTGATGCGTTTTGGTTGATCTTTTTGTCCCTGGTAATTAACTCGCTTGGTGTCATCTTAATCATAGACCCCTTTTTCCCGCTGACCCTCAGTTCTATGATTCCAGAACAATTCTGACCGAAATC
>JBBRYH010000097.1:0-3816 GCA_038237845.1 Bacteroidia bacterium
CTGGCTTAATATCGGCTGTCCGACAAAAGTTTTAGCTTTACCCATGTCAATTTAAAGTTTAGTCACTTCAAAGTTGACAAAAAAAACGGGGCTGAATTTATTTCACCCCGTTTTTACAAAAACTTAGTCGGACAACAATGACTTTGTTTCAGCACAAGAATGTACCATTTCAGGGTCTCCATTCGGTGTTGAGATTTCAAAATGGCTAACTTCAACTGAAGTTGCAACAAAATTAAATCAATTTGACATTAGAGCTTTTGGTAACTCACTTAGCTTTCCTTTTACGTGGGGTCATTATTACAGAATTAAACTTGCGACGAGCAATCCGTGGGTAGAAAATATTCAGTTAATAAGGTTAATGCCCTGCAACACAATAATCAATTTTAAATTAGACGGTTCAATTCTTGCAGCACCACCGACTATAAATAATATTACCGCAATGCAACCTTTATTTATTGATGGGTCTGCACTTTGTACATTGTGTAATGACAATTTTTTTGTCGAAATTGTTGAGTCTGACATGGCCGGAGCCCCATTGCCAAATGCAACAGCAATCTCCGAATGGGTTTCAAAAGCCACTATGTATGACCTAAGCATAGGCAATTATGATGTCCGTGATTTATGTCGGCGAAATAATTATACTTTAGATTGCAACAAATATTTTCGATTGAAATTAGCGTCTGGGCCAGTCTGGACAGAGCGGACTTATATATTACATACTCCAGCTTCCTGTCCAATAAACAACAATAGTTTTGACCTAATTAGAGATGCTTTTAATTTCGTACCAAACGATAATTGCCTAAATCTTAGAGATCATTCATATCAGATATATGCACCACTCAGTTTTTCCTGTAATTATTCCTTCTTTATCACCGTTCAAGAATGTGTTGGACCATCCCATACACTTGTAGGTGTCGAAGCAGGTGGTTGGCTTACTACTGATCAAATTCATATGATGCATGATTATGGTTCACTTGATCTTGAAACCTTCGCTTTTAATGGAGGCCTTACCATGAGTAACCAACATGATTATCAAATAAAATTTGCTGCTGGTTATGGCTCCTGTAGTGGGGGACAATGGGTAGAGAATAGGAAATATTTTTCTTGTACCGACATTTGTATCGGACGTATGGCTGAAATTAATATTTCGACAGAGGTTGATCTCATGAACTTATTTCCTAATCCCGCAAACAATATTTTAAATATTGAATTTAGATCAATCCAAGAAAACACCTCAGTTCAGATTATAGATATGATAGGACAGGTAGTATTTGATATGAGTGAAATTGATAACAATAAAATTTCCCTTGACATTTCGACACTTTCAAATGGAATTTATTTTGTTCAGGCAATTGGAAATAATGAAAGGCTTGCAACGAAAAAATTAGTTATCCAACATTAGACGGAAAATTTGCTTATGTAAAAAGGTAATTTCAAATCCAAGATAAACGCCAATGCTCAAAAAGCATTGGCGTTTATTTCAACACTGAAATTTAAATTATTCTTAGTCCAAACCTTTCGGTTCGTATAAGGTAATTCTCGTATTATCGACAAATACTTTTCCTCCACCATTATTCCATGCCAGAACTGATAATACATCGTTGTCATGTAGTATTGGAGGCGTAACAAACCATATTACAATATGAGACCATCCACCAGGCTTTGCTCCAAATTTTTGTACAGGGAAAGCTGTGTAACCATAGTTTTGATCACGATTACCAGTCATATTGCAAACAATACTAAATTCCTTTTCAAAATCATCCTTTGGAATAAAAATATCACATTCAAATTTCACTCGCAAATGATCTTTTATACAGACAGAATCAAAAGGTGATTTGAAAACTGTTCCATAAACATGATCTTGATCCAAGATTTCGGCATGGCTACTTTGATAGCCAAATGTGTCGCAAATAATTTCATCATTTCTAAGAAGGTGTCTGCTTTCGTAATCAGTAAATAGCGCCTCATGTGAATTGTAATTAGTTTCGCTAACTGGTGGTAAATTTTCTCGGTCGATTTCCAAATAGTTAAGGGCGGAAGGCTCAGCCTTTGTTTTTAGAAATGTTTTCCAGTAATACTTTTCCGTCATTAATGAAGGGCTTAATATTCCATGGACAAGTTGCCATACCTGAAATAAATTGAGGAAAAGAAATAAAATCGCAACAGTTCCAACAGCCCGCCAAAGTATTTTATTCAAATTTATTTTTTCCAGAAAAAACCCAAGTGGAATTGCCATTAGTCCGTATGATTCCACAAAAGGACGCTGACCAAATGAACCGGCATACCACCAACATTCCCAACTGGAGATGAACCATAAATTTGCGAGAAAGAAAATAATAATTGGAACAAACAGTTTTTTATTTCGCTTATACAACGAAACGAACCCGGCGATTGCCAGCATCATCATTGGTGTATAGAGTAGCCAGCCCTTTTTATAACTGAATAAAACTTTCCATGTGAACGGTCTGAAAAAATCAAAGCCCTCCACATGGTTATTATATAACCAATGGCCTGAAGAATATTTCCAATAAATAAGTTGCAGTGACCCTACTAAAACTAAACCAATTCCGAGCGAAAAAATATGAGTAAAGTGAGTTCGGAACAAGCGAAATTTTTCTTTGAATGAAATCCAGCTGTCAACACCCCAAAAAATCGGAATAAGAACCCATACAACTTCAGAAGGTCGACTGATTGTTACAAGTGCGAGTGTAATTCCAAGGAAAAATGAGGTGTTTCTTTTCGGATTTTCGTGCCATGAAATCGTTAATAATATTATTAATATGTCAAATGTGAAAAGTAAAATATGGGGCATAGTATTGTCGTAAGTTGCATAGTGGAAAAGATTAGTACCAAAACCTATCAACAATAATACAATGGCAGAAATTTTGTCGTTGACAAAACGAAGCAGAAGTTTACGAAGCAAAAACATTCCCAGAATTGCGTAAAACAATCCTGCTAAGACAATCATGATCTGATAAGGAGGTGATAAACCATCCTGAGGATACCCACCAATTCCTGCAACCAAGTGTCCGATCAGAAAAAAAGGCGTCCACATGATTGCAATTCCGACGGGATAAACGTTGACCATACGCCCCTCTTTTTCACTCGGCCAAGCCTGATACCACGGTCTGTTTTTCTGGTATCTTTTATTCAAAGAATCCAACCATATTTTATTTGTCATTCCGGGATCTTTATGGATAATTAAGGCAGGCAAATGCAGATAGTAACCATAGGTATCATAAGCGATTGCATTTGATTTTTTAAAATAATCTTCGGAGGAATTTATCTGTACTATTTTGATGAGGATAAAAACAATGGAAATAACAATTACCGCCTTTCGGGAAAGATCATTAAATTTTTTATCTAAAACCATTATCAAAAATAAGTAAAGAATCAATAACGTCCTAAACGTTTAGCAGAAAAAAAGTAAGGGAAAGGATTTATGTATCTCAAAGTTACCTTTGAGTTGCGTAACAAAAAAAACTCTCTCTCATGGCAATTATAACCTTGCTTTCACAAATCATTTCCAAATTAGATCGATCAATATTTTTAAAACTTGTAAGAGAAAAGGAAACGGACAAGCATCAGAAAGGCTACAATAGCTGGACTCATTTGGTGGCAATGTTTTTTGTCAATTTGCAAAAAATCAATCGGTAAGAGATATCAGCAACGGATTCAGGGCTACCGCATCAACTTTTGATAAGGGAATCAAGGTAGCTGTCGTCCCATCCGGCTTTAAGTCTTGCTCTGCGTAGGCTTAATTTTTTGTCATTTTTTTTAGTTCTAATAATGTTTAGAGACATTTTCCTTATCAAA
>JBBRYH010000098.1:0-3776 GCA_038237845.1 Bacteroidia bacterium
AAATTTATTTCCCTTTCGGCACACTTTGATATTGAAATTTTTGAACTGACCAATGTGTTGCTACAGGAGGTTGCGGACCACGCGTTTTTGCCCCGTTGTTTGCAAACAAATTATCCAATGCGCTTTGATTTGGTTTTGATCCCGCACGAGTAATTACACCATCGCTTTCGAAAACGTCCGTGTTTAAAGGAACATCTGAAGTAACCAGAAAATAAGTATCAAATCCAAATGGTCCACGAGGATCCATTTGAAATTCTACCTTCCCTTTATTTGGGAAAATGTCCAGTCTTGTTTTAGAAAATGGAACATATTTAATCGCGTTATTTTCAGAACCAAAAGTTACATCCGGATAAAACAAACTCATTTTACCTTTACAATCAATTGTAAAAATATAGCAATAGCGAACAATGATGGCATTCATTGGAGCATTTACAGAATCAAGAAGTAATCCAAAATGATAGTTTTCTCCTGGTGACATTTTATCTCCTGGTGACATTATTTGATTTGTTTTGTTTCTTATTAGAATCAACTGATATGGAAAATTATCGACGGGTGATTCTAGATTTAACCAGGAAGAAATTTTTCCAAGACGAACAGCAAAAATAGAAAGGCTGTCGGTACAACTTTCTGTTGATGTGGTTTTAAACCAATCGGTGCGCAATGGAAGTGAATTTCTGAAAGAAGAATCCATTTCTGAAACATTAGGACGTAATAAAGAATACTCTAGCACAGCGTTATTTATTCTTCCTGCTAAAATATAATTTGCCTGCAATGGATTTTTTGTAAATTCTATTGCAGAAGAAGGTGTTCCTGGACCGAGTTTTTTATTCAATGAAGCAATAATTTCAGAAGTCGGTGGCAACTGAAGAAATACTTTTTTCCCTTTTGGAATAGCTGCTTTTAATGTTGCAGAATTCAATGAAGTTAAGATTACTGGGGCGGAAGTTGAAGAACTCACCATCCATTTATTATTATTGAATTGAATTACGTAATCCGGTGAGATGACAGTTGGGTCCATTACTTTTACATAATAAATATCCATCAACGCATTTACCGGCTCAACAACTTTCATCAATTGTTCTGCAGTAAAATTAGTTTCTGGCTTCCAGATTCTTAATGTTGGTCCATCAGGTCTTACCCAATTAACAAGCTCAACGAGATCGCCAGATTTAAATGAAGAAATTTTTCCCTTTCCTTTGACTACGGTTTCGCATTTACCGATGCCATTCACTGAAATTACTTCAAGTGTATCTTTCCCAGAGGCATCAACAAAAAGACATCCTTCATAGATTGATAATTCATGTCCTCCGCGCAAAGTCACTCCTTGAACTTCGCCTGTCGTTACATCAAGTACGGCAACAAAAGTTTTTGTTGAATTTTCATTTGCAACTTCACCAAATAATCCGCCCTTACGTCGTTCTATTGATCCACCTAAAATTGGATCTTGTTGTTTAGGTCCACCTTCTGATTTTATTGTTCCTTGAATTCGTGCATATAATTTTTCTGCGCTTTGATTAGAAGAAGAGGAATTAATCGCTCGGATTAATGCAAGCGTAAATGCTCCATGAGGCGTCTTATCAATATCCTCTGCTTCTTTTGCTGTTTGAGCGCGTTGTGCTGCAGAAAAAACAAGTGCTCCGCGCTGTTCCACTGCTGGATAGTGTGAAGAATCTTGTGCGTCCCAATTTGCTGGTGGAGCTTTACGTTCTTTATAATCTACCGGTAATGAACTTCCACGTGCAATTGAACCACTGTGACAACAATCAAAAATTAGGGTAAGCGTAACTCCATTATCAACAAGCTGATTGAAAAGTTTCGAAAGTTCTTTATTGCGAATGTCCCATTGATCAGCTGGTACTATAGTTTGATCTTGTCCCGTACCATCGTATGATTTGCTATTTTTCACCTGTGAGCCATGTCCTGCATAAAAAATAAACACGACATCGCCCGCTTTTGCAGTAGCAATTAATTTGTTGATTCCTTCAATGATACCATCATGCGAAGCGGCGCTATTAAATAACGTATCAATGTTGTTATTTAAAAAACCATAACGTGATTGAATAATAGAACGCATTGCCTTTGCGTCATTTACACAACCATCCAAATTCGTAAGTCCGCCTCTTGATGCAGTGGCAAAAGCTGTTGGAGTTTCTTTTGTTTCAACATACTTGTCAATTCCTATTAACAGCGCTCTTTTTGTATTCGCAGAAAGATTAAACGATGCTAATAATAATAAAATAATAATCGGCCACTTACGAGAGAGGTTCATAGGGGTTATGTATAAAAAATTATGCTTGTTTGTAAAAAAAAAGCACCCCAAAATCGGAGTGCTTTTTCTTTGAATTTTATGATTAACGAAGGTTGTAGTGATACTGTCCTTCGCAATTACCTTCACCTGACCAGTAGTATGAACCACCAGATGTTTCACAGTAATAAGTTGTGTAACCACCATAAACTGTTACATCGCCAACTCCGTAAGGCTCTACATAACCTTTGAAGTTTCCATCAACATAGATTTTTACCCAGTAGCCTGTGTAATTGTCAAATGTCATTGTGCAATAATCCCCTGCACCACGTGTTGTAGGAGCCGGAGCTGCAACGTCTGTAGTAGGAACATCCATTTTGATCATCGTACCACGCTGTTTAGCGTCCACTTTGTTTTGTTTTGAATCCTGAACGAAAACAGGCTTCTTTGTTTGTGCAGAAACCACTGTGACAGCGAACACTGCAAGGCAAATCATCACTAAATACTTTTTCATAATTTTGGTTTTATTGGTTTGGGTTGTTTGAACTGAGACAAATATAGAACTAATAATTTCCTCCAGAAATGATGCATATGCCGTATTTCGCATATTATATTCATTCTTTAATTTTACGGTAACAAATTGGAGCTTTATTTAAATTATCCATTGGATTTAGCCCGTAATTTGCAATTTTTGAGGTATTTTTGGATACTAAGTACATAACACAAATTGAAAAAGACGTCTGCCACATTTCGGTTTCAATCACTCCGTTTTTTAATGGTGTGTTTGTTTGCGATTCTTTTTTCAGGAATTGAGGCCCAAACTGAAGGATCTGTTTATTTCTTAGGTATAGGAATTGAGAATTCCGGCACTCCAGATATTCCACAAAAGACCCTTGCAAAAAGTGATGTGAATGCCGTCCTTGCAAAAACTACCAATGATCTAAATAATAATACCATTTCTTATTATTCAAAAGGCATTGATTTACAGATTACTTATAGTAGTGATATAATTCAACATTGTTTGTTTGAGGAAAAGGCTACGCTAGAATCCATAAGTCATGCGTTCAGTGAAATTGCGACGCAAGCCAACCCTTATGACATTTTCTATTTTTATATTAATGCTCCTTGTGATGCAAAAACTGGCGCCTTTTATTTGCCAAGCTCCCCACTAAAAAAGGGTGAAAAGCCAGGGCCTTTGGTCATGTTAGATCCAGCAAAACTTCAATCTCTATTTGCCTTGATTCCATGTCATAACCAAATTGTAATTGTGGATCATCCTGCATGGAAAAAGTCGCTTGATCTTTTTTCAGCATCATTTTTTCAAACACAGGAAAAACAAAAAAATCAAGTATTAGTTGTTCCAACCTATTTTACTGCCGATACTTTTTCGATAATGGAAAATGGCAAGTCTGTAGATAATAAAAAGGCAGGGTTGCTTGCGGCACTTATTTGCAGTACACCAAAACCTTTGCTGAACATTTTTCTAAGTGGAGGAGTTGATAATTATCATACGCTCTTAACTTTTACAACT
>JBBRYH010000099.1:0-3590 GCA_038237845.1 Bacteroidia bacterium
CTATTTGTAAAATAGAAACCTTTGGACAACAAAGAACTTATTTCATGGGAAATTCTTTTCCGGTGAGATTTCCAATTGACACCACAAAAACATTTAATGGAGCTGAAGAGCCAATTACAATGATAATTTATGGTACTCGGGGACAGGTTTGTAAAACGATGACGCGAAGTAATAATGGTAACTGGACTACAAAACTAAATCCTTTGTACCAGCATTTCTATATTAAGTTGGATAGCCGCTGGGTGGAAATTTTGGATCATGATGTTGCTTTTACCGGACAATGGAAATTTGTTTGTGAAAATGGAAATATTGCGATGCAAGGATATTATGATGGTGGAAAAAATGGGCAATGGAAAGAATATAATATAGAAACAGGAAAGCTAAAGCAGGTTCAGTCGTATGATGATAATAAAGAACATGCAAAAGGAATTTACAGATTGTATGATGAAAAAGGGAAGCTTCAACTAAAAGGAAAGTATAATGAAGATTTTGATCGAGTAGGAATATGGAAGTCGTTTAATAACGGAAAAAGAAAATCGAAAATGCGTTATATTAATGGCAAAGCGTATGGATTTAGTGGATGTAAAGATTGTTGTTCGAATAATAAAGGAAGAAAAAGAAATCAGTTATCACTACTTTGGAAGGATAGGACAGTTTGGAAATTGAGAAAGTGTAATAGGAGAGGATGGAATCCGTTTTAGGAAATAAAAAAAAGGTTAACATGTTACAGTTGACCTTTTCTTAATATTGTGCTGACGGGGTCAACTATATCGAACGATTTTATTCTGATTTAGAGAAGGTTGGTGAATATTTGAACTCCAAATAACAATTTCTTTTTATCGCTCTTACCTTATTACCAACTCAACCGATATTGATATTTCTTGTTCGTCTTGAGAATAGTTTTCTTCACTCAATGATTTTTCTATTTGGAGTAATCCTTCCATCTCTTAACAAAGAAGGCGACAACATGAGAGATGAACAGTGATGAAAAAAGAATGGCAAGACCCAAAATTAAAAACGCGCCATTTTTCCCAATCATGAACCAAAAGGATATCCATAATCCCATTGCACCGACGAATGAAAGCCAAATGCATGGTTTACACGCACCAAGTTTTTTGTTTATACCCAGAGAAACAATAGTGTTTTGATTACAATCGTTACATCCCATTTTGAATCGGCTTTTTCTTAGTCCAGATCTGAAGCATCACAATTTTGATATACGGTCCTGAATAATTGAATCCTGGCGGATTGACCAATGGGTCTCCTTTTCTCTGGATTATTTTCCCCTTTATCGTTCCAACATTGTAACCAAAAGAAATTCCAATCGAACTTTCGGCATCATTTCGGTCTTTGCGGGTGAAAAAAGCAGAAGCTCCAATGTTTAAAATGAAATCCTGTTTGAATTTACCTAGAAAAAAATATTGAATCGTGTCATATGGGGAAGTGAAGTATAATATATCCACCGAACTCACTATTGTACGTGCAAAATTCAGTCCCACGTTTACAGTGTATCTGGATTTCGGTCTTTTCAAAATTGTTCTGTTCGCATTGAAATACCATAAAGTGGTTGAGCTGTATGCTTTGATTGCCTGATGATTCTGGTAAGAGCCCTGACTTTGCAGATTATTTATATCAAAAGCGAAACCAAGTGACAAATAGTATTTATTCTCATTACCGATTAATAAATCAGGAGCTGGAAAAACAATCATTCTATTATTAGGCTGTCCCAAAAAAAATGGAATCCCATGAACTTCGTCAAAATTAAATAAGTATCCCCCAATGGCATTTATACCTATGCCGAATTTTCCTTGACAAAAATTCCAAATCTTGTTTTTTGAAGACTGGTTCTGCGAGAATAATTCCAATGGTAAAATTGCAATAGTCAGAATTGCAAATATCTTGCGCATATTTTACGGGTAATTGACACAGTTTCCTGCAGTTTGATTTGAATTAATTAATTGGTTGCCGATTGTAATGACAACAACAATCGCTATTGCAGATATGACAAGCCATAAAACAACCATAACAGCACTAAGGCTCGCAAATAATATTGTTAAAGCGGCGAGGGCAACGATTCCAGAAGTACGAATTGCCAACCAAAAATGGCAAATCGTGAGCGGACACAACTTCCTATAAATAAAATACCATATCAGAATGATTAACGCTCCTGCAGCAATTAAAACAGGGGGTATCCATACTGGTAGTTGAGGAACACAAGCATCTGTAATAAAAGCAATGAGACAGAGCCCAGAAGCAAGAGTGGCAATGCCAATCCATTTAAGATAGGAAAAGCAGGAGCAATTTAAGCAAAACAAAGTTGTGTTGGTTGAGTAAATAGCATAGACTATTATTCCGAGTAAAACAGAAATTATTCCTAAAAACGCTGCGCCAGCGCATGTTGGGACTATGAAACAAGTGGCGGCAACAGCAGCTAATACAAGAAATGTAAATTCAAGTGCTTGACAAAGCAATTTTATCCAAGAAGTTGTATAACACGGTGAACATGCAGTAACATTTACTAAAAAAGGAACTCCAGGGCAACCTACAGGAGTGGTTGCATAAATTAATGCATTATACGCAGGAGGTCCTGCACAATAAACATGATTATCGGTAAACGTAAATGAACTGGAAGTCACTGTATGAATCTGACTCACAAAATTATCACCATAATTAATTTGAATATTCGCAGATGAACAACCTGCTGGAAGCGTTCCTGAAACGTGAAAAGTAACTTGTCTGCCTCCATTAGGACAGAATTGAAGATTGGTGACGCAAACCACACTTTCGGTAGTTGTTACAGTCAAAGTTGGACAACAGCAAGGAAGATTAGGGACATTAAATGGTAGAGTAGAACAACCGGAAGGCGGGCAGGCAGCAGTTACACTCACGGGACTGCCACATGCACATTGACTCACAACGGTCGTATTCCAAGAAGTTTGACCGCCAGGCACATTAACATTCTGAGTATATGTATTTGCACCGCATGTAACGGTTACTACAACAACATTAGCAGCACAACCACTAACGGTTCCGCTAATATTGATATTAGTGTTCGGACCACTTATAGAACCCGTTACTAAATTAATAGCAATAGAACAGGGCATTATTTTATTTTCGATTGTTAATGAATTCTGATTTCAACAACGATAAATGTAATTAATGAAATAGTTGATTTTATAATCTCTTATAATGCTAATGTAGTTCATTTTTTTGAAATCAAAGAATAATTTGAAACGGCATACGAAAGTATGTGCCAGATGTCGATGCAGAAAGGTTGTCAATCTGCAAAAAAAATATGAGGAATTGTTTTCATTTGCCTAACTAAAAATAATTAGATACTCCGCAAAAATGATTCTGAAATTGCTTCTGTGTGTGATAACTCTTCCTTCTTTTCCTTCAACCAAATATTGTACATGATGAGCGCTAATTTTTCAAGTCCGTTCAAAATTCCTTTTGCTTCCTCGTCAGAAATGTTCTCATATTTTTTAATTGCTCGCAAATCTTCAATTGTAATTTCTTCTACTAATCTCATGTTTTTTTTCTCAAAGTTCGATAAAGCATAACATAAAGTAGAACTTTCTCAGAAGAGA
>JBBRYH010000100.1:0-3338 GCA_038237845.1 Bacteroidia bacterium
CATAAGGCTTTTTTGAAAAAATAATAGTGTCACCTTGCAATTTATATTTTCCGTGAAAAACCTCTTGAAAGCCGAATATTCCAGAAACTTCATTTTCACATGTCCCATTTTCTCTAAACACTAAAGTATAATTGAATTGGTCGTCTTTTAAAGTAGCTGTTAATATTCTCTTTGATTTTAGGAGGTCAGATTGAAAAATATTGGTCAGAATAATTGAAAGTATAACGAGTCCGTGAAAAA
Source organism: Bacteroidia bacterium (assembly GCA_038237845.1). Classification (GTDB taxonomy): domain Bacteria; phylum Bacteroidota; class Bacteroidia; order Palsa-965; family Palsa-965. The sequence continues at coordinate 241 of JBBRYH010000100.1, forward strand.
TGACTTTAATTTTATTTTGATTGAAACCTCTTTTTGCTAATGATAAAATAGTGTAGCCAAATGAAACAATATAAAGAATAATAATTGGTATTATTATAAGTCCGTATGATAGTAGATAAATAAGCATGCCACCGAAATAATCAGTAAGCATCCAAGCAAGTATTCCTAAGGTCGAAATGATTGTAAGTATGTTATATATTTGTTGTTTGTTCATTTAATGTTGTGTTATTGTCTCGTATGTTAAATAACCGATAACGTTCCGAGGGCTTGCTAGGCGACTTCCACAAGCCACAATGAAAATTCGAATGTTAGAAAATACCTTATGTTAAATTCAAACTTTTGTTCGCATTCGATAGGCACTTTGTTTACCTCCGTAATTTATTGCTTTTTTGTATCCTTAATCCAAAATATAGTATCATAAATCAATAGGTTATTAATGTTCTGTTGGGTATGTTTAGAATAAAAACCTGGGATTGATTTGTACTGCTATTTCTTAAAAAACCCCATTACAGCAGTTATGGAAATGGCAGGGTGCATTTGTTTTACGGTCACTTCTTGCACGGTGGGAGGGGTGTTATAAAAACCTGAGGTAATGGTATAATTAAAATTCGTTGGGATCACTAAAAGTTCAACGCGAAGGCCAGGCTCCAAATTCCAACCCGAGCCTGGTTTTGAAAATTGCCAGCGCGTTATCAGGGCCGCCCGATAGCTGACTATATTTTTTCTTCTGTTCTCTTGTTTAATGTCATATTCAACGAAATTATTGCTCCCTTTTTCTTTTAAAATGAAATGGGTTTGAAAATCATTATAATCGTTGATACCAAGCTGAAATTGTGGTTCAAAAATAAAACGGTTTTTGTGAAACCTGTAACCGATCCGGTAATTAATATTATTAAGGGAATATGCGTGTGCCTGAGCGAAACCGTCAATAGAACGGCCGGGATATTGAGAAATGACATATTTTTTGAAATCATTACTAGGCACATAGTAATCTTGGAAACTTAAAATAGCTGAAATACCCCAATGGTTTTTGTAGTAAAGACCGATTCCGAAAAGTGCACCTGCCAAACCCCCTTTAGGTCCATATAAATAATGATTCATCCCATAAGGGAGCTTTAACAGTTTTTTCTCATTTAGAGGAACACTCGCGCCTAGTTCAAACCATGAAAAACTAAAATTTAATTTGTGATTAACCTCCGCAATTTGATTGTCTTTTTCCTTGTGTGAATTTTGCTGAGCAACGGCACCTAAAATAAAAAAAAGGGATGTTAAAAGTAAAGTAGTTTTTTTCATTAATATAGTTTCACTTTAATTGTGTCACTTAAGTTCCTGCCATCTGAAAGGCCTATGTTAACAACAAAAGACTGATTGCCGGCAGCACTGGGAGGGGTCATTAAATAAAGGAATTCTTCTGTTGTCCATGCATCATTATTATGCCTGATTCCTCCACCAATTTCTCCCTTTGAAACAAGCGATTCTATAGTTGCTGAAGCGCCTAGGGCAGTAAGAAAATAGGTATTGAGGGAAGCACGGGCCGGGTGTGAACTATCAAAATTGTTAAGTGAGAAAATATTGAAAGAATTAAGGCGATCTTCATTAATAGTGCCACTTTCAGATTCGGGATCATTGGATTTTTTTCGCATTTCCTGAGTTAAAGTAATTTTAATAGCGTAAGCTTTCATAGGTACGGAATCTGTTATCACTTCAATAGGGCGTATATCACTATTATCGCAATTGCCCAGTTCGATCCCAACCACCTCGTAAACTGAAGGCGTATATTTACGGCAAGAACAAAAAATTAACATTAAAAGGGTGATTTGTATAATATGTTTCATTTATTAGCTAGTTTAATATTTAAATGAATTTTGGTGTAAATTTTGATGTGCTTAATTCAAATACCAAATCGTATAACAAAAGTTCAATTTAGCACTTCAGCCCCTATTTTGCCGAAGGTGTAGTTTTCACCGAAGGTAAACGATTATTAGCGGTTCGTTGTACTTTTTGGTTGTCTGCTGTCAATCGGTTTTTATTTTTGGGAAATTTACTAGTGTCATTTTTTATGAGTTCATTTTTTCTATTTACTTGATTTCATTGCTTTAACAACTTTTAAAGTTTTGTCTTTTGAGAGTTTTTTATATTCCAAACTTTCAGCACCGAAGATTGCCATTTTTCCTTCCTTGTCGTTATGAACTCCCCAACCATAACGCTTTGTCAATGGCGATGCACGAAAACATGGCTGTCCTTTTGAAAAGAATTTTTCTCTTGCTTCTTTATATTCACTTTTGGTTAAATCGTTTCTGTCGGCAAACACTTGAAATAAAATATCATCTGAAGTGAATTTGTAAGGGTTTTTGCTTACCATTTCAAACTGAATGTTTGCCACAGTTTTGGTGTCCATTTTTGTTGGAGGAATTTCCCCATTTGTCGTTGGACAGTCTTCTGCAATTTCTATAAAAGTGTCTTTGTAATTTGTTGTATGAATTTTCATTTTTTTTCTATTGTTTATTATTTACTTTCACAAAACTGATCACTAGAGTTTTCGAGCTTGGCTAAGTTTGGGAATTAGAAGTACAAATGTTTAATTTAGTACTTCTGCCTTCAGTTTGCCAACGGCGCAGCCTTCACCGAAGGTAAACGCTTGTAAGTGGTTCGTTGTTTTTATTTTGTCGCATTTATCCACTTCTTCACGATTTCTGTCAAATTGGTTTCAGCATTTTCAATCTCGTCCATATTTTTAAATGTTGCTATTGCTCTATCGTTTTCTTTCCAAATCAACAGTTTAGAATGTTCTTCAATTAGTTTTTCTTTGGGTTGTACTTGTTTTTTTGCACCACGGTGAAAGATAAGTTGAATTTGTTTAGTTGTCGGTGGTTGTATCCGCATTGTAATTCTGTCTTCGCTGTTAAAACAATAATTTGGTCCGTTCCATTTTATATTTTCGGTTAAATTTTCGTTTGCTCTCAGAATATAAATTCTTAACCTGAATGTCCGCAAAGTATCATAACCCTGTAATACTAGCAATAACGAGCCTGTCAAATATCTTTTCTTTAAAATATCTTCTGTTAAGTTTGTATACAAATTCATTCAGATAAAGTTGA
>JBBRYH010000101.1:0-3168 GCA_038237845.1 Bacteroidia bacterium
GATTTTTTCCCTTGGGAGGAGCAGGAACATTTATTATGGACTTTGGAAATTACTTTTAAAGGGTTAGAATATTATCTAAAGATTTTAAATGAAGGATTAAAATCAAAAAGATGCTTCATAGCTATGAATTTTGATGAGAATATGAAAAATGAAAGAACCGCAATTAAGTCAGCATGTAGAAATACAGGTTTCGATCCAATTCTAATTGACGAAATTCATTACGATTCTGAAATCACAATTAATGATGCAATTATTGCAGAATTAAAGAAATCGAAATTTTGTATTTCTGATTTTACTGGACAAAAAAATGGTGTTTATTTCGAAGCAGGTTTCGCTCTTGGAAGAGGCTTAAAAGTGATTTATTCAGTTCACAAAGACGATTTGAAAAACTCTCATTTCGACACAAAACATTTCCCCCATATAACTTATGAAACAACTCAAGAATTGGAGGAAAAATTAATTAACAAAATTGAAGCTTGGATAAAAGATTAATATTATGGAAGCATATATAATTAAAGGATTTAGAACTGCTGTAGGAAAGGCACCAAGAGGTGTTTTCCGTTTCACTCGAGCTGACGACTTAGCGTCGGAAGTGATAAGGGCTCTAGTTGATTCAGTTCCAAATTTGGATAAGGAACAAATCGACGATGTTATTGTCGGAAACGCCACACCAGAAGCGGAACAAGGCTTAAACATTGCCCGAATGGTTTCTTTAATGGGATTGGATACTGATAAAGTCCCAGGAGTAACGGTAAACCGTTATTGCGCATCAGGATTAGAAACCATCGCTACAGCAGTTGCAAAAATCAAATCCGGTATGGCAGATTGCATTATTGCAGGAGGAGTAGAAGTGATGAGCGGAATGCCTTTTGGAGGATGGAAAATTGTTCCAAATCCAGAAGTGGCGATTAAAAATCCAGATTGGTATTGGGGCATGGGTTTAACTGCTGAAGCTGTTTCAAAAGAATATAATGTTAATCGAGAGGATCAAGATGAGTTTGCACTAAAATCCCATCATAAAGCAATTGAAGCCATTAAAAACGGTCATCTAAAAGATGGTGTTTTACCCATTACCGTTAAGGAAAATTACCTTGACGAGAATATGAAAAAGAAAACTCGAGAATACATTGTGGATACAGATGAAGGTCCTAGAGCAGATACTTCAATATCGGCATTAGCCAAATTAAAACCTGTGTTTGCTGCGGACGGCTCTGTTACGGCAGGAAATTCTTCTCAAACATCAGACGGTGCAGCCTTCGTGTTAGTAGTTTCAGAAAAAATGCTGAAGCAATTAAATGTGGAGCCAATTGCAAGATTAGTAAGCTATTCAGTTGCTGGCGTTCCACCAAGAATTATGGGAATTGGTCCAATCGAAGCAATTCCAAAAGCTTTAAAACAAGCCGATTTGAAATTGAAACAAATCGATTTGATTGAGCTAAATGAAGCTTTTGCATCACAATCTTTAGCAGTGATCAGAAAATTAGGTCTAGATACCGATAAAGTGAATGTAAACGGAGGTGCAATTGCACTTGGACATCCATTGGGTTGTACAGGAGCAAAACTTTCTGTTCAAATATTCAATGAATTAAAACGAAGAGATAAAAAATATGGCATGGTAACCATGTGCGTAGGCAGCGGACAAGGTGCTGCAGGGATTTTTGAAATGTTGTAAGTAGTAATGAGTATTGCGATTTGAGTATTGCGATACCTAACCAATTGATATATAGAGAAATGATATTAACGAGAGCAAGGTCTCAATACCCAATACGCTCTACTCAATACTGATAAAAAATGGAAACAACAGAGAAAACAACAACAAAAGGTGGAGAATTTATTATCTCCGACACGGATTTTAATGATGTATTTATCCCAGAAGAATTTGATGAAGAACAGTTAATGATTCAAAAAACATGTGAGGATTTCTTAACTGCTGAAGTTTTTCCAAATCTAGACAGAATAGATAATCAAGAAGAAGGTTTGATGGAATCCTTAATGGATAAAGCCGGAGAGCTGGGTTTATTGGCTGTTTCTATTCCAGAAGAATATGGAGGTTTTGGCAAAAACTTTAACACTTCCATGTTAGTTACCGATGCCATTGGTGCCGGGCATTCATTTGCTGTAGCGCTTTCTGCACATACAGGTATCGGTACTTTGCCGATTCTGTATTATGGAACTAAAGAGCAAAAGGATAAATATATTCCAAAACTGGCTTCAGGCGAATGGAAAGCTTCCTATTGTTTAACTGAACCAAATTCTGGCTCTGATGCAAATTCTGGAAAAACTAAAGCAGTTTTAAATCCTGAAGGAACACATTACATCATTACTGGACAAAAAATGTGGATCACCAATGGTGGATTTGCTGATATTTTTATTGTTTTCGCAAAGATTGATGATGATAAAAACTTATCCGCATTTATTATAGAGAAAGATTTTGGTGGCATCACCATGAATCCTGAAGAGCATAAAATGGGAATAAAAGGTTCGTCAACTCGTCAGGTTTTTTTTAACGATTGCCCGGTTCTAAAAGAAAATCTGTTATCAGAGAGAGAAAATGGATTTAAAATCGCAGTAAATATTTTAAATATTGGTCGTATTAAATTGGGTGCTGCTGCAATTGGTTCATCACGTAAAGTACTAGACCAAGCGATTAATTATTCTAATGAAAGGGTTCAGTTTGGATTGAACATCTCAAAATTTGGAGCAATAAGATATAAACTTGCCGAAATGGCAACCCGTAATTTCGCTGTTGAAAGTGCTGCTTACAGGGCCGGGCAAAATATTGACGATTCTTACGATGCTTTGATAGAAGGTGGAATGGATAGCGGAAAAGCAAAATTAAAATCGACAGAGCAATTTGCAGTTGAGTGCGCCATCATCAAAGTTTGGGGTTCGGAAGTGTTAGATTATATTGTTGATGAAGGTGTTCAGGTTTATGGCGGAATGGGTTACAGTGCTGATGCACCAATGGATAGAGCTTATCGTGATAGCCGTATCAACCGAATTTTTGAAGGAACAAACGAAATTAATCGTTTGCTGATTGTGGATATGCTTTTGAAAAGAGCATTAAAAGGCGAGTTAGATTTAATGACTCCTGCCACAGCTGTAGCAGGCGAATTAATGTCGATACCAGAATTTGGTGACGAAGATGATTCCCTTTTTGCAGCAGAA
>JBBRYH010000102.1:0-3076 GCA_038237845.1 Bacteroidia bacterium
AAAAGACATAAGTGCAACCAAAAAATATGGAGAAAAAGGTAAAAATGGAGTAATTGAAATATATCTGAAAAAAAAATAGAAAAAAAACGTCTGCTAACAGCGGTTTTGCGAGATTGCGAAATAAGTGCAAAATTCACGTTTATCTTTCGCAAGAAATATTATCTTAGCAGAAAAATCTCGGTTCCGAAGTTCGCAACCTCGCAAAGCCGCGAAACGTTGAACTAAACCGTTCCGGTAATTGAGAATTGTGATAATTTTGAAGCGTAAAAAAACTTCAAACAATTATCATTATGAACAATCAAAACAATTCATTTTTGAGTTTGCAGACCAAAGAGATGCAAATTCGCAATTACAGCCCTCGCACCATTGAAACTTACTGTAAACTTCTTTGTCATTTAGAAAAGGAATTAGGTAAATCATTGGATGAAATTACCACCGAAGATTTCAAATCGAGGTTACATTTCATGATTACCAAGAATGGTGCGTCAACCTCCACCATTAATCAACTTATCAGTGCTTTCAAAATTTTTTATGTGGATATTTGCCATCGTGAGTGGGAAGAGTTCCGTGTGAAACGCCCCCGTCGGGAGAAAAAACTACCTATTGTACTGTCTTTAGAAGAAGTTCAGCGGATGATTTCTGTAACCAATAATTTAAAACACAAAGCCATCCTGATGCTCACTTACTCTGCCGGTTTGCGCCGAATGGAAGTATTGCAAATAAAGCCAAAAGACATTGACTCACAGCGAATGCAAATACGTGTAGTTCAAGGAAAAGGCAAAAAAGACAGGTACACGATTCTTTCTCAAAAAACGCTCGAAGTTCTCCGCATTTACTACAAACTGGAACGACCCACTGAGTTTCTTTTTGAACCTAATGGCAATAAAGGCAAGGCTTTGTCGGAAACGACATTGGAACATATTGTAAAAAATAGTGTGCGAAAAGCCGGGATAAAAAAGGATGTTTCGTTTCATACCTTGCGACATTGTTTTGCCACCCATTTGTTGGAAAGCGGTGTAAACATCCGGCAGATTCAGCAGTTTCTTGGTCATACTTCGCTCAAAACAACTGCCATTTATTTGCACGTGGCACAGATTAAGACCGACAGTTTTACTTCTCCATTAGATAATATGAATTTGTAACTTTTATCGAAATGGAAAATAAAAAGCAAAACATTGAAATAGCTGACATTTTCCGGGATTACAGAAACGATTCAGCATTCAGCCATACACTTTGTGCTGTTCAACAAAAAGCATTAGAAGATATTGTAACTTGTAGAACCTCAGAGCTAGGCGGGCACACCCTGTTTTGCAATAACTGTGATAACAAGGTTCAATCGTACAACTCGTGCCGGAATCGCAATTGCCCCAAATGTCAATACATAAAACGAATGCAATGGGTGGACAGATTAGCTTCAAACCTTCCACCTGTGAAGCATTTTCATATTGTGTTTACTATTCCTTCATGTCTGCACAAGCTGTTTTATATCAATAAAAAAGTAGCCTACGGTTTATTGTTTAAAGCCGCAGGGCAAACCTTAATGCAATGTGCCAAAAACACCCAATACATTGGTGCGCAAGCCGGAGCAGTTGCACTGCTGCATACATGGGGTCAAACACTGACATATCATCCCCATATCCACATGATAGTTCCGGCGGGCGGACTTTCGGACGATGGTATGGAATGGATACCGAGTGCCAAAAAGTTCTTCGTTCCGGTAAAGGTATTGAGTGCTGTTTTCCGGGGTATTCTATGTCGGCTGTTGGAACAGGCTATTCTGAAAAGAGAAATTAAATTGCCGGATGATACACCTGATTTTCAAACCCTGAAAACGAAATGCTATGCTAAGAAATGGGTGGTATATGCGCAGAAACCTTTTTCAACAGCGGATAATCTTATCCAATATCTGGGTAATTACACACACCGTGTAGCTATTAGCAATCACCGGATTGTGGATTACAACGATGGCAAAGTGACTTTCTCGTATAAAGACAATAAGGCAGCAGGAATCAGAAAAACTATGACTTTGGAGGTTGAAGAGTTTGTCAGGCGGTTTATGCAACATGTGCTACCTTCAGGATTTTGTAAGATACGCTACTACGGGTTTATGGCTATTTGCAATATGAAAACACAGCTAAGTCTTTGTTTCTCGCTTCTGCTGACACCTACTTATTTGTCACGAACACAGGGATTACAAGCCATAGAGGTGCTACAAATACTTACTGGTAATGATCCTTTTGCATGTTCTAACTGTCAGACTGGGAAATTAGGACTTACACCAAATAACCTGAACGTAAAATTTGAACCAGGATAACTAACAAACGATAAAAGCGTTCTTTTAATCCATTGAAAAACCAATAGCAGCTAATGACCAAAATTAGAAAGGGAAAACTATGCTCTTTTGTGAACAATAATCCTTCTGATAGAGTAAATATGTACTTAAGACCAATGACTTATCAATATGTAAATCTCAGTATTTACAAAAAACTGCAATACCCCTACAATACTTCTCCCATAGCAATCGGCTCCGTTCAACTCTGTTTTATTTGCCATTTTCGTTGCTGAAGTAAATAAATGTCGTTTAATTTTGGAAGTTAACTTATTTTAAATAACTTTGGGGCACGAAAACGGCGAATAAAACACTAAGATGTTACCTGCTATGTTAGAAAGACAACCGTGCAAAATAACAACGACACGTTTTGACGGACTGATAATTTAACTTTGCAGAAAACGGGGAAGCTGAAAACCGAACAGAGTAAGCAAATACAAAACGAAAAAGTATATGAATATTTTACAAATCAAAAGCGGCAAAATTGAAATCCGCAAAGACAACGGTTCTTTAGTTAGGACAATCGGAAATGGTGACGCAGTTTCCGCAGACTTTAATTCTGACCAGTCATTAGTGGCAATTACAACTGTAAAAGGGAAAGTTGAAATTCGTAAAGAAAAATCGGAGGAATAGGAACGTTCATAATAAACGATTCAATTAATTTTGATTTTCTTGAAACATCCCATCTATGTCGTCTCTGGAATTCTGGATTTAGAATATAATCATCACTATTCACCATATTGACAA
>JBBRYH010000103.1:0-2614 GCA_038237845.1 Bacteroidia bacterium
GCAACTATACAGATGAATTTGGATTTCTTAAACACTATTCTATATGGCAATGAAGATTATTTCTCCGAACTCCTCGCTGTGGGGACACAGGCGAGGGCATCTGCCCACTAACGATGGCGGAAAAAAGTGTCATCCATGTTCGGATGAAAAATTTTGTAAAATGGATTGCTCCCGAAAAGGAAACAATAGTTAAAACAACCAAAGAAAAAAATATTCTTAGAATGTTTATTTTTACCTCCGATTTCTTCAGGGTCTCCGCAGGAATCGGAAGACCCTGAAGTGACACAAGTAATCCAAAATTGAGTGGCGAATTGAAACCTGAAACAACTTTTGACTGGAAAACTGGCGGAGCCAAAATTCATTCAACATTACAAACAGTTGAACCTTTTAGCCAATTTGGTTGGACAGGAAAAACTTTTGGAATGTTTGCTATTCATAACTGGACACTTACCGAAAAAGACGGTAAAACAACAGTTAGCGTTGACGAAAGTATGGAAGGTTTTTTTGCTAAACTTTTGAAAAAGTCATTCAACAAGAATTTAGAAAAAGGTATGCAGACTTGGCTTGACTTGTTGAAAAAAGAGTGTGAAAAATAAATGGCCAGAAGAAAAACGGCATATAACAGCGGTTTGGCAAAAGTGGCGGTTCAGTGCTCCGCAGACACATTTGTGGTTAATCAAACATTGGTTCTCCGCATCAACATTTGAGGTAAAAATCGCCACCTTCGCCAAGCCGCAAAACGTTATACGAAACCCGTGCCGCTTCGATTGAGTATTATTGCAGCTTGAAACTTCACCGCAAGCCGGACAAGCCGATTTGGCTATCCCTTCTGTAAAATAAAAAGAGAGGCAATTCCACCGCACAAAACCAAAACTGCATTGCCTCACATTTTATTTTACCCTACCGCTCCGCTTCGATTGAACACTATGCTTCAATCTTTCACAAACTTCTTAACCAACATTTCTTTTTCCGTCCTCAAGCTAACAATATACATCCCTTTCGCATAAGAAAGGCAATTTACATCCTGTGTAAAATAAGGCGGCTCTGTTTTTTTAGATGATGAAAAAATCTCTCTTCCATTAATATCAAAAACTTGTAGCACACAATTTTTTCCTTTTATGTTTTGTGCATTTACAAAAAGCTTTTGCCAATCTATACTATAAAACACAAAGAGGGTTGCCCCACTTTTTACCTCAAGCTCATGCATTCCAACTCCTAATGTATCACAGGGAGACCCAACCCAACTTCCTAACTCATAATTAGGATTATTTGGTAAACCGGAATAGGTTCTTTTTCCTCCAAGATAAAAACTGAACGGCTGAAAATTACAAGCAGCCCCTAAATTATCAGGAGAATTAATAACTCCAAGATTCATGTTATACTGATTGTAAACGCTATCAGGATAGGGATAACCGGGGAACCCCCAATCATAATAACTTGAAATATAAATTTTACTATCAGGTGCTAATCTAACAGCTGCTGGCTGAACAGGATGTTTGATTTCAAACAAAGTATCGCAACTTGCTGGAATGTTTGAAGCATACAAATTATATTGCAATAATCTTGAAGTATCATTCGGGAATGAATACCATGTGGTTGTAACATAAATTATACTGTCGTTGGGAGAATATGAACCTTCCCACAAAAATCGTGATAAATTTGATGTTTGTTCCGGATAAATCATATTGGGATTTGAAATAATTCCAGTACAGCGATCAAAATCATATTCCGTCATTAGTCCAAGAGTATTTACCAACATAATTTTGTTTCCTTGGTTATTAAAGCAAAATCTTTGAAAATCACCATCAGTTGCATTTCCGAAATCCTGAATGATGGGATTTGCTATTCCTGAAGGAGAAATTAAAAAAACAAAAAAACGATTTATTTGAGTGAGATTTGTACTTGAAAGTTTTGCTACTATCCACCAATCTCTTCCATTACCGTGGCTTATGGCACGGACGCAATCTGCCATTCTCGTATTAACGATCAAGGGAATATTTTTTAATACTACCGATCCTAATCCGGCATTTAGATTCATGTCAACAAGTGAGTAATAAAAACCTTGTGTAGAAAATATTCCGTTATAAAAGATGTAATAGTTATTTGTTTGATTGGGAATAGGGATAATTGTGACTTGGTTAAAAGCACCTTGACCATTCAGATCATTGCCGTTTTGAATGGTATCGTTCATATAATTATATACGAATGTACTGTAATCATTGATGCCCGTTTTATTATAACAATAAAAAACCAAATTACCTGATGAATCAGAAATGCTTGCGCAACTGCCTCGACCATCCATTGAAGAAAATAAAGGTAAAGGATTATTGATATTACTAAAATCTATTCCCGCTGAATCACCAAATATCCAAGTGCTATTTTGATTTTGTGAAAAAACAGAATATGAACAAAAAAGAAATATAATAATTGAATATTTTTTCATTTACGTTAATAAAAGGGTGTAACATTTTTTTTTCGCCCTCGTTAGTGCAAAAAGCCCTCGCCTGTGTCCCCACAGCGGGGAAATCAGAGGAATAAAGCCCCCTATTACTTTACTGTCATTATTGATAGCAAACAATTCTTTATTACCTTTACCCTTCAAATGGAATTAAAC
>JBBRYH010000104.1:0-2545 GCA_038237845.1 Bacteroidia bacterium
ATACGCGGACGAACCAATTCTCCCGGATTCAAATCCATTTTTAAAATTTCCAAACAAAATTTCTTCAATGAATTTACAAACTGATTCTGGTAAGAAACGGAAAGATTTCTTTGCAGAATATATTCGTTATTGAAATCATGTCGTCTGCTACGCTTGCACCTAACTTGGCGCTTTGCACAATAGCAGCCGTGTCTTGGGCGGATAAATTGAAGTGCAAAAAAAGAATAGACAGAAAAGAAAATAAACATTTCATATTATTATAAATTGAATTATTAAGAAATATTATTTGGGTTAGGTTTTAATCCGGAAAAATCACCTGCTACTGACCCCGGCATTAAATCTTTATTTAATCGTTGCGCTTGAAAAACTTGTTGATCAACAATTCTATACATACAAATATCTATCAAGGTTGTGCTATTGGGCACCAAAACATTATCTAACATTTCAACACTCGCTTTTATATGACATGGAAGGTAGTGAACAAATCCATTTTCAGGACGAGGACGAATTTCCAATCCAATCATTGTTGTTCCCTTTATAGCATCACGAATTATTTCACCCTTAATATTTCGAATTTCAGCACAACCTTTCATGACATCGTAATTCAAAAAGTAGGTTAAGGTTTCTACATTAATTGCATTACGTTGTCGATCAGCAAAAAATCCTTCAGGTAAAAGATTAGGGCTATTGGTCTCGCCTGCAGTAAGAATTATATCATAATCCGAAATGGAATTTCCTTCATGATCATGAATCTTGAACATAACCATTGAAAATCGATCATGAATAAAATAGCGTTCATCTGAAAAGATTCCCTCATCAAAGGCTTCTACTAATTCCTCCTTTTGTAAAACTTCGGTTTCCAGAGCAAATTGCCTGTAGATATTTTTATAATCAATAACTGATTTTACTTTTATACAATTCAAAATTGCTGCAATGGTTTCTGAGTTTTCATCCCTACCCAATTTTCCTTTTACACTTTTCATTATTCCCATCGCATCACCAGAATGCGCCCTTTTTTTCAAAACTTTTAAAGGTGAATCTGGAGCTTGCAAAACTTCTTTGACAATAAATTCTCCCACACTTATTTTTCCAGAAGCATCAATTATGAGTTTGGGTTGAACTAAAGAAATTAATCTACCTCGAAGATTAGCCGAGCTAACTCTTACCACTCCATCTGATCCTAATTCACCAGTATATGGATTTAGATGATCATAAAATTTTCTATCAATATCCTGGCCTGTTAGCACAAAAGGAAAAATGCCATTCTCATTTATGGCTGCAGATCCTGTTTTAATCCACGATTTATTGAGCTCCCAAGATTCGGAGCTTCCTAAAGCAAGCCAGTTTAAAACACCATTACCAGGTTCTACCCCATTCCACCATGATTTCAAACGACTGAGTTTTCCTTTCCCCAATTGAGCGAGGGCAGAACCATAATTTGCTGGCGCAAGCATTATGAGATGACTCATTGGACAAATAGTTAATTGATCCTTATAATAAGTGTTCCACCAATCACGAACGACTGGTCCGCCTGTTGAATGCGTAATGCAAATAAATCGAGAACCATTTTCCAGAACGGGAGCAATTTCCTTATCCACAACATTTTTGAAGGCAAATGAAATATCTTTCACTTTTACCTCATCGTGAAAACTGATATAACTGCCTAAAAAAATCTCCTTTACAGAAAGTTCTATTCCATTTGCAGCAGCTTCTGCCTTTAAACGCAAAGGAAGTTCGCCATATGTATCCAAATTCGTTACGCTCCATCCATGAACAAAAACAAGCGTTAAGGCCATATTATTAGAATTAAGAAGAGATTTAAAAACTCTAAATCAAATATCGAAAAATAAAGGTTGGAAATTGAAATTGATAATGCTTGAAAAAGGACAAAAACGGAAAGATGTAGAGCCAAACGATTTGTTAGTTCTGTAAAATGCTATATTTGCGCTCCATTTTCAAAAATAATGGCGAGGTAGCTCAGTTGGTTAGAGCGCAGCACTCATAATGCTGAGGTCGGGAGTTCGAATCTCCCCCTCGCTACCAAAAGGTTAAATCCGAAGGTTGAAACTCAATTCTGAGTGTAAATCATCGGATTTATCGATTTTAGGAGGAAATTCACCATTCTGATTTTTATAACTGTTTTATAACTGTTTAAAAGAAGACTTGTGATGTTCAGTTTTTTTTCTACTTTTCCTCCCGATTCGAAGAAAAGGTATTACTGTTAGAATGAATCGTATTAAATGGCAACTAAAAAGTCTAAAAGTCCGGTTAAGAAAAGCGCTAAGAAGCCCGTCCCTGCTAAGAAAGTAGTTAAAAAGGGTATTAAATCTAAGCCTGCATCTAAAAATGCTAAAAAGCCTATTGCAAAGAAAGCAGTTGCCCCTAAAAAGGCTTCAAAACCGCTTTCTAAGGCAAAGCCTAACCCAAAACCTGTTAAAAAAGCAGTAGTTATAAAGAATTTACCGGCTTCAAAATCGAAATCGGCACCTGAAAAAATTGTGAAGAAAGAAGAAGTGAAAGTAAAAGCGATTCCTCAAAAGAATAT
>JBBRYH010000105.1:0-2539 GCA_038237845.1 Bacteroidia bacterium
ATATTACAACCATCTCTCCGGCTTTGCGCTGCAAGTCCTCGGCCGCTGTAAAATTTGTTTCAAATAATAAATTAGTAATTGCGGCCTGTGGGCTTTCCGCTGCAATCCGGGCTATTCCGAAAGTTTTTCCTTTTCTATTTACAGCATGTCAAAGAACTTTGATCTTTTACTATATGAAAATACAAATAATCATTTTTCCTGAAAAACAAAACTAACGAACGAGTTACATAAACTAATGAACGAGTTTGGTAATTTCATTGCCTGAAAGAAACAATTTGTAAGAAAGATTGAATTGAAAATGGAAATTAATCTTTGAAAACTCTTCGATTTTATTTTTTGAGATTCTAACGTAAGCCAAAATTTGACAAACAAAAAGCGATTGCAAAAGCAATCGCCTGTTTTTTTGTCGTAACGAATATTTGTAGGGTTTTGTGTTGTTTTTGTTGGGATGCGCTGGTGGCATTTCGTTAATCCGGAATTTTATTCCCATTTTGCCGTAGGGTTTGCACCGCAGGAGACCTAAGCGGGCACTTTTATTTATTCCTGAATCACATGGTAACCATCAAAAAAAAGAAGCTCATCATTGAGCTTAGACATTCCGATCCGGAAGAGTTTGCTAAAGATTTACAACATGCTTTATTCACCGGCCTGCGCGTGATCCACTCGGACGCGGCGCGCGATGTGTCTGCCCTCGATGGGCAAGAGCTTTGCGATGCGGCTACGCCAATGCTGGAACTGCTGCAGGCGATTACTGCTGTTGAGCAGGATGAAGGGGAATAATTTTTATTCTTCTGTAAAAAAGAAAACGCCTAGCTGTTTAGCCAGGCGTTTTCTTTTTGGGTTCAGTAACAGATTTTACATGGTCTTCTGTCGTATGTTTCTTCTGCCTGCTGCTGCGTAATGCAAGTGAGAAAAGTTTACACGACCTAATATGGTAATTGCATTGTATCCATCTTTGAAATGGTTTGGCTCAAATCTACCAATACTGTCGGTGATCCTTTCAGTGAATTTTTTCGAGAATAATTTTTCCTTACTGTCGTCGTCCAGCAGCTATCAGTACCTATAGAAATAAGTTGAGTGTATTTATTTTTAATTTCAGGGAGAAAATCTGATCTCTTACTAAACTTTATATATCGATTTACCGCAATTATGGAGTTTAAATCTAAATTAGAAGGACTCAACACGCTCGTTAATAATGAGTCAAATTGCAATGAATCGCTATTTCTTTTTATGAATAAAAGATTTGTCCACATATCATCTTTGTCTGATTGGATTAAAAAGTTCAAAGAACCTTTTTCTTTCAACTCGGCCTTCATTCTGAAAGTCACATATTGAGGATAGCCTACAAGAAACACTACAATAATCCCAATACAACCAAGAATTAAAAGTGTTATATTTTTCTTTTTTAACATGACTTTCGTTTTAATTGTGAGGGACGCCATCTCCGTATTGAGCCGATGGGTTATTCTCCCCTTCTCCAGCATCATCATCGATTTTTAAAGAACTTTTATTTCCTGTTATTATTGCTTTCCCCTCATTTGCATCATCTGCATCCGGAAAATAATCCAAGATTCCTGCTTGTAATTTAATCGTGCCGGTACCTGTTGGCGGATTTGGTGTCACTGCATTCTTGTCAGATTCATTCGTATTATAATTTTGTCCATCATTTACAAATGTTTGCCCCTCTTGAACTTGAATGTAATCAACATCCCATATTTGAACGTCATTATTAACAATTGAAGTTTCTGTTAACGGTACCAGTTTACCATCCTTTATCTGTGCAAATTGAACCACACGACCGGTATAGTAAGTTTGATCTTCCCCTTGCTCATTCTTACTTGTTACTGCATAAGCTTCATATCGTTGTCCAGGTTGCAAAGTAATTGTTTGCTGTGCGCCTTCCTCAAAATGCGAATATGTCTGTGGGCCTTGAGGATCGCCTTTTATGCGTACCTGTGTTTCAGTACCTGCTGAACCTACAATAGTTATTGGCTCCGTACTTTGATTTTCGACACTAAACCCTCCATTAAAACCTTTCCCTTGTTTATCCAGATACTGAATGGGACTATTTGCAGCAAAACAGTATGGACTAAATTCAGGATATAACTTTTCAAGAGGGTCTATACTTAACCAACGCCCCAACCTTGTATCTAATATTCTTTCTCCGAAGTCATAATCCATCCCCGTGCTTCCTGTTATTTCGTCAACTTTTTCAGTTCCATTAAAGCCGTACCTATAGCTTGCGGACTGATAAGTTCTGCCAACCATCGGGGCTCCGAACGCACTATAATCCGTCGCACTCGTCACAATAGCAGCATACCCCGTAACACTCGCACCCGTATTTAAAATCTGTCGCGCATCACTCACCGTAACCAACACATTCCCCAAATGATTACTTAACTCATACACTTTCATATTCATGGTATGTTTCATAGCCGTTGCCGATAGTGCCGGTGTATTTGTTGATACATAACTTCCCACCAGATATACTCCATTGTACGAAATAAAGTTATTAAGTTTCGATGTCAAAACCAAATCA
>JBBRYH010000106.1:0-2484 GCA_038237845.1 Bacteroidia bacterium
GTTGAAGAAATTTTTATCCCCTGCACCTGTTTTGGTAAGCCGCCAAATGAATTAATGATTCGACTCGTGTAGTTATAAATATTTTTCTCATTTTCACTAAGTTGATTTTCTTCAATAAAATTAAATTCATAACTATCATTGTAAATATTTATGAATTGAGACATATCAACTATTGGATTTCCGCCTAAGTCAGAAGATCCTTGAACTTTTAGTTTTAAGGATTCTGGAATAATAATTATTTCATGTCCACTATTTTTTGCCTGATCCATCATATCAGGGTGCTGCATTGCTTCAAAGGAACTTACAAAAACATACTTTCCCTGTTGATTGAGAATCTTTACCGAATGTTCTTGAACGTCAATCCATGTTAATTCATCATGAGCTGTCCCTTGATTAATATTTTGCAAATCTTTCGCAAGGAGTTGAGCAACATCTTTAGAACTAACTCCTAATAGGATTTTTTTTATTGTATCAGTATATGCCGTACGTCCAACATTTGTCCTTTCTCTATTAAGTGCCTTCTTGATAGCAGCATTTAAAGCAGTGTAACTATTCAGTACCCTCGAAAATAGGTTGATTTTTTTATTTTTAAAATAATCGGGCGGGTTATCCACATTTGTTTTAGATATTTTAAAAATCTGTTTCTTATGCACTTTTTTACAGTAAAAAAAGTTGTTTTTGTGGAATAAAAGGCTTGCTGACATTGGGTTTAATAGTTTTTTTGATTGTCCTTTGCATACATAAAATAACTATCCCTGGACGCCAAAATTCTTATAGAAACACTCATCGCCCAAATTAAAAATCTTCAGCATACAGTTGAGCAATTAGTAGCTGAAAATTCTTCTTTAAAATCAAGACTCGACTCTTACAAAAATAAAAAGAACAGCAGCAACTCACATACTCCTCCCTCCAAAGACGAAAACCGCCCCAGGAAAAATCAAAGCCTTCGGGAAAAAACGGATAAAAAACCGGGCGGCCAGCCAGGCCATGAAGGCGTCACTCTTGAATGTTGCGGAGTCGTTGATGAAATAGTTGGTCATCTGCCCAACTATTGTAATTGTTGCGGGCAGGATTTAAGCGAGGTTTGTGAAACATTAATAGAAACCCGCCAGATCATAGATATTCCGGTTATAAAACCCGTTCGCATAGAACATCGCATTTACCGCAAAACCTGCACGTGCGGCCATACTATGGAAAGTAGTTTTCCTGCCCATGTTGCCGCTAAGATACAATATGGCCCGGGGGTAGAAGCATTGACAGGCTATATGCATTCAAGGCAGTACATGCCTTACAAAAGGATGGAAGAATTTTTTACAGATGTAATGGGCCTGCCTGTAAGCGTAGGTGGCATCAACAACATTTTAAAACGGCTCGTACAAAAAGCAACCCCTCATTATGAACAAATAAAAGCACGAATAACACAAGCCGTATTTGTGGGCACGGACGAAACAAGTGTAAAAGTGAACGGGCAAAAAGATTGGATGTGGGCCTGGCAAAATGATGGCCTTACTTTTATTACCCATTCCGATAACAGGGGTTTTAAAACCATTGAAGATAATTTTGCCGATGGCTTGCCTAACACTGTTTTGCAGCATGACAGGTGGGCCTGCCACTTTAATTGCGAAGCGCTCCACCATCAGATTTGCATGGCTCATTTGCTCAGGGAACTAAAATTTATAAGTGAACTTTATGCCGGTTGCATTTGGCCGGTTGAAATGAAATCACTGATTATACAGGCATTGCAACTAAAAAAAGATTTATCAGTTAGGGACTATTATAGCCATAACGAGCAAAGAAAAAATTTAGAATCGCAATTAAATCTATTACTTCATTGGCAACTTAATGAAGAACATAGCAAAGCAAGAACACTACAAAAAAGTTTGCTCAAACATCAAACATATATTCTCTACTTTTTGCATCATCCAAAAGTGCCTCCCGATAATAACGGCTCGGAAAGAGCCATAAGAAATGTCAAGGTCAAACAAAAAATATCCGGACAGTTTAAATCAAGCCATGGCGCCAACGGCTTTGCTATCCTCAGATCAGTTATTGATACTACTATTAAGTCTGGTCAAAATGTTTTGAATACTTTAGCGCTTATCGCTAAATTGGCTACTGAATAGTTACACGTTACATAATTTTCGTGATAATAAATATCTCCCTGGTACTCATACTCCCTGAAATGATTTATTTTATAATTATTGGCCTTGTCCAGGTTGTAGTTATATCCTCCATACATGTTAATTTTTCCTTTCCGGGAATTGAGATTTACATTCATTCCCATTTTTTCCCGTTGCCCATAGCCTGCAATAAGAGAGAGATTTGCATTTGTACCTTCATCATCATTTTCCTTCAACACAATGTGGATGATGCCTGCCGCACCACTTGCATCGTACTTTGCGGGAGGCTGGCTTATGATTTCAATCTGTTCAATATTCTCCGCCCTCATTCCTTCGAGCCTCGCTATAAGTACCCCCATAGGCA
>JBBRYH010000107.1:0-2402 GCA_038237845.1 Bacteroidia bacterium
ACGAAAACTTGCCATGATTACGAATGCGAATAATGGTCAACCTTTCGATCTTGGGAAATTTTTGATGATTGCTTCAAACAATCCAATAAAAACTTTTAATACAAAGGATTTTATTTTGTTGAAAGGGAAAGACACACTTAACAATTCAATTACTCTTTCAGAAAACAAGCGCAATATTAAATTCAATTATGTATTTGAAGAGGATTCTTCTTACAGCTTATTTGTCAAACCTGGAGCCGTTATAGATTGTTTCGGCCAGAAAAATGATACTATAAAATTAGGTTTTAACATAAGAGAATCCCGTTATTATGGAACCTTGAATGTAAAGTTAACTGGACTCCCGCAGGGTAATTATATTTTACGATTGATCAACGAAAAAGATATTTTGATTCGTGAACTTAAAATTGAGGATGTGGCAAATGCAAAGTTTGAGTTACTCCCACCCGGCACTTACCGATTAAAGTTGATTGCTGATGAAAACAAAAACGGGAAATGGGACACTGGGAATTACTTACAGCATAAACAATCTGAAAGAGTCATCTATTATATAAATCCAGTGAAGATGAGATCAGGATGGGATATGGACGTGGAATGGATATTTAAGAAGTAACAGAACCGTTGAACTAGAGACTAAATTGATCAGCATCCATTCCTACCGGAAAACTTTTTCGAAAAGCTTCCAACTGTGGATAAGATAATTTCTCAGAAATAATTTCTTCTCTACCAATAATAGCAGATTTAATATGCTCCCCTTTGAAATCAATTATTGCCGTATCACCAGCATGCAAAACATTACCGCCATCATTTCCTATACGATTCACTCCAACCAAATAGGAAACGTTTTCAATTGCACGGGCCATCAATAATGTTTTCCATGCTTTACTTCTACGTTCAGGCCAATTTGCAACATAAATTAGCAAATCATAATCGGCTGTTGCATTTTTATTCCAACGATTTCGACTCCAAACCGGAAATCGTAAATCGTAACAAATGAGGGGACAAACTTTCCAACCGTGCAGATCTACAATTAATTTTTCTTCGCCAGCAGTGTAATGTTTTTCCTCTCCTGCCAGACTAAACAAATGTCGTTTATCGTAATGCAAATAAGTTCCGTCAGGGCGAACCCAAAGTAATCGGTTATAATATTTCCCTTCCTCTACCACCATAAAACTGCCCGTAACAACAGCATTCAGCAAATTCGCCTGATGACGCATCCAATGCAAAGTTTTCCCATCTGTAGGTTCAGCATACTTTTCCGGATTCATCGAAAATCCAGTAGTGAACATTTCGGGAAGAACTAACAAATCAACTGGTCCTTCAAGAACACGAAGTTTTTCGCCCAACATATGGAGATTTGCTTCACGATCTTCCCAGAACAATTGTGTTTGAACAGCGGTAACAATTATATCGCGAGGTATCATAGTTTAAAGTTAGGTGAAAATTTACTTGCACACAGAAGATTATCCACCGAAAATAAATTTTAGAAATTTCGGAACGCCCTTCCACCTTGTTTTCTTCTTTGCCTCGAAAATTAACCAAGCAACAAAAATATTTACTGCGGCAAAAATAAAATATAAGAGAAGATATTTTTCTAATGGCAATTCTGTAAAATATTTATCCAACACAAAATAAATAATTGCAGAATGAAAAATGTATATAAACAAACTACAGGATCCGAGAAATCGCAAGAGCTGCAAACTTTTACTCGGCTTTAAATGTTTTAAGGAGGAAACTCCAATTAAAATTGCCCCCAATGCTGCGCAGATGTATGCAAATCCTGGAGGATAAAATAATTCACTGTATGCTTCACGTTCATCCAAAGGGCGATGAAAATAAAGCCATGTCAATCCTCCAAAAAATAAAATTAATCCTACCAGAAGAAAAATTCTGAAATTATTTACAATACGCGATCCGTGTGTAAAAACAAGTGTTCCTGCCATTACAAATCCCATCCATGGGAAAACAGGAAACCAGCCGTCGAAGAGCCAGCTTTTCAGCCACCAATGGAAGGTATGATTCCATCGGAAATAGGAAATGTATTCACTAAACGACAAATCTCCGTCGAGACTAAATTCATGAACACTTAGTTCGTAAATAACGAAATGTTGAAGGATTGGTCCGAGTGCAAAAAATAAAATGCACAGTATTATCCGGAGTGGTGTTTTTAATTTTAAAGTGAAGGCAGCGACAGGGATTCCCACACCTGTGAGATACAAAACATCAAAAGTTGTTCCTGGAATAATTCTCCAGATAAAAATATCGATCAATGCACCAACCAAAATAACTTCGAATCCTCGTTTGATAAAATAACTTAGTGGGTGTTTCTGATAACCGATTCCCACCATAAATCCTGCAAGAAAAATAAAAATTGGTGCAGCAAAAGATCCATAAATCCGAAACCA
>JBBRYH010000108.1:0-2392 GCA_038237845.1 Bacteroidia bacterium
GAAGTGCAGAATTCAACGCTAACCGGCTTACAAACCTGCGGTACAATGTGGCAGGGCATTGAAGTGTGGGGGAACAAAACAAAAACTCAAACTCAGATTCAAATTCCGGCAACAGGACAACTTTGGCAGGGAAAAGTAATTCTGAATAATTCTACAGTTGCTTTAGCGCACAACGGCGTAGTTCTTGGAAGGGCACAAGGAAGTGTGTATAATATTAATTCCGGAGGAGGAATTCTTCTAGCCACAAATACTGCATTTACGAATTGCGGTTATGGAGTTCGTTTTATTCCTTATCCCTATGTCAATAACAGTCGGATTGTAGATTGTAATTTCAACAGCACAACTCTTCCTGATCCAGGCTATAATGCGTTCAACAGCTATACCTACCCAAATCCTGCGAATCCTCGTTATGGTTATGCAAATCAGAATCAACGTACCTATGCTTTCGGTTTGACTTTTGGTGTGAAGTTCGTGCAGTTTAAAGGAAATACATTCTCCAATGCGGAATATGGACTAATAGGAATTAATTCTTCTTTGCGTGTTGTTGAAGATGCAAACGGGCAAGGAAATGTATTTAATAACATGAATGTTGGTGAAACGCATGCAAATATTTTTACGTCACCTTTTCATGCGAATACAATAAGGAATAATATTTATACCGGGCCAACTATTCCCATAGAATCATGGAGTGGCTTGGGCGATCAGATTATTCTTAATGAGATTCCTTTAGGAGCCTTTGTTGGGTCAAGGTCAAAAGTTGGGGAGTAACGTGTCATGAAAATAATTTTTCAAGTCTAAACAAGAAGAATTTTATATCTCTTACGCCTCTTTGATTTGATCTAAACTGTTTGATTTTTGAATTGAATGATTCGGCATGAGCATTTGTACTTCTGTTTTTAAAGAAGTTCAATATATTTTCCATGTTGTATTCTATTGATTTGGCTGCGGTATTAAAGGTGTCGACTTCAAAACCTTTAACATCTTCTATCCATTCTAATATTCTCTTATGAGCCTCTCCTGCGTTATTTTCTTGGTAAATATATCTGAATCTTACAGCTTTGTCGTAAGCTTTTCTTAGCAATGGAAATTTTTCAAATAGTAATGTCGCTCTTCTTTCTTGTGACAACGTCCATTTATCTTCAAATTTATATAACAGGTATCTGCTTCTGGCCAACAATTGTTTTAGTGTATCTCCGTTTGACATAATTTCAAATTGATATTTTATTCCCTCTTTTTTTGCGGCCTCAATTGCTTTGTTTTCTTGTTCTATTGCTTCCCATCTGTATTTTATTCTTAAGTGTTGCAGAGCATCCAGAACTAATCGCACCACATGGAAACGGTCTGTAACAAGTTTACTGTTGGGAAAAGAATTTCTTGAAGCTGATTCCATATTCCTTGCCATATCCAGTGTTACCTCCGTTACCTCATTTCTTTTTTCTTCGGGTATTTTATGCAACACTTCAATTATTTTATTCGATTCGGTGCCGTTGATTATCGCCACCAATGATTTTTTCTTTCCCTTGGCTTCTTTAGATGTAACAAACGTGTACAACTCGCCCTGCGAGAGAGCAAGCTCATCTATGGATAATTTTTCGGTTACATTTTGAGGATAAATCAGATAATCTTCTGCGTGACTCTTTTGATTCCACTCCTTAAATCCGCTTGTAAATTTCTTATACGATCTGTTTAGAGTTTTGGCTTTCACAAAAAAATAGCTGGCAATATTAGCTATAGTGTCTTCCCGTGTATTGACTTGCGTATTTTAAAAAATCAGCAAGATCTTGGGTTAATTTAGTTCCTCTTGCAATGACTGTGAAATCTCTTTGTATTATTGCTTTGTTATCTTTTCTTCGCCATCTACGTCTTTTAATATATAAATACACCGCTTTCCCTCTGACAGGAAAGTCTTGAATTTTCTTCGCTTTATAAAACCCTTTCGACTCATATTCCGCTGAATTAAAACCGTCAGGCAAATTGTTTTTCTCTTCCAAATAAATTGAGAAAAATTTTTCGTATTCTTCTAAGCCGGTAACATTGAAAATATCAAGTAATCCTTGGGGTAGAAAATGTTTTAGGAAATCCATAATTTTTTAACCCCGAAAATCGGAAAAATTTAGGTTACTCCCCAACTTTTAGTCATGACCCTTAATATGGGCTAAAAATACTGGAGGTGGCGGAGCGCCAGCAGGAATGGGTGCCTATGGAATGACTTCTGACGCGCAAAACAACATTTAACTTTGTGGTTTTTTTGATGGCACAAGTGATTTCGACTTTTCACCTGCAACGGCGGCATTAACTCCTTCTACATTATCTGGAAGCGATATTTTTATAGCAAAATATGATAGCCAAGGAAATTACATTTTCGCAAAAAATATTGGCGGTGGATCCGGCA
>JBBRYH010000109.1:0-2347 GCA_038237845.1 Bacteroidia bacterium
CAGGAAAAAATGGAATTTTGAGATAAAGGATAGCATTATGCATTTTACAAAAAATGCAGATAAAAATTTAACCTTCTATTTTAAAAAGGAAAGCCAAATTAACCCTTAATATTATTGATTGCAAGAGTTGATTAATGAAGCAACTAAAAGCGCCAACGCAAAAATAAAATAAAGATTAAAGCTATAATTTGCAGATCTTTTTAATTTGTAAGTATATTTTGTTTTCATAATGATTTTCTATTTAATCGTTACTAAACAAATTGCGAACCAAACTTTTTAGCTCAGATATTTACCTACAATTGGCATCCTTCTACCCATTCCAAACGCTTTTGGCGAAACCCTTAAAATTGGAGGTGTTTGGTAGCGTTTAAATTCTGCTTTATTTACCATTTTTAAGATTCTATTCACTAAAGTTGCTTCATAACCGTCTTCAATAATAGCTTTAGAACTCCTGACTTGTCCAATTTAGGTCAGCAAGCCTAATTTTTTTAATAATTCTAGAATTTGAGGAGTTGACTTGGCTCTCATCAATATTTCCTTTCCAGTAATTTTATTGGTCAGTCGGGCATCTGTTATCTTTTTGCATTCATGGATGAAGCTTTTAATAGATGTCTCTGTTTTTAGTTCGATGTGCTTTGCTATCACCAAAGCCATAAAACAGATCAATAAATGAAGCTTTATTGGTTCTTCTTTATAATGGAATATAGGTCTCGTCTGCAGATCGCTTTTTGATATTCTAAAGGCCTGTTCAATCCTGTAAAGTTCCCGATATTGCTCCATAATGGTCTTGTTATCAGCGATTGATTCAGGAAGATTTGTATAATATCCTTTGACACCCAGTAATTTCTGTGTCTTATCGATAAGCTTCTGGTTAAGTTCCATGTTTTCTCCAGATGATTTGGTAAACTTAAGTTTTTTGTTCTTGGCGGGGTTGTCGATAAGGAACCTGGCTTTTTCAATCTGCTTCTCCATTTCATATTTGTCTTTTCTATATCGCAAGGATGAATAGCCGCAGACCAGGTCGCCATGAACTGTTCTGATGCGGATGCTCTGACCATCTTTGCGAACCAACTTACTGTCAATTGCCATGAGCAGATCATTGGAAATGTTTCCAAGCCTAGCTCCCACGATAAAGTTGATGCCCTTTTCATTCAGGGCACTGCTGTTCTCGGCGCTTATCATTGCCGCATCTGCAACAACAGTAAGATTCTCTACCCCATTCTTCTGTATAAAGCCTTGGATCATGGGGATAAAGGTCTTTCCCTCAAAGGTATTGCCTGGGAAAACTTCATACGCGATAGGCAATCCTTCCTTGCTGACCATCAGAGCAATCAGAACTTGTGGCTGTTGCGACTTGTTGTCCTTGGAGAATCCGTTCTTACGGAGCTCATCTGCCTCGAAGGTCTCGAAATACAAAGTGGTGACATCGTAGAAGACCAGGTTGTAGTTGAAATCATATTGTGACTTGGCAAACTTTACGGCAATGGTCTCCGCCTTTCTTTTCAGCTCAAGCCATGAAGGCGCAGACTCGTAATACTTTTGCCTACGGTGTTTTATCCCGAAATACTCCTCTAATAGAGCTATTGACCGTAGTTTGGATCCGGGTTCAAGCATCCGCATCACCACAAGATCCAAAAGCAACCTGTTCTTCAGTCCGTCAAACCCAACATGGATAATCAGCTTGGAGATCACATCATGAAAAAAAGAATAATAGACACCGATGAAATCAAGCTGACTGATGTTCACGATCTGGTCTGACTGCGGGTCATTGAACAGAAATAACTGCCTGGTCGAGGTTTCAATAAGATCGTTGGCAAGCGAAATGAGGTTGGTCAGTTCCTGAGCTGAGCGGGCCGTACCGATATGCCTTATGATGACCCTTTTACGATTCTCAATCTTATAAACCTGAACTGAAGTCGAGCTTTCTGAATACTTGATTTTCCTGATTTTGTACACTTTTTAACCATTAGGTCAGCAAAATACAAAAATCGGAAGCACAATCAATACGTTATCAGTCACTTATGTTTCTGTAATTATCCTGCCGGACAAGTCAGGAAAAAAATATAGACATGAATAATTTTTCATTCAAGATAGCAAACCTTGCATTTTGGTTAATACTATTTTCTACAACCAATATTTTTGCTCAAAATCCTTTTTTACCTCCAACTGCATTTATTCCAGATGGAGAGCCTCATGTGTTTGAATACAAAGGTGAAAAACGACTTTTTATTTATGGCTCACGAGATGAACGGGTAACTGCATACTGCGGATACGGTCATGATGTTTGGTCGGCACCTATTAATGATTTAAGTAAATGGACGGATCACGGTGAAATATTTAATATCAA
>JBBRYH010000110.1:0-2249 GCA_038237845.1 Bacteroidia bacterium
AAAATTGATGTTATGAAACGCAAAAATTACAAAATTTGGAGTATCGCTGCCCTGTTATTTTTTTATATCGGCAGTTATGGACAATCTAATGATGCTGCCGTTATAATGGCGCTTCCTGATCCGTTAATCAGTAATTCCGGTGAAAAAATAAGCGATAGTAATAGCTGGATGAAGAACAGAAGGGGAGAAATTCTGACTTTATTTGAAGATAACCTTTATGGACAGGTACCTAAAGATTTTGATAGTATCCGTTTTAGACTGAAATCGGAAGATAAAATGGCGATGAGCGGAAAAGCTAAACTTAAAGAAATTGGTATTGATGTTTATCGGAACAAACAATTGGTTACTATTAATGTGACACTTTTTATTCCGGCCAAAGCAAAAATGCCATGTCCTGTTTTTTTGTTGATCAACCACAGGGGTAGAAACAATACCGATCCGACCCGTGCTGAAAAAAGTGGTTTCTGGCCTGCCGAAGAGGTTATCGCAAGAGGGTATGCCATAGCTACATTCCACGTAAGCGATGTAGCTGCCGATAATAAAGACAGCTATACTCAGGGAGTTTTGCGGCTTTATCCTGAACAGTTAAAAATGCCCAACGGGATGAAAGCAATTGGCGCCTGGGCTTGGGGAGCTATGCGTGTAATGGATTATTTTGAAACAGACAAAGAAATAAACGCGTCAAAAGTTGCAGTTTTAGGACATTCGAGGGGAGGAAAAGCCGCCTTATGGACTGGTGCACAAGATGAACGTTTTGCACTTACCATATCCAGTTGTTCCGGCGAAGGAGGAGCTGCATTGTCGCGACATCTGGTTGGTGAAACGATAAAAGATTTGAATACAAATTTTCCTCACTGGTTTTGCGACAATTACAAACAGTTCAACTCGAACGTAAATGCATTACCAATGGATCATCATGAGTTGATTGCATTAATTGCACCCCGCGCCGTATATGTTGCAAGTGCAACCGAAGACCAATGGGCAGACCCCGTAGGTGAATTTCTTTCAATGAAATATGCGGAACCGGTATTTAATCTCTTTGGATTAAAACCTCTTCCGGTTAAAGAACAACCTGCGAAAAATACACAGGTAAAAAGTTCAAATATGGGCTATCATATACGTGAAGGCGCTCATAACCTAACGCTGTATGATTGGGAAAGGTACATGGATTTTGCTGCAAATTTATCATTTTAAAAATATAATCCTATGAAACACATAATCAAAGAATTTTGAAACTGACGGCTGTTGCGCTTATTTTTAGTTTTCAGCAATAACTAAATTCTTACAATCAATATAAATTCTCATACAAAATAAACACATTATGAATAAATTCATTGCTATTTCATTTTTGCTTGTATTTATTTCTTTAACTAGTGCTGCAAAAGTGTGGACATTGTCCGACGCTAACATTACACTTGACTTCGATGACCAAACCGCGCTGCTCAAAATTACTGACAAACGGTGCAACAAAGTGTGGGAACAAACTCCATTTACAGAGACAATGCTGGTAAAAAAAGTGGAACAAAAAGAAAAGGCGTTGACTGTTACACTTTTAGGAAACATCCCATTCAAAGCCGTGCTGACGCTTACCGATGCCTCCGATTTGGAAGTAAAAATTCAAGCCAACGAGAAATTGCCCATGAAAGACTTTTCATTTCCAGCGGCATTCAAGTCGCCTAACAAAAATCATTATGTACTCTTAACCAATACAGAAGGCGTTTTATTACCCGTTGATGATACAAACTATATCCTCATAAACGAGCGGATTTATTTCTGCGGTGGTGGATTGACCATGTCTTGGATGGGCGTAACCGATTTTGATTTTAAAACGGGCTACATGGCCATCCTTGAAACCCCCTACGATGGAAACTTAATTACTTATCGCAAAGACGAGCAAGTGGTATTTAAGCCGTCATGGTTGCCTTCATTGGAAAAATTCGGGTATGAGCGCAAAGTCCGTTATATTTTTTTAGACCAAGGCGGATATGTAGCGCAATGTAAAAAGTACCGCGAATATATCTGGAAAAAGAATCAAGTCATTACTTTAAGAGAAAACCAAAAGAAAACCCCCGCTTTGGACAAAATCATGGGCGTACCGCATATTTATGTATGGAACGATGCTCGCCAAGTCAGTTTTGCGCAAGAAATGAAATCCTCGGGCATTGACAAAGCGTTGATTTTGTGGGATGCCAATCATAAGCCTTACCCCGAAATAGGATATGACAACAAACTCAAAGAACTGGGCTATG
>JBBRYH010000111.1:0-2217 GCA_038237845.1 Bacteroidia bacterium
ATACAGCTTGTTTGAATAAGGAGTCGAAACCCGTAGCATTTTTCATATTGATAATTTTTTTTTAAAAGTAATACGATGAAGTTATAAGTTCCGCCTTTGTTGATGTTGTCACCAACAAAGACTTATGAAGAAGATTTTATGTAGAAAAATATTTTCATTCAAAGTGTTGTTGGTCACAAGAGTAACAATGGCAAGGTATATAAGTAATGAATAGCTGCAATCAATTTCCTACTGCACAAGTGGGCGATGCCGAATTAAGTTCGGCACAGGCTCCGCGAAAGTTTCTGCCAATTCTTAAGCACGCTCACAATTATTTTTACTTTTCAAAAAGATTAGAGAAGTTTTTGAGAAGAAAGAAACATTATTGTACTGCCTTGCCTGATTTGTAGAATGGTTTGCGCGGATTTTGCTTCATTCGCTCATCGATCTGTTCAGCGAGCCATTGAAAGTATTCGCCAAGAAAAGGATCTGGCATCTTCTCGCGCATGTCCAGAAACATTGTTTTGTATTTCTCCCATGAAGTGGCAACAAATGAACCAAGCGTTTTATCTACGAGATCAATATTTATGAGCCGCTCTGCTACAAGAATCCCGAGCGATTCCATTTCCTGCGCAAGGTGGAGGAAGTTAGTTTTATCGCCATGAGGAAGTGCCTGCCATCCTTCGTAACCGGAAGGCATATTATGCGTGGTAATATAAACTATAAGTTCGGCAAACTCATGGGTTTGAAAATTGCGAAGCGTTTCGAGGGTCAAACGCTCACGGCGAGGGTGCATACCAAATTGTCGTTTAAGCAGCTTTTGACTGGGAGCAGATAAGTTCTATTATCTTATTCCAGTTTCCACTCAGTGTGGTGCATCTAAGTGCTAACATATTTTGCGCTCTTGTTTTTGTCCATCTTTGTCCTGATAGCTTCATTCTTTTTTGTATTACTGTTCTGTGTGCTGATTCAATGGCGCCGGAGCCTATTATTCCGGCACCCATATTTCGGTATCTTTTATAATCCATCCTGTCTTTATTTGTTTGATAATATTGGAGCAATTTATACTTACTGTTTTTTATGTTTTCTTTCTTTGCAGGCAAGGCGGCAATGTTATTAATTAGCTGCTCTGTTTTGCTCTCATAAAGTAACTCTTTTTGGTTTTCTATCCACTGATGTTTTTGTATTTCTTCTTCAAAATATTCTTTTGCAAATTCACAGAGATGTTCACAGGCATGAAACCAATCCAATATTTGGGTAGCCTGCGGGTATGCATCGGTTATCCAGTTTTTTATCCAGGGAGCGCCATCTGTAATAAAAATCAATCTCCCCTTCAAACAGCGATAAGGATCTAATCTTTCTTCAAACCGACGTGTAAAATCTTTACTGCTTCCTAACCAGGCTTCATACACCGAATTCCTTATCCAACCTCGTTCTCCGCCAATTTCCATGCAATCACTTTCCTTGAATATACGACCAAGTTTAACTTCATTCCAACCATCTTCACGGGTCAATATCATTGACCCATCTGTCATTGCATATACCGATTCATTTGGTTTTAACTTCGGCACCTCCTCATTTTCTGCACACTTTGAATTTTCCGTAGCCTGCTGTTCCAACATATTTCCATATTTATCGGTAACACGATGCACCTGCATTACACTTACTTCCACACAAAGAAATTTTAATAGTATTTCATTGCACTGACTGTAACAATCTAACTGACCGGCATAGGTCATCAGTTCCTGCATGCGGGGGCTTATTTGAAATCCATTTACGGCATTGCTGAATGGATGAGAGTTAGCAATTTCTATTTCCCCGAAACGGCATTGTGTTTTTTTTTACGCCTGTCGGCGGGAATTGCACTTATGTTACTTTCAAGAATCTTCAAACTGAGTTCGGTCATAATTTTTTCAAACCGCTTTTCATACTCATAGAAATCTTTTATCTCATTTAGTTTCTCCACTTCGGGATACCTTGATTCGCAAAGTGCTAAAAATTCTTGCTTTGTCATAATGTAAGTTGTTGGTTCCCTAAATTTACTTCCTTTGCGACAATTTGGTATGCACCCAGCATGTTTTGTCTTTAAAGTTAATGATTACCTTTATATAAGCGAATTGTTAAGTAGTTTCTGAAAGAAATTGCCACAGCCCATATCCGTCAATAGTTTCGTTGATTTTTAGTTGTTGAATAGTTATACACAGCAGCTGCTTTTATTGAGTTTCGGTTTAAATATTG
>JBBRYH010000112.1:0-2208 GCA_038237845.1 Bacteroidia bacterium
CAATTTCAAGAGTTGGATGAACAAACAAAAACTTCAGCTTTTTTTGGCTCTGAATATTTTTGGAATATTCGCTTTCTTTCGACGATTTTTTTCCTGCGGACCAATTTTTATTCTGAAATTGGAGTTGTTAAGGATTGACTATTTAATTAAATGTTTCATTAAAAAAATGGGTGCATTTTGCGCCCGTTGCTTTTTATTTTACGATGATAATTTTATCGCAGTTTACAGGTTCTCCATTCACAATGAAACGGTAAAAATAAATTCCATTGTTCAAATTTTCTTCATTGATCGGCATTGTTCCTTGTCCGGATTTAAGAATCCAAGATTGAATTATTTTACCTGTAAGGTCATATAAAAATAATTGTCCGGATTGTACTTCAGTCAATTCATAGTCAAATTGCATTGTACCATTATTAGGATTTGGATAAATTTTGCAGGAAACATTTTTGAGAGTTGATTCTTGAATTCCCGTTGCAGAACAATTTACTGTTGAAGGAAGACAGCCAATAGAATCGCATCCGAGACTATCGGTTTTTACTATCCACATATCTTCTCCACCATCAATGCTTAAAGAGTTCGTTGCATAACCTGCAATAACGTACCCTCCATCATTTGCAATTTGAAAATCCTGAAAATAATCTTGACCATTCCATTTTGAATACGATCTACTCCAAATGCTATCACCTTGACCACAAAGCTCCATTATTAGACCATGTGGAAGATTTAGGCTATCAGTTAATCCTCCGATGACCACCAATCTTTTGTCAGGTAATTCTCTGGCAATATTAAAGGCATCGATATTTGTACCACCAAAATTATTATCCCAAAGCATTGTTCCTGTGGAGTCAATTTTCAAAATATAAGCCTGGTAAGATGTCATTGGTAGATTAACATAACCTGTGATTATATAATTACCATCACTGGTTTGTATTATCCCTTCTGCACCATCATCTCCTGAATAACCGAAGGTTTTTTGCCATTGAAAGTTTCCTGAACTGTCAACTTTTACAATATAAATATCGTAGCTGCCTGCTCCGTAAGAATTAGTCCATCCAGCAAGTAAGTATCCATTGTCTGAAGCCCTACAAATGCTATTGATGTTATCATTGCTACTTCCTCCAAATGTTTTCTGCCAAATAATATTTCCCAAACTATCTGTTTTTATTAACCACATATCCTCCCCTCCATTTCCAGTTGAGGAAGTTTCACCAGACATTATATAAGTTCCATCGGCGTTTTGCAAAAAACAATGAAAACCATCCCACCCTGCTCCGCCATATTTTTTTGAAAAAAGAGTATCCCCTAGTGTATCAAATTTTACAAATAAACCATCAAGATTTCCAACAAGATTATTCAAGTAGGCACCAACTAAAGAATACTGCCCATCATTTGTTTTTAACAATGCTCCAGCTGAGCCTTCATAATATATATCGTTTGTTTGTCCATATTGCTTTGTCCAAAGTGTATCTCCTTGAGAATTGGTTCTAACAAAAAATAATGCACGTTTTGTAGAAGAAATGGATTGACCCACGACTAAATATCCTGTTCCATAAGCTTTAACAATTGTTCCTAAGACATCCTGATTAGCTGCGTAATCATAAACCTTATTAAAATAAGTTTGCCCAGCTACACCGATTGGGGCAACGAGAAAAAAAACAACGAAATAGTTTATGACTGTTTTCATTAAAAAAACAGGCGCAATTATTGCGCCTGTTGATTTTATTTTATGATGATAATTTTATCGCTGTTTACCGCCTCGCCATCTACAATATAACGATAGAAATAAATCCCGTTATTTAAATTTGCTTCGTCGATCGGCATCGTACCCTGACCAGGCTGAAGAATCCAAGATTGAATTATTTTACCTGTAAGGTCATACAAAAACAGTTGTCCGGATTCTCCTACTTCCAAATCATAATCGAACTGCATTGTTCCGTTGTTTGGATTTGGAAAAATTTTGCAGGAATTATTTTGATGAGTTGATTCTTGAATGCCCGTAATTGGACAACTGACATTCGACGGTAGACATCCAGTAGAATCACATCCCAGGCTATCTATTTTTATTAGCCACCCGTCTTCATTTCCATCAATGTTTAACGTATTCATTGCATACCCCGCAATGATAAATCCTCCTCCATTTACAGCTTCAATATCCTTAAAATAATTATCGGAATTCCATTTAGAGTATGTTCGCCCCCATATACTATC
>JBBRYH010000113.1:0-2169 GCA_038237845.1 Bacteroidia bacterium
GACTAATGTATATAATGAAAATGGTGGCGTAGATAAATTTCATGATGTAATTACAAAAGTCGCAAAGGGCGAAAAGCCTGAATAATTTTTTATTTTTAAAACGCTATTCCTGTGAAAAAAGCATTCGTGCTGATACCGGTTTTATTCACCGGATTTATTTCTTTCTTGTCTGCGCAAAACTCTCTGAACAATGTTGGAGGCGGACAAATTCACGGAAATTTTGAAATCGATGCGCAGTATTATTATCCCGATTCCTTAATCGGTGCTGATACGATTCCTGAAAAAGCTTTATTCAATGGATGGAGCAATGTCAATTATACCAACGGAAATTTTTCTGCCGGCATTCGTTACGAAAGTTATCTTAACCACTTAAACGGTTATCCTGATGGTTATAAAGGCACAGGAATTCCTTATCGTTATGCTTCCTATAATAATGATGGACTTGAAATAACTGTTGGAAGTAGCTACGAACAATTTGGTAGCGGACTCGTATTACGTTCGTATGAGGAACGCGCTTTGGGAATTGATAATGCTTTCGAAGGTTTTCGTGTTAGATATTCTCCAGTCAAAGGAATGTATCTGAAAGGAATTTGGGGTAAACAAAGAAATTACATGACCAACGGAACTGGAATTGTAAGAGGCATTGACGGAGAAGTAAATCTGAATGAATTGTTCGACTCTTGTATGGTGAACATAAAAACACAATTCATCATCGGAGGAAGTTTCGTCAGTAAATATCAGGCGGATGCTGATCCATTTCTCGTTCTTCCGCAAAATGTTGGAGCTTGGGCTGCCAGAACAAATATTATTCGCAACAAAATAAACTTCACCGCTGAATACGCTTATAAAATAAATGACCCTTCTGCTGCAAATGGTTTTATTTATAAACCAGGCGAAGC
Organism: Bacteroidia bacterium; assembly: GCA_038237845.1. GTDB lineage: Bacteria > Bacteroidota > Bacteroidia > Palsa-965 > Palsa-965. The sequence continues at coordinate 900 of JBBRYH010000113.1, forward strand.
TTTATTTTCATCTTTAACTTATTCTCAAAAAGGTTTAGGAATTTACCTTGGTTTATTACGCATTGATAATTTCTCCTACCGTTCGGAACGTAATGCATCGCTTGCACAGTTAAACATTAATTCACTTCCTGCTTTAACAAAACAACATACTTATTCCATGGCTGCTTACTATCCTTTCGCGTCACAACCGAATGGACAAATATCCTGGCAGGCAGAAGTTGATTATAAATTTAAAAAAGGTACAAAATTAGGCGGTAAATATGGAACTGATTTGTCGCTGAATTATTCTGCTGCATTTGGATTAGATACAACAAAACTAAATGATGAAAATGGAAATAAACTCGGTTACACATCAAAATATTTTTCAATTGGAGATACCCTATTTTTCCAGGACGTGAATGTCGAAATCTTTAGAAAATTCACACCACATATTAAAGCAACGTTCCTTTACTCCCATATTATTTACAATAAAAATGTACTAGAAGGAAAAGTTAATTATCCATACATCAATGCCGACGCAACTGTTGCGGATGTAATCTGGAAAGTAAATGGAAAGCTGACTCTAAGAACCGATGTTGAACATTTATTGGTTGGAGGAAAAAAGGGTTTAAAAGAAGACAAAGGAAATTGGATAGCATTATTGGAAGAAGTTTCAATCGGCGATCATTTCTTTGTGGCTGCAATGGATCAATACAATTATGGAAATGATGATCCGGATCATCGCATTCATTATTTTTCTGCACAAGCCGGTTACTCCAGAGGAACAAATAGAATTGTTCTCGGCTATGGAAAACAACGTCAGGGAATTCTCTGTGTTGGGGGTGTTTGTCGATTAGTTCCTGCTACAAACGGATTCACATTAACCATCACAAGTTCATTTTAATTAAATTTTCTGAAAATGAAAAAATATATATTCACCTTAGCAACTATCGCAATACTAACTTACGGTTGCGATTATGTAACCATTCCCCAACAAGCAGGAGGATCACCGATTATTCCTACAAGCGATACAATTCGCCGAGTTTTGATTGAAGACTTTACAGGTCACTTGTGCATTAATTGCCCCGATGCTGCAAGAATGATCGACAGCCTTGAACAGGCTTTTCCAGGAAGAGTAATCGGAATGGGTGTTCACAATGATTATTTTGCTGAACCTTGTCCTCCTCACCCTTATCCTGCAGGTGGTCCTTTTCCAACCGGTGCTTGGGCCGAAGATTTCCGCGCCTTACCAGAAGATGCTTCTTATAACACCATTTTTAATAGCAATAGC
>JBBRYH010000114.1:0-1954 GCA_038237845.1 Bacteroidia bacterium
AATATTACCAACCGCCGCATAATGGAAGGGCAGTTGAAAAATTTGGTTGATACAATTGTATGTGCCGACAGTGGGAAAAATGCATTGTATGAATTGGGCAGAGCATACAACAACGGTCATGCTTTTGATTTGATGCTGCTCGATGTGCAAATGCCAGGAATGGATGGATGGGATGTTGCACGCAAAATGAAAGAGAATCCGAATTTCGGAACCACGAAAATTTTTGTGATGTCAAGCGTTGCTGATAACATTGATACAAGTGAAAGGCAACGGTTAAACATTACTGCTTTCATGGCAAAACCTGTTACTTATCAGGAACTGCTTGATGAGTTATTCAAATTATTTGGAAAAACTGTTTACGAAAAAGTAAATAGCAATGAAACCGAACAGGTACAAAAAGTTTATCATCACAAATCGTTGAATATTTTATTGGCTGAAGATGATTTGATAAATCAGAAACTCGCAATTACTGTTTTGGAGAAGAACGGATTTAAAGTTACACTCGCTAACAATGGTTTAGAAGTGCTTGAGCAATTGGAGAAGCAAAAATTTGATTTGATATTCATGGATGTGCAAATGCCGCATCTCGATGGTTATGAAACAACTTTGAGAATCCGTGAAATGGAAACTGTTACAGGTGAGCATATTCCTATTATTGCTATGACGGCACACGCGATGAAAATGCACCGCGACCGTTGCATTGAAGTTGGGATGGATGATTATGTATCGAAGCCGATTAAAACTGAAGAAGTATTTAAAGTAATGGCAAAGTTGTTTGAAGGAAAAGAAATAGCCATGAAAGAAGCGGAGAAAATAGAACTGCAGGTTGAAGAAAATAATTATCAGTACTTCAATGCAGAATTTTTCAGCGAGCAATGTGTTGGCGACCGCTTCTTAATGCAGGAATTGGTGAAGATGTTTTTGAAAAGTGTTACACCACAAATGGAAGCATTGGATAAAGCTGTTACAACCCGCGAATCATTCGGTATGAATCGAATCACTCATAAAATGAGGGGAAGTATTTCACCTTTCGGAGCAAAAGCAACAGGTGATTTGCTGCTGGTACTTGAAACAATGGGAAAAGAAAATGCGTGGGATGATATTGAAGTAAAATATGAAGGTGCAAAAAATTCATTATTGAACCTGTTAGCAGAACTTCAAATATTTAACGACCAGCAAAAAAGAAAAGTCGCGTAAGTTTTAAATTGCATATTCATTTTAAAAGGCAACCTTAAAACGGTTGCCTTTTTTATTTCCTGAATTAAGCGAAATATTTCTGGTCTTTAACTGAGAATATCTTGGTTAATGTTGAATTTATTTTCTAACATAATCATAACAATAAACAGCTAACTGAAATTATTTCGCTTGTTTACATTTAGCCCGAATTAAATTTTCAGGTGATTAAACAATTCGGCAAAATATTTTTCCTGGTCTGCATTTTTGTTTTCAGCAAAAACAATTTCCTATTTGCTCAGAAGACAGCAAGAATTTTTGGAGTAATAACTGATAAAGGAGATAAGAGCACACTTATTGGTGTAACAGTTGCTTTAAAAGGAACCACTTTTGGAACTATAACAGATATTGATGGAAATTATTCTATCAGTAATGTGCCTGCAGGAACATACATGGTTGAATGCTCGTATGTTGGTTATGAAAAAATTCTTTTAACCGGAATAAAAATTATTGAGGGAGAACAGAAGAAGGTGGATGTTCAAATGGGAGTGAGTGCCATTACACTCGATGACAATATTGTGGTGATAGGAGAGAAGCCACTCGTTGATGTCGAAGATTCGAAAAGCACACAAACCATAAGCAAAGACCAGATTGAATCAGCACCGACAAGGCAGATACAAGGAATAATAAATACATCAGCAGGTGTGGTGCAAAATGCAGAAGGCATTCACATTCGAGGCGGGCGTACTTACGAAACAGGATTTTTTATTGATGATGTATC
>JBBRYH010000115.1:0-1945 GCA_038237845.1 Bacteroidia bacterium
AACACTTAGTTCGTAAATAACGAAATGTTGAAGGATTGGTCCGAGTGCAAAAAATAAAATGCACAGTATTATCCGGAGTGGTGTTTTTAATTTTAAAGTGAAGGCAGCGACAGGGATTCCCAAACCAGTGAGATACAAAACATCAAAAGTTGTTCCCGGAATAATTCTCCAGATAAAAATATCTATCAATGCACCAACCAAAATAACTTCGAGTCCTCGTTTTACAAAATAACTTAGTGGGTGTTTTTGATAACCGATTCCCACCATAAATCCTGCAAGAAAAATAAAAATTGGTGCAGCAAAAGATCCATAAATCCGAAACCAGAAATGATGTGGAGTTTCCAAACTTCCCGCCGCAGAATTTGCTGCCAACATAGTGAAGATGGCTACGCCCCGAAAAATATCTATAGAAGGATATCTTCCCGATGAATCTTTTGGTAAATATTGAAGTATCAACTTATTTTGATATAATAAAATAATGCGCTACACAATAGGAAATAAGTAGGCTGACAAAAAACATATAATCATATCGCTTAGCCTTTTTCAGATCTCCTCTTCTTACTATTCCGTTTGAAATAATACTGAACACAATGCTCAATAAAATTAATGCAAAAGTAATGTCATGTATTTTATCCACGATCGTAAAAGAAGAATGATCAGGCAAAGAAGAATCGACAATATATTTATTTCCAACAGAGGCAAAGAGTGCACCAACGGCAAGACTTGTACGAGCGCCAATCTCCGCTCCATCAAGGAAAAAAACAGAAAGTGCAATTAGAAATGCGACATACAATCCTAGAAAAAGTTTAAGAAAAATATTTTTGCTTTCTCGTTCAATCACTGTGGAAATCTGCAATCGCGCATAAGAACTATTTCCATTTAATTCCGGATCACCATAGGTGGTATTGTAAGTGTAAATAGATGGTAACAATTTAAAAGTGGATATTTTCCAACCATTTAATTCTACCGATTTATCAATTCTTGAATTGGCAGTATCTGCAATATAAACTAATTCAGAAGTGTCCATATCCGTTTCTTCTAAAAACACATCCAGTGTTTGTCCGTCTAATGGAAATCTTCCAATGTCCCAGTTTTTTTTAATCATCGCAGAACATTTGTGCGTTGACCAAATCATATTTCCTTTTCTTTCTGTTGTAGCAAAATCCACAGATCGACTTTCCGAATTTACAATCTCAGTCGTTTCCAATGGATTAATAGTGCTGTCTTTGTAAATATACCATACTCAAAAGTCTACACCGAAATCATTCTCGGCAAAACCAAGACTGTAAATTGAAGTAATAAATATTCCAACTTTTACAGTGTCTTTGTGTGAAGCTTCCTCCACGACAATGGAATCCTTCTGTGCAGCAAGAAAGAATGGGGAAATAAATAGAAGGGCAAAAAATAAAATCTTTTTCATCGAGATGCTATTGAATATCTAAAAACTTTTTTCTTAAATTTTTTGGAGAATCGCTGCAGCCTTTTCTATGGTCTCATCCTTTTTTGCGAAACAGAAACGTAACATATTATCATAAACAGGTTTGTGATAAAAAACAGAAATCGGAATAGAAGCCACTCCACTTTCCTTAATCATTCGAATGGCATACTCAGCATCTTTCTCCTTAGTAATTCTATCGTAGCTCAACAATTGAAAATATGTTCCAGGACTTGGCACCAATGAAAAACGAGAACCAGTCAACATTTTATTAAAGAGGTCACGTTTCTTTTGATAGAAAGCACCTAACTCCTGGTAATGCGATTTATTTTTTAAAAATTCAGCTATTCCAAATTGCATCGGCGTGTTACTCGCAAAAACTAAAAACTGATGGACCTTTCTGAATTCTGCCATCAATTCTTTCGGAGCAATACAATAACCGATTTTCCATCCCGTCGTATGAAAAGTTTTTCCGAAGGAAGAAATGATAAAACTTCTATTTGCAAGGTT
>JBBRYH010000116.1:0-1932 GCA_038237845.1 Bacteroidia bacterium
AAAAGCTCGTGCATTTTCAAAACATTGGTTTTATAAAACAAGTAATTGGTTTTGATGAGGTTTAACTTTCGTGACATGGTTTTTGCTGAACTGCGTTCTATCCTGCCCCGAAGTCCTAAACCATGATAAACCACCCGTGCAGAATTGCCAGGTTGATCCCATTGACGCGAAAGTGGGTAAACCAGCATTGGTACACCGCAAAAAACACATTCGGTAATGCTGTTCATCCCGCCATGAGTGATCATGATGTCGCACCGTTGCAACAAATCAACTTGCGGAACAGTCTCAAAAACCATCATATTGGCTGGCAGGGGGAGCAGAAGTTTAATATCAAAAAAACTTCCGCTTGAGAGTACAAACAAATCGTCAGGGTTCAACAGGGCTACTTTAGCCAGATGCAGGAAAAATCGTGTGCAACGTTTCACATCATTCCCCGAAATTGTTCCCATTGAACTATATACAACCATGCCTTTCTTGCTGTTCTTCTGCTTTTCAATTTGGTTTAACAATGTTTGATACCGTGGAAGATCAATTTTGCCTTCACGGCAGATATCAACCAAAGGCCCAATTCGGAAAACATTGGGTTGCTCCCCGTGAGGAAAATCAAAAGCGGCAGGTGAAACTACAAACCTTGGCAACCCCTTAATGCCTATTCCAAAAGAACGCTTAAGCTCGATCCTACCGGACAAATCGATCCCTTTGGAAATGTAAATTTCCAAATAAATAGACAAATCATCAATTCTAACCAGCTTTAATTTTCGAAGTAAATACCCGTAATACGGATGAAATTCTTTTACTAGCCACAAGCCTTTGCAGATAAAATTACTTAATGCAGAAAACCGCGGAATAAAATAATTGGTAAATGGTGGTATTCCATTGATTTTTAAGGTATCTGGCATAGTTTGGAAAAGCAGAACAGGTATGCCCAACAGCAAATAAGCACCTACTTTCAGGACATAATGCTCATCGAGGACAACCAACGAGGGTTTTAACACCAAAATAGAATCTTTCCACCTTATAAAATTCTCATTCCATTCTACTTTTCGTTTCGAGATATAGTTTGATTTGTTTTGAAACAGTGACAATCCTTTTCCCTGAATTTTAAGAGCTATTTCAGGAAGCATTAAAAATGGCTTATTTTCTAAATATTCCAATCCTTGTCGTTCTGTCCTTTCTTTGAACTCAGCGCTTCCCGAAACTACTATATGCAATCCATTGTTATTAAGCACTTTTGCTGTTTTTAGGATAGCGCTATAATGCCCGTTCGCGGGAAAGGGATCAAAAAGGATGGTTTTCACAATGGAATTTTTTGTTTGTTTTATAAAAATTCTTGATTTGAAGGAGTGAATATGCCCAACGTTAAAACCACTATTCAAAAAATAATTGTCAATCCTAATTAAATCTAACGTTCGCCCTTTTCAAAATAGTTAAGTAAGGTTGCTGAATTTGCAATCACTTCTTTACTAATCAATTCTTTTTCAGAATTGTAAATGAAAAGCGATGGCCCTATTACTGATCCGAAATTGGCTTCAATCACCTTCTTTTCTATGTGCCCGAATATAAAGTTATCAGTATTATACAGTTGCTGCTTTAATGCAAATTCTTTAATTTTTGCGATTGAATCAATTGATAACATGATAAACAGGATATTTTGCATTGAATCGTTATGGTTGTGATATTCATTTGCTTCATCTTTGCAAATTCCGCACTCCGTACTGAAAATCTGGACTACATACCCTTTATACTTTGGGAGGGTTGACGTATTTTGGACTTCGTTATAAAGTGTTGAGAACGAGAAATCATTCATAGTTTTATACTTCCCGAAGTTTCTTTGCTTTTCCAGATATGTATTCAAGATAAACGATACTAAAATAATTGTCATTAAAACCGCCAAACCAATAATAATTCCTCGTTTCATCACATGAGAATTAC
>JBBRYH010000117.1:0-1800 GCA_038237845.1 Bacteroidia bacterium
AAGAATTTGGTTATTGCGTCTTTAGTGGATAAGATTTCATCTTCTTGCAATTTTAATATTGCAATCGCTGCAATGGGTTTGGTATTAGAGGCGATCCAAAAGGATGTATTAGAATTCAATTTAGAAACATTTGTTCCATAGGCTTTGTTTAGAATTACTTTATTAGAGTCGGCAATTAAGACAACTCCGACAAAGCCACTATCGATGTAAGGAATAATTATTTCATTGAATTTCTGTGTTAATGCTGTGTTCAAGGAATAAGTGCAACTTTTAATTTTTGTAAAAATACAGCATTTGGGGTTTGATAGTTAAATTTTCTAACGGGTCTTTCATTGATCATTTTTTCTACTCTGCTCACCTGTGCAATGGTAACTTTTGTAAAATCCGTTTTCTTTGGGAAGAATCTTCGGATTACACCGATTCTATTTTCCACTGTGCCCTTATCCTGTGAGGTGTATGGATGTGTGAAATATGATTTTGTTCCCAGCACTTCATTTATTTTTTGATGCTTGGTAAAGGCCATATCATTATCATAGGTCATTGTCTTGATCCAATTTTCGCACGGTTTCATTTTCCGAATGATGTCCTTTGCAATCCGTGCTGAAGCTTTAGTCTTTATTTTTGTTAGTGATGTTTTTAACGAAGCTCTATCAGTGATGACCAGTAAGCCTGGTTGATGGTTCATCCCCAATACCAAATCTACTTCGACATCTCCAATACGTTTACGCTTTTCAACAAGGGCAGGCCGTTTTTCGATAGAAACACGATCGGGTATACAACCTCTGTTTTCATGGTAGTTCCCACGTTTTCTGTGCCTTCTCCCATGTTTAAGTTCTTGATGCAATTGTTGATACGGTTGATGTTCTTTTCGGTGGCTGTGTTTGGTCTGCCAAATCCATTTGTAAATCGTTTCATGGCTGACAAAGTCTCCATACTCCTGTCTGCCCTTTGCGGTGATCAATTCCGGACTTAGCTTTTCAACAGTCAGCCATTTTACGATTTGCTTGCGCATATCTGCAGTGAAAGAAAAACATTTGGGTTTTGTCTTATGCCGCAGCTCAGTCTTCTGTTGTGCCCTATCTGCCTTATATACCCTTGCCCCCCTGCCACGCTTGGCAATGTTGCGCTTTAGCTCACGGCTGATGGTGGACTTATGACAACCAATCGCGGTGGCTATTTCTTCTTGTGTATTACCTGCTTTTAAAAGCCTGCCAATTACATACCTTTGCTCTTGGCTGAGTTGTTTATATTTTGACATTGCAACACAAGTTTAATTAACTTGGTCAATTGAAAGGGGGAGAAGTCCTCCTTTCTTTCAACCTATTGTGTTGCACTTATTACTTGAACTTAGAATTTATCACTATCATAATTCGTACTGTAAAGCATCTCCAGCCAGTTTATTATTTCTGAGAATAATAAATTGTGATCTTTATTTCCAAGTCGCACGATAATGGATTTTGACTCTTCAAGTTTATCTATCGCTTTTTGATCTTTTTTTGATGCAATGTGGAACTGAGCCAAATAATAATTGACTTGTGCTGACTCGTAGCTTTCTCGCATGTTTAACTCTGTCAGTTTCCTCTCAGCTTTTAAAAAATAAGCAATTGCGATTGAGTCCTTGGACTCATTGAAAGCTCGTATGCCCTTATTTAAAAAGTTATGATAGGATTGACTACAAGAAATAAATGGAATTAGAAAAAATAGGTAGACTGAAATGAATAGCCTGATTAACATTCGTCCAGAATTATGAAGCACAGATTGATTGGATATACATTCGAGTCATAAAAATAAGGATTGCGG
>JBBRYH010000118.1:0-1769 GCA_038237845.1 Bacteroidia bacterium
GCGACCATTCACTGTAATAATTCTTCCGTTCAAAGAATTGTCTTCAGTAGTAAGTTGAGAAATTCCAAGATTCGAAGAGGTGATTGTCACCTGGTCAATGATTCTCATGTTCTGTTCGTGGTTTGTTTGAAATCTAGCCATTAATTAATTATTTGACCGCAAGATTCTCAGAAAATATTTCGCATTAAACCTTATAACTATTTGTTTTTCCTCTTATAGTTTTCTTTTGTCCTTCATTTAATACAAACGGTTTCTCCAATTTAATTCGAGGTAAAACATTCATAGTAAATTTTTTTTAGCAACTATTTACAAATGGCAACGATATAAAGTAAAAAACACCCAGATGTCAAACGCATCAACTTTGTCTAGTACAAAGAATTTTCTTATAAAAGCGAAGCGAATATTTAGTCTTATAGAGGATGATGTGAAATTCATTCGCATGCTCTTATTCGTTGCAGGCTTTGCTTATTTCACCTTCGGTATAACAATGTATCAGTCCAATCTCACAAGCATTTTTTCTTTTTATGAAAATATGTTAATCGGAGTTAGTTCTCTTTTACTTGTTTCACTTTCCTTTATTATTAAAATCATTAAGAAGAATTTAGTTCCGATTATTTATGGAGTTGTTTTTTTAATTATGATTCAAAGTATTGATGAGTGTATCACTAATTTATTTGAATTTAATAACGCGGCAGCTTTACTACTTGCATTCATGGTGTGCAGCACTGTTTTTCGTAAGCCAACGATTCTATATATTTTTCTTGCATTTAACTGTATCGGAATTATTGTATTGACTAACATAACTAAAACGGAATTAAATCCGGATGTCATTGCAACAGTTTTTGGTTCAGCTTCAATTATCATGGGAATCACATTTGGTTCAAAATTGCGCACACAGGAAAAACTGAAAAAGAGTGAAGACCTTTTCAAAAATATTTTTAACGAATCTGCTGACGCAAATTTTCTGACCAAGTTAGATGATATGAAAATTATTAATTGCAACAAACGCGCGATTGATTTATTCGAAGCATCAGACATGGAAGAATTAACAGGGCTTGATCCGACCACTTTACAGAAAGAAACTTTCACTGAAAATGAAATGACTTTGATGAGAAAGCAATTGAAGGATAACTGGGGTTGGTCGAAAGAATTGCAATACAATACACGCAAGGGAAAAACTTTCTGGGGCAACCTGGAATTTCGTGTTGTGCAATACATGAATGCTCCGCACCTGCAAATGCGCATCACTGATATTTCTGAACGGAAGCGAATGGAAAAATTATTACTTGCTGAAAAACAAGTATTGGAAATGGCTTCGAAGGATAATGATTTAACTCGTTCATTAAATCATCTTGTAACAAATATTGAAGAGTTGACAACAGAAATGCGTTGCGCAATTCTTATAACTAATACTGAAGGAAATTCTTTAAACTGGTATGTTGCTCCGAATATTTCTACCGACTTTATAAAATCTGTTGGAGAAGTGAATGTGAGCATCAGTTCAATTTCAGCGGGGAAAGCTGCGATGAGCAAGTGTAACTCTTACTGTACAAATGTTGAAACAAACGAAGACTGGAAAGATATTTTAGTTCATGCTCGCCGTCATAAAATCGCGTCTTGTTTTTCGTATCCGATTTTATCTGAAGGAGGAAATGTGTTAGGTGTTCTTGATGTTTATTATCCGACAGCGAAAGAAAAACCTGAAGCAAAAGATTTAGAAATAATTACACGCGCCGTAAATATTATTGGCGTGCTTATGGAAAAGGATA
>JBBRYH010000119.1:0-1764 GCA_038237845.1 Bacteroidia bacterium
ACAGTGAGTAAAAACGATTTAAAAACTTTTGCCCATTTGGTTCCCATGTTTTCAACCAGTCCTTCGAGCTCCCTTAAAATGTGGGCGCCACAAATGGCATGTTTCAGATTTTTCAGGTTAAAATAACTGCTCCAGCAATCATGTACAAGCCAACCGATATAGTCACATAGTACGGATTTATTGCTTTGTATTGCCTCCGCCCCCCGTTTTTCATGAACAAACAGGTAAGTATATAACAGCGTAGTTGCCGTGTGCAACCAGTGCAGCTTCCCTGCTGTCCGAAGGCCTGTTTCATCAGCATGTACAACATTGTTACCAATTATTTTTGACTTGATTACCCTTTCACTTTCTTCAAGTTTTTCGTAACATTTCTGCCCGGCTGAACTAATGGTTGATTCGTTTATCGGGTAACCAAATAAATCACAGAACAATAGTTGTATCTTTTTAAATGGAAGCTTATAATGTACGTTTAGCAATACAACAAAAGCTTTTACCCTGTTCCCGTATTGTACCGGTGCATTTACCCCTTCCGGGGCAATCCCTTTTTGCTCTAGCCCACACGAGGCACACGAGGCTTTGAATATTTGGTATTCGGTAATTTCCAACTTAGGTTGCGGAAGATCAAAAACCTGACGTTTTTCTGCCAGCATTAATTCTCCTTTTTCAAATTCGTGGCCACAGGTGCATATACCAGGGATGCAGGCTACTATTTTATCGGGTGCTTTAACTTGTTTTAAGGTATGTCCTTTATGGTCTTTTTGGCCTCCCTGGCTGCTGCCTTTGCCTTGGGGAAAAGCCGGTTTAATTGGTTTCTTTTTATAGCCGTCACTGGATGGTGGTTTACTGCTATTACGGCTATTGCTGTCTAAACGCGCCCTTAACTCTGCAACCTCGGTCTTCATCATGGCATTCTCTGCTTTTAGAACGGTATTTTCATGGCGCAAGAGTTCATTCTCTTTCTCAGATTTCTCCAATCGCATGGTCAGCTCTTCGACCTTTTTGATTAAAACTTGTATGGCTAAATCTTTGACCAATTTTTTTTTGTCAAAGATAAACTGGGCATGTCTCAATAACCAAATTTATTCAACTAAAGTTATACAATGCCAACAGCCCAAATTGTTGATATCCACTTATTTTGAGATTTTATCCCCACGAGAAGGGCACATGAAAAAAAAGTTTATTGGTTCGCCGGAATATTAAAATGTCAGGAGCCTAATATCGCTGGAAACAAAAACTTATCAACAGCCACAACGAATTATTGATAACAAAACCAGAATTATTTCATTTTTATTTTCAATCTATAGCAGGTGATCTAATTTTTCTTACTTTAGCAGGTAAATAATTACACAAATTTAAACATTCAAATGCAAATGTATGAAAAAAAACATGTATTCATTGTGGACGGTTCATACCGTGCACGCAAAAATTTTTCGAGCTATGAGAATTTCTCTATTCTTGATACTGATTAGTGCATTACAAGTAATTGCGGGGAACAGTTTTTCGCAAAATACAAGATTGTCGCTGAACATGAAGAATTCATCTATTAAAGAAGTACTTCTTCAGATTGAAAATCAGGGCAAATTTCAGTTCCTCTACAACAATCAGTTAATTGATGTTGAACGGAAAGTAGATCTAAATTTTGAAAACGAAAAGATTGAGATAATACTCAAGGAGTTATTTGGCAGCAAAGTAAGTATATTGTATCGCGACAGATATATTATTCTTGCACCATCTGATGAAATTACCGTTCAGCAGCAAAAACCT